>JBCBSK010000080.1:0-16446 GCA_039819185.1 Pseudomonadota bacterium | reverse complement strand
GCGGCAAGACCAGACAACGCGCCCCAACCAATCGGCCGGCCATCTTCGTCAAGCTCCGAGACAATCATCGGATAAGACGACGCACCGTCGCCAAGCTCATAGACCGTGACATGTGAGCGTACACCACCGTCCTCGATCAGATCGGCCTCGTTCGACACCGCGACGAGGTTGCGCTCGGGGATCGCCACGGCCCCTTCCGGCGCAAGGCCAGATGGCAGAAGCTGGACAAACTCAGGGTCCGCACCCGTGTCGCGATAAACGCCGATAACCGAGCCGCGCTCCGACAGAAGGAAGATATGTGTGTTGTCGCCGAAGGTGCCGACTTCCATGCCCTCAGGCTCGGCGCCCTTATTGCCCGAACGCTCTTCGGGATAGTGGCCGGCGCGGGCGACCTCATATTCAAAGGCCAACCCTGACTCATAGAGGTCTTCGCCGTCTTTCGAGAAGATCGTGAAGCCGCGTGAGCCACCCTCATAGTCGCCCTCATTGGCGATCACGAGGCGGTCGCCGTCGAGCCATTGCACCGCATCCGGCTCACGCGGCACTCCGGCCAGCGTCCCGTCGAACGTCAGCGCGCCTTCTTCCTGCGTATCGACATTGTCGAGATCGACCGCACCGGCGGAGAAATGGCTGAGGACGCTGCCATCGGCCGCGAGCACGACGATGTGGTTGTTCTCCTGCAGCGTGACGGCAATCTCGTTGTCAGCGTTGATGTCGACGAATTCGGGCTCTGGATCGTCGCCCGCGACGTCGGCCAGACCGGTGACATCGGCCATGATCATCGCATCGCAGTCGGGCGAACCGTCCGTGAGCGGCACGATCGCCACCGAACCCGCCGGCAGTTGCGGGATGATGCCGTCGTTGAGGTCTTCATCACGCTCGTTTTCGATCGCGATCGCCGCAATTGAGCGGTCCGGCGATACAGCGACCGAGTCCGGCTGACCGCCGAGATCGCAGCGCGCGACTTCCTCGCCGCTTTCGATATCGATCACGACAAGATGGCCGGACGGGTCGGTGAAGCTCTCCGACGTATTGACGCCAACCAGGACGTTGCCACCGGCGACCGAAACCGCCGTGGGCTCACCATCAAGCAGGACGACGCCACCCGGCTGCGGAGACGCCGGATCGGAGATGTCAACCATGCCGATCGCCTCAAGCGGGCTGTCGGAGTAGATCAGCATCATGCCATCTTCAGATGCGGTGATGATCTCGGCCGAGGTCTCGGTTGCCTGATCGATGTCGGCCGGTAGATTTGTGTTCACCGGGAAGGACGCGATACGATTGAAGGCCTGATCCGCGTGGGCCGCGAGAGCGGTGCTCGCCAGCAAACTGCAGGTCAAAATGCTAAGCCGACCAATCTTTTTCATAATCCATCCTCCTCAATAGACCAATCAGGAGGTGATGCGGCAGCGACATGACATCTCAATGACACTGGAGCGGTTTCCCCAACCCTGATTCCAACAGGCTTCAGGATCCGCAAGACGCGCTTTCATAACAAATAAGCCGGCTATATCATGAACCTCTTTTCCCTTCTCCAAGCGCGGATAGACCGTGGCGACACCCCGGTTCGAGTCGGCCTAATCGGTGCCGGCAAGTTCGGCGCGATGTTTTTGAGCCAGGTGCCGACCATTCCAGGACTCGATGTGTCGGCAATCGCCGATCTCCGGCCGGATCGGGCAAAAGAGCAGTGCCGGACCGTCGGCTGGCCCGAGGACCTTATTGCGGCGACGGTGTTGCTCGACGACGGCACAACGCTGGCCGCCCGCGACGATGTTGATGTCGTTATCGAAGCAACGGGCCATCCTCTGGCAGGCCTGCGCCATGCCCGTGCAGCAATCGATGCCGGCAAACATGTCATCATGGTCAATGTCGAAGCGGATGTGTTAGCGGGCCCGGCGCTCGCGCGCCGCGCCCGATCTGCGGGCGTCGTCTATTCCATGGCCTATGGCGACCAGCCAGCGCTTGTCTGCGAGATGGTCGATTGGGCGCGATCAAACGGCTTCCATGTCACCGCCGCCGGCAAGGGAACGAAATATCTCCCCGCCTACCACCAAGTGACGCCGGACGATGTCTGGACCCACTATGGCTTGTCGCCAGAGGACGCGGCCAAGGCCGGCATGAACCCGAAAATGTTCAACTCCTTCCTCGACGGCACAAAGAGTGCGATCGAGATGGTGGCGATCGCCAATGCGACGGATCTCGCTGTGCCCGACCGGGGGCTCGCCTTCCCACCCTGCGGTGTCGACGACCTGGCCCACATCCTGAGACCGCGTTCGGCAGGTGGCGTGCTGGATCATTCCGGCATAGTCGAAGTGGTTTCGAGCCTCGAGCGCGATGGTCGGCCTGTGTTCCGCGATCTACGCTGGGGCGTCTATGTCGTGCTCGAAGCGCCGAATGACTATGCTGCGGCCTGTTTCCGGCAATATGGCATGAATACCGACGCCTCGGGCCGCTATGCGGCAATGTATAAGCCCTTCCATCTGATCGGGCTGGAACTCGCAACCTCCGCCCTGTCGGCGGCCTTACGTGGCGAGCCAACGGGCCAGACGCATGCGAAACATGGCGAGGTCGCCGCAACCGCAAAACGTGATCTGAAACCCGGTGATACGCTCGACGGTGAAGGTGGCCACACGGTCTATGGCACAGCGCTGTCTGTGCATCGGAGCCAAAGTCTCGACGCTCTGCCGATCGGGCTGGCCGATGGCATTGCGCTAACGCGCTCCGTGCAACAGGGCGCGGTTGTCAGCTTCGCCGATGTCGCTCTGTCCGACGATCAAGCAGACGCTATGGCGCTGCGGCAAGAGGCGTTGGCCAACATGTCCGGACCGACAGGCTGACCATCTCGCCTGATCGTGCTATCGGCCCAATATGACCGTTCGTCCACCAAAGGCGCTGTGGCGCCCCACCGTCATGACCGACCCGCTGACAGCAAGCCTTGATCATGAGGTGCGCGCGGAAAAAGCCGGCACGCTCGGGCGCCTGCTTGAGCGGCTCGACACACGGCTCGAAAACCTGCGCACGGTTGCCGATAACGCTGATCCGGAAGAACACGACCGGATCTTGCAGGACGCGGCGGACGCCCTGTGGCATGTCGTCATACAGCGCGAGTTATGCGGCTTCGGTCAAACCCAGCGCTTTCTGCGCGATCGCAACGTGCCAGCCGCCGTTCAAAGCCGCATGGGGATCAGCAAGGCATCAAGGAATTCGGCCTAAAGCGGCGCCGAGGACCATAAATCCGCCGACCGCAAACAGGAGTGTCACAAAGGCGCGTTTTCCCGGATCCGGCGGGCCGAACTGTCGCCCGGCCAGGATCGCCATGACCGTTACAAACGCCATCAAGGCTGCATCCAGAACCGTTACCGGCATGCCACTCTCTACCTTCCCGTTACGTCGCACGGGCATCCGTCAACGCAAACGCGAAGAGACCGCCCAGATGCCCATTATGCGTCACATCTTCGTTGCATCATGACAGCAAGGTTCGTCAAACTGTCGGCAATCGCTGGCACGGGGGAACGGTTCAGCGGTGAGACGGAGCGCAAGATGACATCAAAATACATAGCATGTTTGGCGGCGGGGGCCGCGTCGATCTGGCTGATCGGCGCAGGGATCCCTCACACACAGGCCGGGGAGATTGCCGATCTCGCCGCAGAGGCCGAGGAACTCATCGGGCGCGGCAATGGCGCTGAAGCGCTCGAAAGGCTGCGCGAGGCAATGATCCTCGTTGCCGGCGAGATGCCATTGTCGGTGCGCGAAGCGACCTTCGTCACGAATGACCCGCCTGGCTTCGGTGTCTATGATCCGCGTCAGGATGCCGTATTTGCGGCCGACGAACCTCTTGTCGCCTATGTCGAACCCGTTGGCGTGACCTGGATTGACGCCGGCGAAGGCTATCTATCGTCGGCCCTGACCGTCGATTTCGAACTCTTGAGCGAGACGGGACAGGTATTGGCCCAACAGGACGGGTTCGGAAATTTCAGCTTCACGAGCCGTGAGCATAACCTCGAAGTCATGACGCATCTGACGCTGGAGGTTTCCGGCGCACCGGCGGGGGCATATGTTCTTCGCTACATCTACACCGACACCAATTCTGGTGAGATGGCGAGCATCGACCTGCCCTTCGAGATCGCCGAAGGTGTTGCGGCCGAGTAACATGTGCAGATCGTATTGGCGAAACAGGGAGTGGCGAAGATGAGAGAACCGGCATCGGATGGGCATTGCCACCAGCTGCGCGCTGTTCGACGTATATGCCTGGCGTTTGGCATGGCGCTGCTTACGCCAACGCTGCCTATGGCTCCGGCGCAGGCGCAAGAGTTCCTGTTCGGCTCGATCGCGATCTCGGAGACGGGCGTCTTTTCCGCGGTCAACAATCTGCCGACCCAGGAAGAGGCAGAACAGGCGGCCTTGTCGGAGTGCGAGGACCGCTCGCGCGGCTGCCAGATGGCGACCTGGTTTCGCAACGCCTGCGGGGCGCTTGCAACAGCGCCTGACCTATCATGGGGCGCATCCTGGGGGGTAACGGTGGATGCCGCAGAAATCGCGGCACTCGAACTCTGCGGTGAATACAGCGATCAGTGCTCCATCAAGGAGTCGCTGTGTACCGCAAACGTCAATACAGATGCCCCGGCCATCCCAAATCGCGGTGATCGCACCACCACCAACGTCAAGTAAGTTCGTAGCAGCCGCACGCCATACCCGCTGCTCGAAACCTGTCTGAACCCTGTTTACCGCGTTCAGCGCGGGTTCAGGCGACGCATTCTATGTCTTGTGCCAGATGGAGACGCCAGACAGACATCCTGCGGTCGGCGTCCAGCACGGGAGATGGAAGATGACCCTGTTGAAGAAGACGGCAGTGACGGCGCTTGCCATCGCCATGACGGCAACCCTGCTGCCAACAATGGCGGAAGCGCGCGACTGGCGCGATGGCCGCTACGGAACCGGTTATGGTTATGGCGACCGCGTGGTCGTCGAGCGTCATGTCAATCGCCACCGGTCGCATCGTCATCACCGTGGTCACGTCTATCGTCATCACAATGACAATGGCGGCGCGGTGATCGCAGGTGCCATTATCGGGCTTGCAGCTGGCGCCATCATCGCTGGCGCGCTTGACCAGCCTGACGCCTATGTCGTTGGCCCTGCGCCAACCTATGGCGGACATGTCGGTCACGTCGGACATGCGCCGGAACCGTTCAGCCGCGAATGGTATGCCTATTGCTCGGCGAAATATCGTTCCTTCGACGCGGCAACCGGAACATTCCAGCCCTATCACGGCCCGCGCCGGTTGTGCCGCTAACGATTGTGCCAACCGTGTTTGGCACGGGTTGAAGGTCATGCGAGGCGAGGTCGCTCAGTCGGCCTCGCCAAGTGCCTCGCGCACAAAGGGATTTGTGGCACGTTCCTGGCCAAGCGTGCTGGCTGCGCCGTGGCCGGGCAGAAAGGTGACATCGTCACCGAGCGGCAGCAGCTTCTCCGTGATCGAACGCATCAGCGTCGCGTGATCGCCACCGGGCAAATCGCTGCGTCCAACCGATCCCTGGAACAGCACATCCCCAGAAATCGCGAGCCGCAATGCGTCGGCGAAGAACACGATCGAGCCTGGACTGTGGCCTGGGCAATGCAGCACGCTGAACGCCATGCCGAGCACTGTCAGATCGTCGCCATCTTCAAGCCAGCGATCCGGCGTTAGATTGCGCGCGCCGGCCATTCCCGTCTCCATACCTTGCCGCTCCAACGATCCGAGAAGGGCCGCCTCGTCCCTATGTGGACCGACAATCTCGACAGGGCGGCCTGCGGCGGCGCAGCGCTCCTGAAGGTCGGCCGCACCACCTGCGTGATCGATATGCCCGTGAGTCAGAAGGATCATCTGAATGGTGAGGCCCTCTTCGGCCACAACAGATTGAATCCGCTCAACATCACCGCCCGGATCGATGACAACGGCGAACTTCGTCTCGGTGTCGAACAAGACCGAGCAGTTCTGTTGAAACGGCGTGACCGGCACAACGATGATTTGCAAGCGGGTGTCAGTCATAGGCTGGCTCCTGTTCGAGATCGGCGACCGCCGTGCAAGAGGGAGGTGCGGGCGCCGAAGACACCACACTTGCCCGCCAGAAACCATGGGATTGACACGCAGTATCAGGAAAATCGACCCTGCCGTATGCGGGCAAAACACGCTGCATTTCAGCTTTTCAGGTGATGGCCCCGTATGTATGACAGTTTTATGTTGTTGCGTTTCGAACCTTGCAGCCGCATAAATATCAATAAGCCCCAAGTGGCGGCATGAATTTGGTGAGGTTACTCGGCAAGACCGGGTCTGATGCGCGCTTATTTTGCTTCTCCATCATCCGTCAATCGACTTGGGCCCACCGGCTGCTCAATGCATGCCGGCAAGCGTGAGGACAGACCCGCGCGCGGGTCAAGCTGGCACCGGACACGCGGTGCGAAGAAGGACCATCGACATGGGTGATGATCGGGGCCGGCGCGGCGATCGGCGCAGATTCGGCGACGATGATGATTTTCGTCGTGGCGGCCGGGACGACAGGGATGTCCGCCGCGGCGGCCGCGATGAGCGCGACAATTTCGGAGGCGGTGATCGGTTCGGCGGCGGTGGCGATCGCTACGGCGGTGGCGGTGGCGACCGTTACGGCGGCGGTGGCGGCGGTGATCGCTACGGCGGTGGTGGCGGCGGTGATCGCTACGGCGGTGGTGGCGGCGACCGTTACGGCGGCGGTGGCGGCGGTGATCGCTACGGCGGCGGTGGCGGCGGTGATCGCTACGGCGGCGGTGGCGACCGTGGCGGCGATCGTTATGGCGGCGGTGGCGACCGTGGCGGAGACCGCTATGGTGGAGGCGGCGATCGTTTTGGTGGTGGCGATCGGTCACCACGCGGCGATGGCCCGCGAGGCCCGCGTCCTGAACGCGGTCCACGGATCACCGGAACGGTAAAGTTCTTCAATCGCGACAAAGGCTTTGGCTTCATCGTTCCGGACAATGGCGAAAAGGATATTTTCGTCCATATTTCCGCCGTTGAACGCAGCGGCTTCGACACCTTGGATGAAGGTCAGAAGATCTCCTTCGAAACCCAAGCTGATCGCATGGGCCGCGGGCCTAAGGCCGTATTCCTGCGCGAAATCACCGATGGCGACGGCTCGGATGTGGATGGCGACGTTCCGCCCGATGGCGATGGTGGTGGCGAGTAACTGCCGCTGCGACAGGACACTTGTCAGCCGCGGTACCAAGCAGCGCGACCCATCCTCTGATCCAGCCCACGATCACCGGATAGGGGCCCGATCGACGATCTTGATTTGACGCTTGGTGTTCGCACCGCCCTAGCGTAACATCTGCTTTAATGGGATAGCACGACGGCAATATCAGGGTTGGCGCTTGCTGACTAAGCATGACATCTCAGGGATGACCTGGGGCAGGCTGCGTTTTGTTGCGTGCGCGCTTCTGTCATTGGTTGTTCTGCCAGAACTTGTTTCTGTTTCACATGCTGATGACAGCGTCGATCTGCGACCCGCTTTCGAGATACCACCCGTAAAATGCGAATGCGTCTACAACGGTCAGCGCTTTTCCGTTGGCGAGAGCGTTTGTCTGCGTGGGCAAATTGCGACATGCGGCATGGTGCTGAACAATACGAGCTGGGATATCAGCGACAGGGCCTGCCCAGTTGCGCGTGCCTCGTTCTTTAGCCTCGCTGCCGTGTCGCGAGCGCAACATTAGCCGGCCGAGACGCGGTCACTTGCACAGGCGCCACCGGATACCCTTGACCATCTGCGTGGCATGGCCGCATGGTCTTCAGGGATATGTGTGTTGCTGCATTGCGCGAAAGCGCGCGCGGATCGGCCGACAGCTTGATCTGCGCGGTATCGACCACAACATCGCGAACCACCATATCGGTGACCAGTCGAGGGCGGACAAAGCGATATGCGGTATCTGACCAGTTTCATGGCCGGTCTTGCCTTGACAGCAGGCGCCCTTATGGCCGGCTCGGGCCAGGCGGCTGATCCATCATCGCCGCAAAAGGCGGAAGACCCGTATTTCCAGGGGCTTTCGGTCATCGGCAGCCTGCTGCACGACGATTTCATTTTCTACCACGATGCCGAGCGCGAAAAGCCCTGGCATGGACCGACGTGCGACGATGATGCGGTTCTGGCCGAGCTGCGTCACGATTTTGATGACTCCGAACGCCTCTACCGCGATCCGAAACTGTCCTTGCGCGCCGTCAGCCATGTGCGGGAGGTCGCGACGCGGCAATGGGACGACGACCGGTATCTCATGGCGCGCCGCTATTGTGAGGCACGCGCGCATCTGTCCGACGGGCGCGACTATCGTCTTGTCTATTGGATCCGCAGTGATGAAGGCTTCGCAGGTGCAGGCTGGGGTGTGACCCATTGCATGGTCGGGCGCGATATCTATTACGCCTATCAACCCGCCTGCCAGGGGCTGCGCCCGCAGTGAGCCGACGCGTTCGGCGATGGGGCTTGTCGGGCGCCTTTGCGCTTGTTGTCCTCGGTGTGCTCGCCTGGAGCTTGCGCGCGCCTGACGAGGCGCAGGCAGATGGTTTCGACTTCTATGTCCTGGCACTGTCCTGGTCGCCAACATGGTGCGAATTGGAGGGTGATCCGCGCGCGCGACAATGCCGCGACGATGCGGATTTCGGCTTCGTTGTTCACGGACTGTGGCCACAATTCGAGCGCGACTATCCCGAATTCTGCGACCACCCCATCAGTTATGTGCCGGACAGCCTAGTCCGCGACGTCATCGACCTGATCCCGTCTGCCGGACTAATCGGGCATCAATGGCGCAAGCACGGGACATGCTCGGGCCTCAGCCCCGAGGCGTATTTCGAGATGACGCGACGCGCAGCACGCATCGTGAGCATCCCGCCAGCGCTGGAAAACATCGACAGCCCTGTGAACGCCGATCCGAACGCCATCGAGACCGCCTTTCGCACCGCCAATCCGGGCCTGCCGGCGGATGGCATTGCCGTGACCTGCGATGAGGGCCGGCTTGACGAGGTACGGGTCTGTCTGACCCGCGAGCTCGAGTTTCGGCGCTGTGTCGAGGTCGACCGCGCTGCCTGCCGCGCCGACAGCGTGATCATCCCTCCGACAGACTGATGGCCGGGGGCCAGAGGACCCGGCGTCCACTAAAACCGCCTTGCTGCCCGCCTATTGCTTGACCATGAAGACGCCAACATCGGTCCAGGCGCCAAGCGGAAAATTCACAACCGACTTCATGGTGCAATAGCCCGGCACACCGCCGACCTGTTGCAGCGGATCGAAGGCTGAAGCCGCGCAATCAGCGGCAGCTGCGCAGCGCAACTGGCACAGCCGTTCGGTCCAGCCGAAATTGTCGGGATGATCCCATGGCAGGAGATCGTTGCCCGGTGAATCCTGGCTCTGATGGACCACAAAGCTGACATGCTGATAGTCGGCCAGACCGGTTCCACTGGACGTCAGATACTCACTGGTCAGGAAGTCGATATAGTCTGACAGCACGCTTTCGAGACAGCGAAACCCGCCCTCGCAGTCCTCGCGCCCGATAAGATGATGCCCATAGTCCATCTGTAACCACTCGGGCAAGGTCTCCTCTGGTCCTTCCGTCAAGCGTCCAAGCAGCAGATTGATCTCGATGTCCATTCCAAGCAGATAGCGATCCTCGCAGATCGCATCCTCGGACACGGTCATCGGATTTGCGCAGACCGGATCGCTCGCGCGCGGCGCGTCGATTGGCAAAAGCAAACCAATGGCGACGCAGCACCCCAAGATGACCCATTTCACTGTATTCATTTGTAATGCCCCCAGCTGCACAGTCACGAGCGCGACCGCAAAGCACCGGCAAAGACCAGTGCCAGCGAACTCGAATTCACACTAGAAAAAGGTGTATTAAGACTGCCGTCAACTCTGCCAATACCGACCGACAAATGCCCGAAGGATGCGTTCCGGCTCGGTGACGCTTTCGGCATGACATTGGGCAATCAACCGATCGGCGTCTTCGGGCGGGAAATACCCTTTGTCGCGATAGATGTTGATGCGCACCTCGAACACCTCACCATCCGCTTCGGGATGAAACTGGGTCGCGTAGACGTTCTCTTTGTAGCGAATCATCTGATAGGGGCAGGCTTCGGACGACAAGAGATGGACGCAGCCTTCCGGCAGTTCCTGAAGCGCCTCCTTGTGTCCGACAAACGCTGTGAACTGCTGCGACAGCCCTGACAGCAACGGATCGGCGCGACCTGCTTCGGTTATGACACAGTCGCTCGGTCCCACCGGCTCGCTATAGCGCTCCTTTGAAACGCGCGCGCCAAGATGGTGGCCGAGAATGCCGATTCCGTAGCAGCACCCCATGAATGGGATGTCGCGCGCTGTGATCTCCGGCATGAGGTTGAGAACATCCTGTTCGATGCGACGCTCGATTGCGGGCTTTTCGTCGTCAGCATCACTGACGCAACCCGGCCCGCCGCCGACAATGACGCCGGAAAAAGCATCGAGATCGATGTTTGACGCCAGCCGCGCTTGATCGAGGCGCATCCGAACCGTGTCGGATGCCCGAAGCCCGCCCTTGTCGAGGATGGCGTCGAACTCATTGTCCGAGGCTTCGGTCTCAGGACGCAATTGCAGAACAAGAAAGGGTTTCATGAAACCAAAAAGGAGGGCAGCACTGTTCGCAACAGTGCCGCCCCAAGCCTCATACTGCAAGAGCCATTGCCGGCGCGAAAGCCCCGCTGGCAGTGACTTGACGGCTCAAGCAGCCGCAACACCATCGAGGAAGCGGCCAACCTCCTCACGCAACGCGAGGGTCTGCTCTTCGACCGTGCGCGACGCCGACAACACTTCCGAGGCCGAGTGAGCGGTGTTCTCCGCATCACGCGTCACGCCTTCAGTGTTTTCGACGACATTGCGTGTGCCATCAGCAGCCAATTGGGCATTGCGGCTGATCTCCGTCGTGGCAGCCCCCTGCTCTTCAACGGCGGCGGCGATCGCAGCGGTGGTCTCATCAACAT
This sequence comes from Pseudomonadota bacterium, assembly GCA_039819185.1. Lineage (GTDB taxonomy): Bacteria > Pseudomonadota > Alphaproteobacteria > Rhizobiales > Tepidamorphaceae > JBCBSK01. The sequence goes on along the minus strand of JBCBSK010000080.1, from coordinate 5,444 downwards.
CCGCCATAACACTGGAGATCGCTTCGATCGCCCGGACCGCATCACTCGTCGACCCTTGAACGGCATTGATCTGCGAGGAGATTTCCTCGGTCGCCTTCGCGGTCTGATTGGCCAGGGATTTGACCTCCGAGGCAACGACCGCGAAACCGCGGCCGGCCTCACCTGCACGCGCCGCCTCGATCGTCGCGTTGAGCGCTAGAAGGTTGGTCTGCTCAGCGATGTCGGAGATGAGCCGCACAACGTCGCCAATCTTCTGGGCGGCTTCCGCCAGGCTGCCGACCTTGTGATTGGCGTCCGTGGTCATCGTCGCAACACGCGACACCGTCTCAGTCGTTTCTGCGACTTTACCGGCGATCTCGGAGATCGTCGCGGCCAGTTCCTCGGCTGCAGCCGCAACCGTCTGCACATTCGACGAGGCAACATCGGATGCTCCCTTGGCCCCTTCGGCGCGTTCCGAGGTCTGCCGCGACATGTCGGTCATCATGTCGGCCGACTGACGCATGGCATCGGTGTTCTTCAGAACGTGCGCGAGTGCGTCCTGAGAGGCCGTGCGGAAATCCCCAATCAGCTCCTCGATCCGGACCTGACGCATCCGCTGTGTCTCGCCATCCTGCTCGGCCTGCAGTTCGAGACGCGCCCGCTCGGCCATGCCATGGCGGAAGGCCTCGACCGCACGTGCCATCGGACCGATCTCGTCACGCCGCTCCGTGCCCTCGATCGTGACGTCGACATTGCCATCGGCCAACGCGTCCATCGTCGTTGCAAGGCGCGACAGGGGCCGCGTGATCGACGAGGCGATCACCATGATGAGGCCGGCAATAACAGCAATGCCAACAAGAGCAACCAAGCCGGCCGACACAATGCTGTCGATCAGCATCGCGGTCAGGTCATCCACATAGACGCCCGTTCCGACGAACCAGCCCCAGGATTCGAAACCCGCGACATAGGAGGTTTTCGGCGAGGGTGCTTCAGCGCCTGGCTTCGGCCACATGTAATCGACGACGCCAGCACCGTTCGTCTCAACCCGATTGACCATCTCCCGGAACAGATAAACGCCGTTCGGGTCGGCCATGTCGCTCAAATCCTTGCCAACAAGATCGAGCGCTATCGGATGCATGACCATTTTCAGGTCCATGTCACCGACGAACAGATATTCGTTGCCGCGATAACGCATAGCCCGCATCGCCGCGAGCGCGTTGTTTCGCGCAGCATCTTCGGAGATCTCACCGGCCTGGAACCGATCATACTCGGCCTGGGTGACGGCCAGTGCCGCCTCGATAATGCTGCGCAGCTCGCCATGGCGTGCTTCGACCAGGGCGAAGTGCTTTTGCGCAACGGTCATGCCAACAACGGCAACAAGCCCGATAACAACCAGCAGGATGATGCCGCCGAGCCGCGCTTTAATGGAAAGTCGAGATAGCATGGATCTGTGCCCCTACACATTTGTGCAGTGCAACAGCTATCGCTCAACAACATACAGATGGTTAATACACAGCAGGAATAGCGTAGAATAAGTATAGGATACTACACGCAATAGTGTATTATAGAGACTGGATACAATTTTTAGAATAGAACGCTCACACTCTTCCGACGATTGCGCGCGCGTCGAGTGTTGTCTCTGCAGCTCGCCACACCTGAGAGCGTCTTGATCAGGCTTCTGGGCCCGCGCGATCCTCGAACAGGCTCGAGACTGAGCTTTCCTGGGCCGTCCGGCCAATTGCTTCACCGATGAGCGGGGCGATCGATAAGACGCGCATATTGTGAGCAACGCGCACAGCCTCGGTCGCCTGGATCGAATCGGTGATGACGAGTTCGGACAAGCTTGACGCGCTGATCCGTGCCACCGCGCCACCCGACAAGACGCCATGGCTGATATAGGCGTGTACGGACTTCGCGCCTTGTGCCAGCAGCGCGTCGGCCGCGTTGCACAACGTACCGCCGGAATCGACGATGTCGTCGAGAAGCACGCAGGTCCGTCCATCCACTGACCCGATAATGTTCATAACCTCGGATTCGCCGGGTCGCTCGCGACGCTTGTCGACGATTGCAAGCGGCGCATCGATCCGCTTGGCGGCCGAACGCGCCCGCACCACGCCACCGACAACGGGCGAGACGATGGTGACGTCTTCTAGTGACAAACGCTCGCGCATGTCACGCACCATGACGGGAGCCGCGAACAGATTGTCTGTTGGGATGTCGAAGAAGCCTTGGATCTGGCCGGCATGAAGATCGACAGTCAGAACCCGGTCAGCGCCGGCCTCGGTGATAATGTTGGCAACGAGCTTGGCCGAGATCGGCGTCCGGCCGGCAGAGCGCCGATCCTGTCGTGCATAGCCGAAATAGGGCAGAACCGCCGTGATCCGCCTGGCCGACGAGCGTCTCAGCGCGTCGATCAGGATCAACAATTCCATCAGGTTGTCGTTGGCGGGAAATGATGTCGACTGCAGCACGAAGACATCTTCGCCGCGGACATTTTCCTGGATCTCGACGAAGACCTCCATATCGGCGAATCGCCGAACCTGAGCCTTGGTCAGTGGCTGGTTGAGATAGGCCGCGATGGCCTCGGCCAGCGGGCGATTGGAATTCCCGGCGACGAGTTTCATTGGCAGATGCGTGCTGTGCTGACCCCGGGGCGGATGCGTCGGATGGAAGCACTCGGTGCGCCCGCCCAACACGCGTCAGGTTCTAACAGCGTGACGCGACAGGCGCAAACCTGGAAACGGGCAGATCGGCGATTTCTCACACGAAAGCGGGCCAGCAGACCTTAGCGGGAATGTCTTAGCTTTCGTTGATCAACAAAACGATGCCTGGGGCTGCGGCACTTGCCGCACTTCGAGCGGCGACGGGCCATTCATCGGAGAGTTCCGATGGTGCCAACTTGTTGATCTGGCGTACCGTGCCGAGCCGGTCACCTGCCGATCTGGTGATGGTCCAGATAATGCCGACGGAGTGCCGCGCCCCTTGTGGAACGCTGTGCGTACCCTCCCCCGATATGCTGAACGCAGCATCAGCGGGATCGATAACGACCCTAAGGCCATAGCCAGCCAATTCGCGGCGCAGAGCCTCTGCGAGAATGGTGCCGGACTCACCTTCCATACCCTCAACAGTCGCGACATGGACACCCGTTCCGGGGCGCGCCGCGTTTGCGCGTGACGGCAAGGACGCGGCATTGTCCGATCTGGTCACGCGTTGCGCACCTGGTGAAAGGCTGTCATCGGTACGAGTCAAAGCCAGCGCCTCGGTCTCGCCCGCGCTCGGTGTGACAGGACCGGGCGGCAACGCATCGGCCTGGGCTGCCGCACCCTGATTGACGTAAGACGTGAGTGTCGAGATCGAGGATTGGGCAATCTCGGTCATGATTTCGGGCGTGACATTGGCCCAAGGATCGGTGGACGACCCGTCGACAAGGCGTTCGCCTTCGATACGATTGGTGCGTTCGCCGGACGCATCGAAAATGTCCCAGACATAAAACACACGGCTCTGCCCGCCGTTGGGAACGGCGGAAAAATACCCTTTTACCTTATAGGCGTTGGCTGTCTCTTCGCGCGGCACAACTGTCAGCCCGGCAGCGGCGGCCTGGGTGCCAAGGTCAGCGGCAAACTGCGGCGCCAGCCGGTCTGGCAAGCCGGTCAGCGGCTCGAAGGCAACCGCACGCGCGGTAATTGTCTGCCCCTGCGGTCCGGCCGACTGATCAAGACCCGTAACGGTCTCAGCACAGCCCGCCAGCGCGAGCCCGACAATAGCCGCGACAAGTGCGCCACGGGTTCTTTCGGCAAAACTGGATAGATGTTCAATCACGTTCCGGCCAACCAACAAGTTTTCGACCGACATGGCGCAAATCCCGTGGTCATCATAAAATCGGTTCGATCGGCGCCCCAAGCTAACAGCTTGGTAACCTCATTTGACGACGAGGTCCAGCGGTGCGGCGGACACAGCTTCGGGACCGTCATCGGCAACGATCGAGGTACGCCCGAGGGTCATGGCGGTGCCTGAGTCGGAGTCCATGATGATCATATGGATGAACATCACCATCCCGGCCTGAAGCTCCCATGGGTTCGCTTCGTAAAACATCGGCGGATCCATCCAGCTCGGCGTGAACTTGGCGCCAAGGCTGTATCCGCAGGCGTTAAGCCTGTGGCTGGAAAGCCCATGGGCATCGAGCACACGGGCATGCGCCTGAAAGACATCGCCAGCCGTGCGTCCCGGCCGCAACTCCTCCTCACATGCCAGGAGTGCCTCCCGCGCAGCCTCGAAATAGGCGAGTTGGCGGCGGGTCCGCTGACCGATCGGGATCGTCCGCATCATCGCCGCATGATAGTGACGGAAGGCACCGGCCCATTCGAGGGTCAACTGATCGTCCTTGGCCAACGCCCTGCGGCCGGCCTTGTAGCGGCAAAGCAGCGCGTCCTCGCCTGAGCCGATGATGAACTCATTGCCGGGATAATCGCCGCCACCGTCGAAAATCGCACCTTGCATCGCGGCCAGGATGGCGCCTTCGTCGACACCGGGAGCCGCCAGTTCAACGGCACGGTCCCAGGCGTGGTCGGCCAGCTTACCGGCCTTGCGGACATAGGCCAGTTCGGCAGGCCCCTTGACCGCACGCAGCTTGGCGACAACCCCTGAGCCGTCTTCCAGCGTGACCGTGCCGTCGAGAGCAGCCTCGACCGCCTTGCCGTTCGCAGCCGTCAGCCCATAAGAGGCATATTCAACTCCGAGGCGTTTTCCAGACGCTCCGAGATCAACCAGCATTGCCTTGAGATCGTCGGCCGGCGCGGCCACGGCACCGTCTTTCCAGACCCGGATGTCCGTCAGGATTGACGTGTGCTGTGCCTGGCGCAGATCAGCGGAACGCGTCAAAAGCGCAAGCGTCCCGTCCGTCGAAAGATACAAACACTGGAAGAAGCAGAAGCCGAACGTGTCATAGCCGGTCAGCCAGAACATCGATTCCTGCTCGAACATCAAAAGACCATCGAGCCCGCGTGCTTCAAGCGCAGCGATGAGCTTCGTCTTGCGGTTATCGAATTCATGTGTGGAAAAGTGCAGCGCCATGATACGTCTTTCGCTTCTTATCTGATGGTCCGACCCCGATCCGCCCCGATTGCACCATCGCGCACCGTCTACGGCGTTCTCCGGCATTGCATAGGCCTAAGGTGCGACGCTAAGGAAACTAGACAGGTTCTGAACTTGCTGCCTATAGAGACAAAGTGAAATCGGTGTTCGCGTGCCGCCACTCTGTCGGCGCAGCCACAATCCACGAGAGAGACGTCCCTTGTCCACCGCAGACACTTCCGAGCCGACACGGCGCGACTTCCTCTACATCGCCACCGCAGCAACCGGCGCAGTCGGCGTTGCTTTCGCCGCCTGGCCGTTTGTCGACCAGATGAACCCGGATGCGAGTGTCCAGGCTCTGGCAACGGTCGAGGTCGATCTGTCACCGATCCAGG
>JBCBSK010000079.1:0-16576 GCA_039819185.1 Pseudomonadota bacterium | reverse complement strand
GGGCGCTGATCTTCATCTACATCTGGGCCGGCCCGCACCACCTGCACTACACGGCGGTGCCGCAATGGGCACAGACGCTCGGGATGACCTTTTCGATCATTCTGTGGATGCCGTCCTGGGGTGGCATCCACAGAATGATCGAAAAGGTCATCCCGAGCGTCTGTGCCCATTGCGGCACCGCCGTGTAGTGCAGGTGGTGCGGGCCGGCCCAGATGTAGATGAAGATCAGCGCCCAGAAGTGCACGATCGACAGGCGGTAGGAATAGACCGGCCGTTCGGCGCGTTTCGGCACGAAGTAATACATGATGCCCAGAAAGCCGGCGGTTAGGAAGAAGCCGACCGCGTTGTGGCCATACCACCACTGGGTCATGGCATCCTGCATACCGGCCCAGACGATGTAGGACTTCGACCCGAAGACCGAGATCGGCAGCGTCAGATTGTTGACGATATGCAACATCGCCACCGTGACGATGAAGGCGAGGTAGAACCAGTTAGCCACATAGATGTGGGGTTCCTTGCGCTTCCAGATCGTCGCCAGGAAAACCAGGAGATAGACGACCCAGACGATGGTCAGCCAGAGATCGGCATACCATTCGGGTTCGGCATATTCCTTGCCTTGGGTGATTCCGAGCAGATAGCCGGTGCCGGCAATGGCAATGAAGGCGTTGTAGCCCCAAACCACGAACCAGGCCGACATCGACCCGCCGATCCGCGCTCTCGATGTACGCTGCACGACATAGAATGACGTGGCGATCAGCACGTTGCCGCCGAAGGCGAAGATCACCGCCGAGGTGTGCAGCGGCCGGAGCCGGCCGAAGGTCGTCCAGGGAAGGTCGAGGTTGAGCGCCGGATAGGCGAGCTGCAACGCGATAATCAGACCAACCAGAAAGCCGGCCAGCCCCCAGAAGACAGAGAAAAACACCGCAAGCTTGATCGGCCCATACTGATAGTTGGGCCGGCCATCGATCTCCTCAGGGATCGGCGCCGCATCGCGCGTGATGAAGTTGCGGATAATCATGAACGCGGCGATGCCCGAAAAGAGCACGCCGATCCACGCATGGATCATGATGCCTGTGTCGAGGGCTCTCGCCGCGACAGTCAGGCAGGCCAGAGCGACAACGATCATGAAGGCCGCATAAAGCCCCTCTTCGATCGTTAGTTGCTTGGCCGCGAGCGTGCGCGCCATGGTATTTTTCCCGTGTAAGTGCCTCGGTCTGCACAGAGTAGTGCAGGGCTACACAAAGGTCCGAACCCAGACGCCAGCTTTGACATGCCTCAAGCTGGACGTGCGACACGGAGTCTTGCGCACGTGAAAACGCTTAGAATCACTCAAAACGGTAAGACTTTCGTCGAAGAACTGCAGCAAGGGGGCACAGCTTTCAGGACAGTTTGGACTCACCCCTTCAACCGGGCGAACAAGAACGGCAAGACCAGACCGATTCCCAAAAACCGAAGGACTTGGTGCGCAGCCACGAAGGCTGGATCGAGATCGAGCGCAAACGCCATGATCGTCATCGCTTCGAGACCACCCGGCGCATAGGCCAAAAGCACTTGGCCGAAGGGAAGACCGAGCATCTCCGCAACGACAAGCGCGATGCCGAGTGCGACGGCCAGGGTTAGACCGAGCGACACCAAGGCATGGCCGCCGGTCGCTGCCAGATCGGCGAAACCTGCGCCCGCAAATCGTCCGCCGATCGCCGCCCCAACCAACGCCATGCCCGGGATAAGTGCCGCGGCGGGAAGATTGTAGGTGATCCACCCGCCGCCATGCAGGACAGCACTGACGATCATCGCACCGAATAGTATGCCACCCGGAATGCGCAAGCGCTGCAACAGAATGCCGCCTACGACGCTGGCCGGCACCAGAATCGCGATCTCACCCCAGTAGGCAGGGTCAGTGAGCGGCACCGCTACCGCCATACCCATCGACGTATCGACATCCGTGTCACCGAACAGCGTGATCAGGCTTGGAATAAGGACGATCAAGGCAACAAGCCGCGTCGATTGGACGATGGCGACACGGCGCACATCAGCGCCGGTTTCCATCGCAATCGCCAGAACAGCGGAGAGTGCGCCGGGTATGGACGACAGAATCGCGGTGCGCCGATCCCAGCCCAACCTGCCGAGATAAAGTGTCGCCGCGCCCACGATCAACGGAACCGTCAGTATCAACCCCAGGAGCGATAGGGGCCAGGTCGCAAAGCCGCGGACGGTCTCAGGTGTCACACCAGCACCGATCGAGATCCCGACGACGAGAAACGCCAGAAGGCGCAGGCGATCCGGCAATGGCGCCGCCCTGCCCGACAGGGTCCAAAGCGCGACCACAAGCATCGGGCCGATCAGCCAGGGCAAGGGCATGCCAAGAAGGAAGGCGCCACCGCCCCCGAGCGCGGCCAGAAACAGCGTGGTCAGAACCTCGAATGGTGGCGGTGCCGGCTGACGGGTCGTCGCGGCGTCGGAAGAGCGAGCGTTCATCACGATCCCATAGCACGGCTCGTCTCGGATCGGGCACTTGGCCCAGACCGAGCCGTTGATCGCGATCAAGGCATGTGTCACCGCTGCATGACACATGCTCCGACATGAAGGACCGCCTCCGCGCCTATGCCACACGCGCCGTGCCGCGTTACACGTCTTATCCGACCGCGCCGCATTTCTCCGATGCCGTCGATGGCCAAGTCTATGCCGGCTGGCTCGATTCGCTGAGCGTCAGCGCACGCCTATCGCTTTATCTCCACATCCCGTTCTGCCGTGAGATGTGCCGGTATTGTGGCTGCCACACCAAGGTGACGCGGCGCGATGAACCGATCGCGGACTATGTCAAAACGCTATCACACGAGATCGACCTAGTCGCCGACCGTGCCGGCGGTCGACGAGTCGACCACATCCACTGGGGCGGGGGCACGCCATCCATCCTGAAGCCAGACCAGTTTGCCGCGCTCGTTGACCAGATGACTGAACGCTTCGCATTCGCCTCAGATGTCGACCACGCGATCGAACTTGATCCGCGCACGGTGACGCCGGAGATGGTCGACATGCTGGAGCACTCCGGTGTGACGCGGGCAAGCCTCGGCGTTCAGGACTTTAATCGCCACGTGCAGGAGGCCATCGGCCGGAGTCAGCCGGTGGAACTGGTCCAAAGGGTCGTCGACTTGCTCCGCGGCGCCGGTGTTACAGCGATCAATTTCGACCTGATGTACGGCCTGCCGCATCAGACGGTCGCGGATGTCGTGCGATCCGCCGAGATCGCCGTCGACATGGCGCCGTCAAGGCTGGCGATCTTCGGCTATGCCCATGTGCCATGGTTCAAGACCCATCAACGGCTGATCGACGCGGCAGCACTGCCTGGTGCCATCGAACGCATCGATCAGGCGGAGGCCGCCAAACAGACGCTTGAACGGCATGGCTATGTTGCGATCGGGCTCGATCATTTCGCCCGCGCCGATGACGACATGGCCATCGCGCAGGAAACCGGTGAGCTGAAACGCAATTTCCAGGGCTATACGACCGACGCCGCGGACGCTCTGATCGGGTTCGGTGCATCGTCGATTGGCAGTTTGCCAAATGGTTATGTCCAGAACGCGCCGGATGTCGGTGGCTGGCGCCGAGCCGTCGAGGCGGGGACGCTGCCAGCTGTTCGCGGCGTTACGCTGTCGGAAGATGACATCCGCCGCCGGGCCATCATCGAACGCATTATGTGTGATTTCGCGGTGGATCTAGCAGACTTCATGCCTGACGATTCGGACCCTGAGACCGCGTTCAGCGACGATATCGAGCGTCTCACACCGCTGATCGCCGATGGACTTGTGATCCGCAATGGCGCGGCGATCCGGGTGATTGATGCCGCTAAGCCCTTGGTGCGGCTGGTGGCCGCTTGCTTCGACAGCTATCTGGCGGCCTCCGAAGCGCGCCATTCCGCCGCCGTTTAGGGTCGTTTGCTTCCCATCCTCAACAAAGAAAGCGCCGTGCCAGAGAACACGGCGCAGTTGGCAAGAGGAGGCGTTGATCATCGGTTTCCCGGTGACATTGACCCTTGCGCTCCAGGGAGGCTGGAAATGCCCCTAAAGAGCGCCGGTCAATTCGTTCATCGCCGATAGATCCTTGATCCGGACCTTGTCCTGCCGATCAAAGCTGACAAGGCCACGGCGGCGCAGTTCCGAAAATGACCGGCTGACGGTCTCGATGGTCAGGCCGAGATAGTCGGCGATTTCCTGGCGTGTCATCGACAGTTGAACCACGTGCTCGCTGTCCGGCAGGATGATCTGATCGGCATCATCAATCGTACGGCCAAGCGCCAGCCGCATCAGGAAACTCGCAAGCCGCTCCATCGCCGACTTGCGGCCGAGCAGAACGGCATGTTCGCGCATCGCGCCAAGTTGTTCCTGAAGATGTCGGCACATCAGGCTCATCAGATCGCTCGACCGATCACATAAACGACGATCAAATCCGCGCACTCGCGCATTGCTCAGAGTCTCGGCGGAGCAGTCGTAATAGGTACCTACGGTAAGACCGAACAGATCGCCCGGTGATAACAGTTCCACCACTTGACGGCGGCCATCGGGCAGGAGCTTGTAGAGCATTACCGCACCTTCCACGACCTGATAGACCTGGGTCGCTTCATCGCCTTCGAAGAAAACGATGGTGTGCGGCGCAAGACGGGTGAGCTGCGGCGCACGCGCGCCTTCCTCGGCCAGTTTGATCGCCGTCAAGTCGATTTCGATGTCGTCGCGTATGATTGTATCGGCGACCTGCGCGTCCATAACTCATCCTCCCATCTCCTTTCCGGCAACAGAGCCGGTGGAGGCCCGGGAAGTCGTCTGTGCTCCCCGATACCAAGAAGGATAGGGGGGGAGATATCGGGCGAATAATTCGGACGCGTACTTACGCGATTGACCTAGGTCATAACTTTGCCGGCCAAAGCACTCACAGAAGCGGCGCGATGGCATCCATCGTCAAGGGTTTGCGCACAAGATTCTCGACCGGGATGTCGGTCAACCAACGGTCCAGATTGCCCTGGCTTTGCCCTGAGATGACGATGATCCGTGGCGTCTCGTCGAAACGCTGAAGCCAGCGGATCAGTTGTGAACCGGGCATTCCGGGCAGACCAAGGTCGACAATGACGGTGTCGTCCGGATCAGGCACAACGCTCGCGACGAACCCCTCCGCATCGGCAAAAGCGTGCGGATCATAGCCGAGCTGGCGTAGCAGCAGGACAAGGGAATCCCGCACCGCAGCGTCATCTTCCACGACATAAAGCGCCAATGCTTTTTCCTAACCGGAAAGAGTTCGGGGGGCGCTGATAGCAAGGCCTGCATCGAAACGGCCTTGATTGCGGTCAAATATCCGCATTCCCACGCAGGTGGACGTTTCGTTGGCGTCAACGCCTCGCACATGCAATTGCGTGCGATGGTGTTCCGATCAGACCTGCGTGAAGAGGATGCCGGAGGTTGGGTCAGCGACCGGACAGGACGATCCGAACAAGATCGGCGGCATTCTTGGCGCCGAGTTTTTCCATGATGCGGGCGCGGTGCACCTCGATCGTGCGCGGGCTGATGCCGAGCGTGCGGCCGGCCTCTTTGTTCGACGCGCCGGACGTGATCTGCACCAGGACGTCCTTTTCGCGTGGGGTCAACATGTTGAGGCCAGGGAAATCGAGCGAGAGTTCCTCGCCGCGCTCACCGGCCTTAGCACGCGCGTCGAGCGCTTCCTGCACCCGCTCGACCACAGTCTCGGCATCGAACGGCTTTTCAATGAAGTCGAGCGCGCCAGACTTGATCGCCGCCACGGCCATCGGAATATCGCCCTGGCCCGAGATAATGAACACCGGCGCGGGATAATGCTCGGCGTCGAGTTCCTTAAGGATATCCAAGCCCGACTTTCCCGGCATGTGGACATCAAGCAGAACGCAATCAGGCTGTTCGCGACGCGCCGCCGACAAAAAGTCGGTGCCGTTCTCAAAACCCCGCACGGAAAACCCTTCAAGCGAGAACACAACGCCCAGAGCATCCCGCACGGCCGGGTCATCATCGACAATGAACACGGTCATGGGCCGTGAGCGCGCCTCGGCGTGGTCGGTGTAACTTGCCATTTTGTTGTCCCCCGACGTGACGGCGAAAGGTTCTGGGTCAGGTTGGCCGAGTAGCGCCAGTCTCGGCGTCAATCGGCAGGTAGAGCGAGAACCGGGCCCCTCGCCCCTTTCCACCTGGATCGACGACGAGATCCCCACCATGGCTTTGCGCGATTGATTTGGAAATCGCAAGCCCAAGGCCCATACCGCCCTTCTTGCTTGACGAAAACGCTTTGAACAAATCGGGCAGAGCCTCGTCTTTGATGCCGGGTCCAGAATCCTCGACGCTGACCGAAACGCGATTTCCCGTCACAACCGTCTCGATGGTGATCTGGCGCATCGCCGAGCCAGTCACCGCCTGTAGCGCATTGCGCACAAGATTGACGATGATCTGCTGAATCTGGACCGGATCGACAGAGACCTCCGGCACCTCGTCATCGTGGCTGCGATGCACCGCGACATCTCGTATGCGCAGGCCGGTCATCGTGAAATCGACGGCCTCATCAACAAGCCGCGCAAGCGAAATCGCCTGGCGTTCAGGCTCGCGCTTTTCGACGAATTGGCGCATCCGCTGGATGATCTTGCCCGCCCGGTCGGCCTCTTTCAGCGCGCGCTCGAGAATGTCCACCATCTCTTGCGGGATTGCATTCTCCTCAGGCGACTTGCGTGCAGCCCGCATCACCGCCTGAAGGTAGAGCATCACGGCCGTCAGGGGCTGGTTCAATTCATGCGCAAGGGCTGCCCCCATCTCGTCCATGGCATTGACCCGTGCCATGTGGACAAGCTGTGCTTGGAGCTGGTTGAGCCTCTCCTCCGACTCAAGCTGCGGCCGAAGGTCGCGGAGGATTCCAATGAACTGGCGCCCGACCGGTGTCGTGGTCTCGCCAACAGACAGTTCAAGCGGGAACACCGTGCCGTCGGCATGGCGGCCCTCGACAGCGCGCCCGATACCGATGATCTTGCGTTCGCCGGTGGTGAGGTAATTGGTCAGATAGCCGTCATGGTGATCGGCATATTTCGGCGGCATCAGAGACGAGACGTTCTTGCCGATCATCTCTGCCGCGCGATAGCCGAACAGCTGTTCGCAGGCCTTGTTGAAGACCAGGATACGGCCATGATCATCAATGACGATAATGCCATTGACCGCCGTGTCGAGAACGCTCAGCAGACGGGATTCGGAGACCGTCAATGTCGCAGTCGCCTGGCTGTCCATGATGTCGGCCTTGGTCGTTGAGAAGATTGAACGGTCCGTTACGGCGCAGCCAATCGTTCAATCTTCACAACGACCTACCCTGCGTTCTGCGTGTTATCACCTAACGCAATGTGCCGTACCCGTCCGTGTCGAACAACTACCCGTAGGAACAAGACCTCGTCCGGTCCTTTCTAAAATCGCCCAGCACGGGTGACATTTTTTTGTGATCAGCGCTGCTCGATCCACACCGCCAGCCGTTCCGCGGCTTGGTTAAGAACACGGTCCGAGCGGAGAAAACATAAGCGTATGAAGCCCTTACCAGCATCGCCAAAGGCTCGGCCTGGCGCCATGCCGACACCGGCCTGATCGACAAGCGTCAGGCCGAGTTGGTCGGTGTCCGGCTCACCCTCGAGTGCAAAGAAGAGATAGAACGCACCGTCAGGCTCGGCGAATCGTACCCGCCCCGTCTTACGCAGGCGCCCGCAGACGATGTCACGGCCGGAACGGGCCTGCTGGATCAGGTGGCGGCTGAAGTCTTCACCCTGATCAAGGGCCGCGACGCCGGCCCGTTGCATGAAGCCCGCAACACCGGATGTCGCATATTGGATCAGGTTCTCGATCACCTGACCGAGTTCCGCCGGAGCTTCGATCCAGCCAATCCGCCAACCGGTCATCGCCCAGTTCTTCGAGAAGGTGTTGACGTAGAGAACGCGCTCGCCGGGGTCTGCATGGTCACGGAAGGACGGTGCCCGGTCGCCCCGGAAGTAGAACCGGCCATAGATCTCGTCGGCGATGATCCAAAGCCCGTGTTTGCGAGCGAGATCAAGGATTGCGCGTAACTCGTCGGCGCTCGCCGTCCAGCCGGTCGGGTTGTTCGGCGTGTTGACGAAGATCGCCCGTGTCTTCGGCGTAATGGCAGCAGCCAGGCGCTCCGGATCAAGTGACCAACGGTTCGTGTCGAAGTCGAGCGCCACCTCGACCGGCCGCACCCCGCCGATGCTCGCGGCAGCCGCGAAATTCGGCCATACCGGCGTCAGCAGAACCACGTCGTCTCCCGGGCTGGCGACAAGATCAAGCGCGATACGGATCGATTGCATGCCCGATCCGGTCACGAAAAACCGTTCCGGATCGTGCCCCTGGCCATAGATCCGGTCGTGATAGCGGGCCAGCGCCTGACGCAGGTCGGGGATGCCACGCTGCCACGTGTAGAACGTTTCGCCGGCCGCGAGCGACCGCGTCGCGGCTTCCCAGATGAAGGATGGCGTCGCCGTGTCGCCCTCGCCCGCCCAGAGCGGGATCAGCCCATCCTTGTCGCGGCCATGGTTTATGACCTCGACAATGCCGCTCTCCGGCGCCGAGCGGGCATTGGGGTTCAGGCTATCGAACAGGTCGTGGGCCGATATATTTGACTGCGACATCGTCGGTGCGGTCCAAGTTACTTTTTCAACAGGTCGCGAATTTCTTCAAGCAGCACCTCCTGGCGCGGCGGCTCGGCAGGTGCGGCGGCCTCTTCTTCTTTTTCCTCCTTAAGGCGGTTGATCTGCTTGATGATCAAAAACAACACGAAGGCAACGATCAAAAACGAGATGATGGCGTTGATGAACAGCCCATAATTGATCGTCGCGGCCCCCGCCTCCTGGGCGGCGGCCAGCGAGGGATAGTCGGTGCCGCTGATATTGATGAACAGGCTGGCGAAATCGATCCCGCCGGTGAACACGCCGAGGATCGGCGTCATGATGTCGTTGACGAAACTGGTGACGATCGAGGTAAAGGCGGCACCGATGACGATGCCGACGCCCATGTCGACAACGTTTCCCTTGACCGCGAAGTCGCGAAATTCCTTCAGCATGCCCATGGACGCTCTCCTGCGCTGACCGGCCGCGTCGCCTTTTGCGACCGCAATGTCCCCACACGTCTCCCTTTCCGATTTCGACGCCAAGATCAATCCATCTCTGCAGGCTTTGAGCAGTCAATTGGTTGCAAACATCGCCTTTCGCGCGCCGGCGGCCTATGCTGAACTCATCTCAAGCGGCGCAGTCAAACGATGCCGCAACGAACAATGGGGTGGATCTTCTCCACGACCAAAGGGGCTGAAGGCGCATGCAAGCCTGGTTGATCGTCGGCTTGGGCATTGTCTATCTGGCCAGTCTGTTCGCTGTGGCCAGCTATGGCGACCGGCTTGCCAAGCGCGGCTCATGGATCGGCGGCCGGCCGATGATCTATGCGCTGACGCTCGGGGTCTATTGCACGTCATGGACCTTCTTCGGCAGCGTTGGGTTGGCGGCGACGGCGGGCTTCGACTTTCTCGCGATCTATATCGGCGCAGGCGTCATGATCGGCCTTGGCTATCCGCTGATGCTGCGTATGGTCCGCCTCGCCAAGGCCCACAACACGACCTCGGTCGGCGACTTCATCGCCGCGCGCTATGGCAAGAACCCCAAAGTCGCGGCTGTCGTCGCCCTGATCTGCGTGATCGGGGTCACCCCTTACATTGCGCTGCAATTGAAGGCGATCGCAGCCTCCCTGGCCACGATTGGCGCCCATCTCGATGTCAGCACGCAATTGCCAGTCGTCATCGGCGAAACAGCACCGGTGTTCAGCGACTTCGCCCTTCTGGTGACGCTTGTCATGGCTGCTTTCGCGCTTCTGTTCGGCACCCGCCATGCGGACGCGACCGAGCACCAGCATGGCCTCATGCTGGCCATCGCGCTTGAATCGGTCGTCAAGCTGATCGCCTTTCTGATTGTCGGCGTGTTCGTAACCTTCGTTCTGTTTTCGGGTCCCGGTGCACTTCTCGAAGCTGCCCGCGCAACGCCCGGAGCGCTCGAGGGGTTCGAGGTCGATCTTGGCGGTGGGCGCTGGTTGACCATGATCACGCTCAGTATCGCTTGCATCGTCTTGTTGCCGCGCCAGTTTCATGTCGCGATCGTCGAAAACACCTCCGAATCCGAGGTCCGCCGCGCGGCCTGGGTATTCCCACTCTATCTGGTTGCGATCAACATCTTCGTCGTGCCGATCGCGCTTGCCGGCATGGTGCTGATCGGCCCCGATGCCGATCCCGACATGTTCGTACTGCTGGTTCCGATGGCGGCAGATGCGCACCTGGTAACGCTGGCAGCCTTTATCGGCGGACTGTCGGCCGCCACGGCCATGGTGATCGTGTCCTGTGTCGCGCTCGGCATCATGGTCTGCAACGATCTCGTCCTGCCGGCTGTTCTGCGTCGCCCGGAAACCGGGTCCGCCGAAATGGGGCGGCGCATCCTGCTGATCCGCCGGCTGTCGATCCTCGCGATTCTGGCGCTTGCCTATCTCTATTACCGGCTAACCGGCGAGACCCGAGCACTGGCCGAAATAGGACTTCTGTCCTTCGCCGCGATCGCCCAACTCGCGCCTGCTTTCTTCCTCGGCCTGATCTGGCGCCGCGGTACCGCCGCCGGCGCCATTGCCGGCATGGCTGGCGGGTCTTTGGTCTGGACCTATACGCTTTTGCTTCCGACCTTCATCGAGGCTGGCCTTCTACCATCAGGCATTCTCGCCGACGGTCCCTTTGGTCTTGGTCTGCTGGCCCCGCAACAGCTCCTGAATTTCACCTTCGAACCACTGACTCATGGCGTGTTCTGGAGCCTTCTGATCAACGTCACGCTCTATCTGGTCGTATCGCTTGCGCGTGGTCCCGAACCCATCGAACGGCTTCAAGCTCGCGCCTTTGTGCCGAGCGACTTCACGCCGCTACCGATCCCCAGTGCCTTCCGGATCAGCCGTCCGACTGTCCGGATGGGCGAATTGGAAACCGCTGTCGCCCGCTATCTCGGACCAGAGCCGACCCGATCGGCCTTTGACCGGTTCGCCACCGAAACCGGCACGGCGATCGATCGACGCAAGGCAGCGGACGGCGCCAGCCTGCGGTTTGCGGAACACCTGCTCGCCAGTGCCATCGGCACCGCCTCATCGCGGCTCGTTCTGTCTCTCTTGCTCGAACGCCGCGACCTGACACCGAAGGCAGCCGCCAAGCTGCTCGATGATGCTTCGGCCGCAATTCAATACAATCGCGACGTTCTGCAATCGGCGCTGGACCATGTCCAGCAAGGCATCGGAGTGTTCGACGGCGCGCTGGGGATGATCTGCGTCAACGACCGCTTTGGTGCTTTGCTTGATCTGCCGCGCGATCTGGTCGAGTTCGGTGTTCCCTTAAGCGATATGTTGCTCCATATCGCCCGACGTGGCGATTTTGGACCTGGCTCGCCCGACCGACTGGCCGATGCGGTCGTCCGCGATGCCGTCACGGACGGGGCATCGATCCAGCTCCACTATCGCGAGGCTGATCGGCATATCGAACTGCGCTCAAGCCGGATGCCGGACGGCGGCGCGGTGCTGACTTTCACGGACGTTACCGACACTGTGCGTGCCGCCGAGGCCCTCGCACGTGCCAATGAAACGCTGGAAAACCGCGTTCAGCGCCGCACCGAGGAATTGACCCGGCTGAACGAAGAATTGGAACGCGCCCGCAGCGCCGCCGAAGAGGCCAATCGCGACAAGACGCGCTTTCTCGCGGCTGCGAGCCACGACATCCTGCAACCGCTGAACGCTGCCCGGCTCTACGTCTCAAGTCTCGTCGAACGCAAGATGCGCCCCGAAGAACAGCGCATCGCTGCCAATATCGACACCTCGCTTGAAGCTGTCGAAGATCTGCTTGGCGCGATCCTCGACATTTCGCGGCTCGATGCCGGCGCCATGAAGCCGGCCTACAGCGTGTTCCGCATTGAGGAAGAGTTGCGCCATCTTGAGGTCGAATTCCGCCCGCTGGCGCGTGACCGCGGTGTCGACTTTGCCGTCGTGCCGTCGTCTCTGAGCGTCCGCAGCGACCGGAAACTGTTACGCCGGCTGTTGCAGAACCTTGTCTCGAATGCCGTCAAATACACAAAATCCGGTCGGGTTCTGGTTGGCTGCCGGCGACGCGGCGACAAGGTGTCGATCGAGGTTCTGGATACGGGCGCCGGCATTCCAACGCATATGCAGTCTCTGGTGTTCCGCGAGTTCCATCGACTTGAACGCGATCGCGATACGCCCGGTGGCCTGGGCCTGGGCCTATCCATCGTTCAACGTATCACACGGGTTCTGGACGCGAATCTGACACTTGACTCGGAGCTTGACCGCGGCACCCGCTTCGCAGTTGCCGTGCCGCGTGCGGCGGCATTGCCGAGCGCTGCGACGGCACCACGCCGACGGGTCGCAACCGGCGCCGACTGCCGCAACCTTGTCATTGCCTGCGTCGACAACGAACCGCAGATTCTCGACGGCATGCGGGCGCTCTTGGGCGGATGGGGCGCGCGCGTGGTCGTGGCTACAAGCGCGAAGTCCGCCCTGAAAGCACTTCGCGCCGACAGCTTGGCGCCCGATCTTCTGATCGTCGACTACCATCTTGATCGCGGCAACGGACTCGATGCCGTGCGCGATCTTCGCTGGACGCTGGGTCAGGAGACACCGGCGGTCCTGATTACTGCGGACCGATCACAACGCCTGCGCGATCTCGCCTCCGTTCGCGATATTCAGGTTCTGCACAAGCCGGTCAAACCGGCAGCGCTAAGGGCAATGATCGGACAGTTGCGGAAATCCAACCCCGAGAGCAGGCAAACGCAAGCTCCGGAGGCGGCAGAGTAGAGGCCATACCTACAACGAGACTCACTCGTCGGTTTGCTGTACGGCAATTTCAGTCTGATCGATCTTGCTTGCCAGAATGACCGCTTGCAGCCTGGAATCGACACCGAGCTTTTGCAAGATCGCCGAGACATGCGCCTTGACGGTGGCTTCGGACACCGACAGTTCATAAGCGATCTGTTTGTTCAAGAGTCCCGCCGACAGCATCATCAGAACCCGCAATTGCTGCGGTGTCAGTGTTGCGAGACGGGCCGCAAGCTCGACCTGCTCGTCTTCGCCCTCGACATCAAGATCGACCTCCTGCGGTACCCAGATCTCACCGCCGAGCACGGCGGCGACGGCATCGCGCATCTCGGACACGTCAAGCGACTTCGGAATGAAGCCCGCCGCGCCAAAGTCTATGCAGCGGCGGATGATGGCCGGTTCTTCATTGGCGGAGACCACGACCACTGGAACGCTAGGGTGCTGCGCCCGGATTGATAACAGGCCTGAAAACCCCTTCACGCCAGGCATGGCGAGGTCGAGCAGCAACAGATCAGCCGAAACCCCATCGCCCAGCAACGCCTCTACCGCGTCGATTGCCCCAGCCTCGGTGATATCGGCAGCGGGAAACTGCGCTGACAATGCACCGCGCAACGCATCGCGGAACAAGGGATGATCATCGGCGATGATGATGCGTTCCGGTTCGGATGTCTGCAATGATGCCCCCTCACGTCAGACTCGTGCCCGGCACCGTGCCGCAGGACAAGCGTGCCGTTTCCGGCGACACATGTCGTAAAAACACGGATACATTTGCGAGCCTAGCACGACTTTCGCGCAGCGAAAGCCCATTGGCATCTTGCGGTCGGCCGTATTCATGCCATTGGTTGTTCCACACCATACAAGATTGCACTAGAGCACACTCCAACAAGAATGACTGGGCCTGATCCACTCTCGCCACGTCAACCTGCTGCGGATCTTAAGGCAATAGACCATCCCAATCTGCTCAGACATCAATGCGAAGCGCTTCAATCTGGACAGATGATGCTCTAAACACAGCGCCGCCTGCCGGCTCCGCAAGCCCTCCTGGACAGTGACCACGGGTTCCTGTCCTTTCGGATCATTTCAGCATGATCCATTACGATTGACCGCACGAGAGACGATATGATCGCCATCCGCAAAGGGCATTTCGAGCGAACGAGACGCCTCGCGATCGGCCTGGCACTGATCTTGACCGCGGCACTTGCCGCCTTTGCCGCAGGCATTCAGGGCGCGCTCAGCAGTTTGATCGATCACCGCTTGCTACCCGCCAGCTTCGAGTGGCTTTTCACGCTAGGCGCCGCACTGTTTCTGGCCGTATCACTGAGCTGGCAAGAGCGCATCGACCGCACCCACGGCGCTGCCGAAGACGACTGACCAGCGATGTCCCCCGACATGTCCTCTTCTTCTCCAATGGATGGCTCCGGGCACGCTCGCGGAGGGTTTGCGATCTGGGTCGGAGTTACGCTCACGGTGGTTTTCGCCGGACTGTTGGCACTGGAGGTGGCCGGCGTTCCGCATAACGTGGTCCAGGGTGGCCTTGCGATCGCCATGCTCGTTTTGGTGCTGGTCGTCAGCTTGCGCGCAGGCAGCATGCAGCTTTCAGCTTTTCTTGCCGCGGATCGCCAGATGTCATCGACCCGCGCCGGCCTCGCGCTGACGATGGATCTGGTCTCCGGCCCGGTTATCCTCGTCGTAGCGCTGACGCTTGCCAGCAGCGACCCACGGCTTGGACTGTTGGCGCCGGCGTTGCTGTTCGGCTGTGCTCTAGCCGCGATGTTGACAGCGGGGCCGATGCGTATTTCCGGCGGGGTGACCGCGAGCGATATGCTGGCGCAGCGCTATGACAGCGTTCTGCTCCGGCTGCTCGCAAGCCTTGCCGCACTGTTGGCCAGCGGCCTCCTACTCACCGCACAGTTCGTTGTCATTGGCATCTATATTGCAGGCGGGTTCGGCATCCATCCCGTGATCGCGGTGATCGCGGCAATGCTGTTGATCTTCGCCATAACACTGCCGGGAGGTTTGCGTGGCATCGGGCGGCTGCAAATCGCCTGTCTCTGGGTCGTCGTTGCAGGAATCGGGGCTCCACTGATCGCGGTCTGGATCGGTGGCAATACAGCACCCCCCATCTCACCGGTAAGCCCTGCAGCCAGTCCATTGGCGCTAGGACTTCCGCAACACTTTCCCGGAGCGCCTTCCGATCTCGTCGCAACAAGTCTTTGCATCGCCACCGGCCTGGCCGTCTTGCCGCAGGTTCTGATGCGTATGGCCAGCACCACACGCGTCGCCACCGCGCGCTGGTCATTTCTTTGGGCAATGGTTGCAACAGCCGCGGTGCTGGCAGCTGTTGCCCTGCTGCCAATCACGCCTCAAGCGACCGATGCAGACATCGACATCCTGCTACAAAGCCTGATCGTTTTCCTGGATCTCACCGAGGCCGTATCCCTGCCGCCACTGTTTGCCAGCCTGTTGTTGCTGGCCGTGATGTCCGTTGCGATCGCGACCGCGACGGCCGCAACTCTCGCCGGCGCAACCGCCGTGTCACACGATATCTATGGCCGCCTGATCGCCACACGCCAGGGCCGGCAAAATCGGCTGATCGTGACGCGGCTGTGCATCATAGCCTTGGCAGCCGTGGCGGCACGTCTCGCCCTGGTGCAGCCGGTCGACGTCTTCACCCTGACCGCCTGGGCCTTCTCGGTTGCGGCCGGTGCCCTGTTTCCAGCCGTCGTGCTTGGTATCTGGTGGCGAAGGGCGGTAACGGAAGGCATTGTCTCAGGCGTTCTGCTCGGCCTGGTCGTGACCGTCTCCTACATCGTTGCAACCGCATTCGGCGCTGATTTCCTGTATCAGTCGGGTGACGAGATTGGGATCTGGCTCGGCATCAGCCATTGGGGCGCGGGCGTGTTCGGTCTAGCCGCGGGAACGCTGGCGATCGTCGCGGTCAGTCTGATGCGGCCGCCACCGGATCAAGAAACACGTTCCAGGGCAGATCACCTCGTCGTGCCGCGCGCAGCTCCCTTATCTGATCTTTGACGCGTCTTGCTGCCCGCGAGTCAGTCCCCGAGCCTCTGGGCAAGCTCAAGCAGACGCTTTGCCCGCACAACCATCCACAGGGCCGCGATGACATTGCCGAGAAATGGCAACAGGATAATCCAGGGCAAAGCTGATCTCAGGCGCGGTTCAACCAACGCGATCACCACGGCAATCAGGGCAAGTCCTGCATAAAGATCAATGATCGTGACCAATCCCCAAGGGTCAGCGGCGACCTCGGGAAAGCTGTCCCACAAAGATCGTTGACCAAGGGCCCAGATAATCGCCACGGCGAGACCCAGCCCGGAAAACGCTGCGATGGTGCGTATCCACATCATCTTGTCTGTCCCTTTCATTTCTTGACTCACACGCCGCCACTGTTGCGTCGGATCAGATAGGACATGATTGGGATGGCTGTCCGGCTGCCATCATGCTTAGCCTGCGCCAGCAATTCTGATCCGCCAACCATCCCGCCTTACGAGACAGCTCGCCATGACCAGCCCGCCCAAACCTCAGTCCGATAGACCCATCCTGATAGATCCGGCGGTTTTCGAGTCATCCGCTATCTCGGACGAAACCCATCGGCTCAATGACATGATCCGTAAGATCGTGCG
>JBCBSK010000078.1:0-16599 GCA_039819185.1 Pseudomonadota bacterium | reverse complement strand
TGGATGAACTCTTCCTTCAGGTCGCCAACCGACAACGTCTCATCGGCAATTTCACGCAGCGCCACGACAGGGTTCTTGTCCCGGTCGCGGTCGATCGTCAGTTCGGCACCTTGCGAAATCATCCGTGCGCGATGGGCAGCGAGCAGCACCAGATCAAAACGGTTCTCAACCTTGTCGACGCAATCTTCGACGGTCACACGGGCCATGCGGCCACTCCTTCGAATTGATAAGAAACCCGATGTATAGGTAGCAGCGCAATAGATTGCAAATAGATTGCCATGGGTCATCGCATCTGGGTGTGAGACCATCTGAAACGATGCGCCTGGAACCAAGACCAGCCGGACAGGTGGTGTTGACGTCGGCCTTGCTGACATGCGCCACACGAGATCAGTATTATCTGTGATCGAATCGTTTTTGAAATCCCAAACCCGATTGATGACAATAGTTTGGGGTTGTATGGAACAGTTAGCCCATAATCCGTGTTTCGTATTGCACTCTAGGCGTGTTTTCACAGGAGTATCTAATGTACTTACCCCAGGCTGAGCGGACCGCGATTTTCATCGACGGCGCCAATCTCTATGCCGCAACCCGAACGCTGTCTGTAGATATCGACTACCGGAAATTCTTGGATTTTTTTCGCTCTTCGACCCGGCTTTTACGGGCGACCTATTACACGGCGATTATCGAGGATCAGGAATACTCGTCGATTCGCCCCCTCATCGACTGGCTCGACTACAACGGTTATTCGATCGTCACCAAACCTATCCGCGAATATTCCGACCAGCAGGGTCGCCGTAAAACGAAAGGTAGCATCGATGTCGAACTCACCGTCGATGCCCTGACGATCGCGCAATCACTGGATCATATTATTATTGTCTCGGGTGATGGTAGCTTCCGCTATCTTGTCGAGGCGCTACAGCTCCAGGGCAAGCGCGTGACCGTGATGTCGACCATCAAGTCGCAGCCACCGATGATTGCCGACGACCTCAGGCGCCAGGCGGATCAATTCGTCGATATCGCCGATATCGTTAATGATATCGGGCGGCCGGCTTCTGAGCGACGGGGCCGCGACCAGCTGCCTGACCGTTATGTCGCGCGCGATCTTGAGGACGAGGACGAGGTCTACGAGGACTGAGGCGAGACCCGTTCGGCGATAGAAAAACGTATGATACCTCTCGTTAGAAGTGAGCCACGAAGCGATTGTGATCTCTGTATGCGGCTGGCTGCATTTCGCAGCGACAATACGGGTGAACATCCCGGTTACTTTAATGCGCCGGTGCCGAGCTTTGGATCACGCGAGGCGCGCCTTCTGATCGTCGGTCTCGCGCCGGGGCTGCATGGGGCGAACCAGACCGGGCGACCCTTCACTGGTGACTATGCCGGTGACCTTCTCTATCCGACACTGATCGCGCAGGGTTTTGCCGCAGGTCCTTATGGTGCACGGGCAGATGACGGATTGCGCCTCGTCAACTGCCGCATCACCAATGCCGTGCGCTGTGTTCCACCACAGAACAAGCCGACACCGGCCGAAATCCGCACATGCAACGGCTTTCTAGCTGCAACGCTCGACGAGATGCCCTCTCTGACGGCGGTCCTGGCGCTTGGACGTATTGCTCATGACGCGGTCCTGCGCGCCAGAGGGCTCAAGCTGTCGGCTCATCACTTCGGTCACGGCGCAACACATGATCTCGGGGCAATCCAGCTTTTCGACAGCTATCACTGCTCGCGCTACAACACGAATACGGGCCGACTAACCGAGGCAATGTTCGACGCGGTCATAGGCGCGATCCGGCGCTATTTGGCCGATTGAAGCCAGGCAAGCACGTCACGCGCGTTCCGGTCCGGCGGAAACACCGGATAGAAGACGTGCTCGATCCGGCCATCGCGCAGGATCATTGTCAGCCGTTTCAGCAAGACCCGATCCTCGACCTTGAAGTGCGGCAGCGACAGGGCTGTTCGCAACTGCCCGTCGTGGTCAGACAATAGCGGAAACGGCAGATGCAGCCGTTCGGCAGCCTCGCGCTGATACACGGTGTCCTGGCTGGAAAGCCCGAAAACCGCCACGGCGCCTGCGTCGATCAATTCCCGATAGTGGTCGCGAAACGCGCATGATTGAGGCGTGCAGCCGCGTGCCCCTGGAATGGCGTCCCAGCCATCCGGTAGGGCGACATCCGGCCGTCCTGTCATCGGATAGGCATAAACGACCGTGCGTCCCCGCAAGGAAGACAGATCGATCGACGCACCGTCGGTCGCGGCCAGAACGATCGCGGGCACATCGTGCCCTGTGAGATGGTCGGCCGCGCCGTCATCCGTCGGGTGGGGGAGGCCCTCGGGCAGGGACTGAAGACTTTGCCGGGACTGCTGCGGGCCGTCGGACGTCATCACCCTTTCTCCCGCATCAGCCTAGCGCGCTCGCGATCCCAGTCGCGGCGGCGCTCGGTCTCGCGCTTGTCATGGGCCTTCTTGCCCTTGCCGAGCGCCAGTTCGAGCTTGGCGATGCCGCGTTCGTTGAAGTAAAGCCGCATCGGCACCAGCGTCATCCCATCGCGCTGGGCAGCACCTGCGAGCCGACCGATCTGGCGGCGATGCAGGAGAAGTTTCCGTGGCCGCCGCGTCTCGTGATTGAACCGGTTGGCCGCCTTGTACTCAGGGATATAGGCATTGAAGAGATAGAGGTCATTGCCAGACGGGCCGGCATAGGCCTCCGTCAGCGTCGCCCTGCCCGCGCGCAGCGATTTCACCTCGGTGCCGGTCAGTTGCAGACCCGCCTCGACCGTGTCGACGATCTCATAATCGAAACGTGCGCGCCGGTTCTCGGCAACGATCTTCCGTCCGGGCGCGCTTTGCGCAGCCTTCGCCATCGCTCACATCCAATCAGATAGATAGGTCCTGATCCGTTACGCGTTGATCAGGCCGGCATGAGTCATGGCTGCACGGACGGCGTCGCGTGCGGACTCCGTTGCGGCAGCGAGCGGTAGACGCACTTCGTCCGTCGTCCGTCCCAAAACCGACAACGCGTATTTGACAGGCGCCGGGCTGCTCTCGATGAACAGCGCCTTGTGCAACGGCATCAGCCGGTCCTGATACTCAAGCGCCTTGGCATAATCTCCAGCGAGACAGGCCATTTGAAACTCCGAGCACAACCGCGGAGCACAATTCGCCGTGACCGAAATACACCCGACGCCGCCGTGAGCGTTGAACCCGAGCGCGCTCGCGTCCTCACCGGAGAGCTGACAGAAGTCAGCGCCGCTTGCGCCACGCTGCAGGCTGGCGCGGGCAAGATCCGCCGTTGCATCCTTGACGCCAACGATATTGGCGCAATCGCGCGACAGGGCTGCAAGCGTATCGACATCAATGCTGGACGCAGTCCGCGCCGGGACATTGTAGACGATAATCGGCAGATCGGCCGCATCATGCACCGCCTTGTAATGGGCATACATGCCGGCCTGGGTCGGCTTGTTATAATACGGCACCACGACGAGAGCCGCGTCGGCACCCGCTGACTTGGCGTGGGAGGCAAAGTCGATGGCCTCTTCCGTGTTGTTGGACCCCGCGCCTGCGACCACGGGAACGCGCCCTGCTGCTGCCTCGACGCAGAGCGAGACGACGCGCTTGTGCTCGTCATGGCTCAGCGTCGGCGTCTCGCCGGTCGTGCCGACCGGCACCAGGCCATGCGTTCCCTCGATGATCTGCCAGTCGACAAGGTCCTGGAACGCTTTCTCGTCCACCGCACCATTTCGAAACGGTGTGACCAACGCTGTGAAAGACCCCTTGAACATCCTGCTGCTCCGCGGCGAAACGTGCTTGTGTGTCGACGAGACGCGGACCATAGGACGCGGCCTTGGCAACGGCAAGCCGCGCAGTCACGGTTTCGCCAGGCCGAACGATTACAGCAAAAAAACGTATCGGTCTTAAGGGTCGCGCAACCATGGTATCGACACATAGGGCCATTACCTTGCTAGTACGTGCGTATGAGGTAAGCCCGTGAAAGCTGTCGTCCGCGCCGCCTCTGCCGGCCTAATCGCCACCGGATCGCTTCTGGCGATCGCTGCCCTGCCGCCTGGAATGACGGCGAAGGCTCAGGCTATGCTGGTGCCGGCCGATCAGGTGCCGCTGCCGCGCAGCCGCCCACTGTCTCCTTCCGTCGGTACAACAATCGACATCACGCCCTTCGCCCCCTCTACGCCGAGCGCGGTCGTTCCGTCGACCGACAGAAGCGCGATAGGATCTTTGATCGATGGCCTGCTGGCCCCCGGCACAGCCGCCCTGCCCGATCTGTCCGCACCGCCGGAACCGGAACAGCCCCCACCGGCACGCGCCCAGACCTTCGACAACCAGATTTCGCAACGTGACAAACAGCTGACCGGCCAAGCACTGCGCGCGATCTTCTCGGACGACTTCCGAACTGCTCTGTCACTCAGGGACCAGGTCGGCCATCCCGTCGCAAAGACCCTGATCGAATTCTACTATGTCCGGGATTCATCACTGGACGCATCGCCGCAGCGAATGATCGCGTTCACCCAGGCGCATCCTGACTGGCCTCTGTCTCTCATTCATGACCGGCTCGAACGCGCGCTTCTTATCAAGAGCGCACCTGCGGAGACGACGCTGGCAGCCTTTAGAACCCGGTCGCCAGAGAGCGGCCCCGGCAAGGCAGCTTACGCCATTGCTCTTGCGGCATCAGGCGATAGCAATCGCGCGCGCAGACTGGCCCAGGAAGCTTGGCGGTTCGATTCCTTCGATCAGGATGAAGCGCGCACTTTTCTGTCCCGCGGTGGATCGCTCCTGAGCCGTGATGACCACAAGTTCCGCATGGACCGGCTGCTTTACAACGACCGGGTCGAGGAAGGCCTTCGCGTCGCACGTCTGATCGGCGGTGATCAGGTCCGACTGGCCGAAGCACGCGCCGTCGTGAGCCGCCGACAGAGCAATGCACTGTCGGCGCTGGATGCGCTGCCGAGTTCCCTCAAGCGCGACCCCCTGTGGGCGTTTTCCAGGATCCAGGCGACCCGGCGTGCGGACCGCGACGAGGCCGCCGCCCGCCTTCTTCTCGAAGCGCCACGTGATCCCAACGCGCTGGTCGACCCGGATGAATGGTGGGTTGAGCGCAGGCTCGCTGCCCGTCATATGGTCGAGGCGGGGGATCCGCGCATGGCGTATCAGATCGCAGCGCAACACGCAGCGCGCTCGGCGGCCTCGCAATCAGAAGCCGAGTTCCATGCCGGCTGGATCGCGCTGCGGTTTCTCAACGATCCCGCTACCGCCATCCGTCATTTCGAGCGTCAACGCCGTGTCGTACGAACGCCGATCTCGATCGCTCGTGGCGAATACTGGCTTGGCCGCGCCAATGCTGCCCAAGGCATTCGCGGACGTGCGCGACATCACTATTCGGCCGCAGCCCAATTCGGCTTCACCTATTACGGTCAACTGGCCGCAGAACAGCTTGGCCAGCGCTCAATCCGCGTCAACGGCCAACCAACACTGTCCCGCGCGGCACAGAACCGGTTCAACAGCCGCGGCACGGTGATGGCAATGAAGTTGTTGCGCGAACTCGGCTATTCGCGGCATCCGGTACCGTTTTTCATAGACTTGACCGTCAACGAAACCGACCAGACGACGCTAGCGTTGTTTGCCGAGCTTGCAGGCCAAATGGGTCTACATGACCGGGTGATCTCGATCGGCAAGCGCGGCCTCAACCTCGGTCTACCGTTCGAGGCCTATGCCTTCACACGTGGCGACATTCCAGCCCGCGTCGATACAGCGAGTCTGGAACCAGCGCTTGTCTATGCGATCACGCGCCAGGAGAGCACATTCAACACAGGCGCGGTCAGCCCCGCCGGTGCGCGCGGTTTGATGCAGTTGATGCCCGGCACAGCCCAAGCCGTGTCGCGCCAACTGGGTGTCGGATACAGCCAGAACCGGCTGACATCCGATCCGGGTTACAATGTCACGCTTGGTTCCCGCTATCTCGCCGGCCGCATCAACGATTTCAACGGCTCCTACGTGTTGGCGATTGCATCCTATAACGCCGGCAAGAGCCGTGCTGACCAATGGATGGCGCGTTTCGGGGACCCACGCACGGGTGGCATTGATGTTGTCGACTGGATCGAATTGATCCCGTTCACGGAGACGCGGAACTATGTTCAACGGGTGATGGAAAACGTGATCGTTTATCGCGAAGTGCTCGGCACATCGAGCCGGCTGAACATCACCGCGGATCTGCAGCGCGGCGGGCAGTCTTAAGTCTTATGCTGCCTACTTGGCGTCAGCTATAAACGCCCTACGACGGCCAAGCATCTTCATCCGATGGCTTGACATGTCGTGCGCTGGACCAGACATCAGTTTACCGTACCCATGCGCGCAAGTCCCGACTATGACAGATCAAACCATCTTGGCCACGGCCGAAACGCTTGAGCCGCCCGCCTCTGCCTCAATCGAGGATGTTTACATCACCGCGCAGGATGGCGTACGCCTCCATGCGCGTGTCTATGGTGCACGACAGACCAATCTCCTGCCGGTTCTGTGCTTGCCGGGTTTGTCACGGACGACGCGCGATTTTGATGATATCGCGCTTCGTCTTGCTGCCAAAGGGCGGCGCGTCGTGGCGCTCGATTATCGCGGCCGCGGACAGTCCGGACACGCCACCGACTGGCGCAGCTACTCCCTGCTCGTCGAGCGTGCCGATGTGCTTGATATCTGCGCGAGCCTTGGCATCGAACGCGCCGCGATCATCGGCAGTTCACGCGGTGGATTGATTGCGATGGCGATCGCACCCGCCCGACCCGGCTTGATCGCCGGGTTAACGCTCGTTGATGTTGGTCCTCAGGTTGAGCCACGTGGCATTGCCCGGATCAAATCCTTTATCGGCCAGACAGAGACACCCTCGACGTGGTCCGAAGCGGCTGCGCTTTTGAAGCGTAGTCAAAGCACCCTGTTCGACGGGTTCACCGACGCCGACTGGGATCTTATGGCCCAACAGATCTATGCCGACCGCAACGGCCGGCCGGAGCGTGACTTTGATCCCAATCTGCCGCGTATCCTCGACGAGATCGACTTCACCAAACCGCTGGCCACGATGTGGAAAGAGTTTGACGCACTTTCCGGCATGCCGCTTCTGCTCATTCACGGCCTAAACTCCGATGTGCTGACCAATGAAACCATTGCCGAAATGCGCAAGCGCCGCCCGGACATCGCCTATCTGACGGTTCCGGGAGAAGGCCATGTTCCGCTGTTGCGCGATGGCCCGGTCAACGACGCAATCATCGCCTTCGTCGAGGGGCTTTGATCAGATCCCCTCATCTTGATCGGACGTATCTGAGCCCATAGCGAGATCTGTCGCCTGTGCGACCCAGTCCTCCCGTTCTATCCGGCCCTTGAACACCAAGAACCCGTCCACCCAGGCAATTTCGTTCGCCGTCCACGCGGCGATTTGATCGAAATGCCAGATCCCAAGGCGATTGAGCTTGCCTTCATTGACCTTGCCGATGCCCTTGATCCGTTTGAGATCATCGGCAACGCCGCCGCGCGGCGTCTCATACCCGGCAGGCTGACGACCGGTCAGTCCGTCAGGGACGTCGACAGGAATGGGTGTCGGCAGCAATGCAGCCGACGCGATTGGTTCCGCAGGTTCTGCTACCTCGTCAGCCTCGGACTCAGTGGCCTTGTTCGCATCATCCTTGTTGGCTGCGCCATCCGGCGGCTGCACCGAGCCTTCCCGCGCAAGATCGGTCTCCTGCACCGTCTCCGGCTCAAGCGTCTCGGACGTCTCCGATACCACCCCCTCCTCCTCGGCGGTCGGAACTTGCGAGATCGTCCCATCCGAGCCGGTGTCGCCTGGCGCAAGATTGAGATCGAGCGTGCCGAGACGTAACCCATGCGGCAGATCAGCCCTCATGTCAGTTTCGATACGCGCCAGGGCCTCGTAGCCTGCCACCACCCCGCTCAAGGAAACCACATCGTCTTCGATCCCGACCCGGCCCGTCGAAAGTCGCGTCAGCATATCGAGCGCTGCAACACACCGATCGACGGTCGCGGTCGTGTCGCCGGACATAACGCTCATGTCATCGCGGATCTGCGCGTTGCCGAACGTTGCACGCGCCGAGGATAAGACGGCATCTCGCGCCGAAACGGTCGCAACGGCGCCACTCAGAACGACGCCGTCGTCAGTCACATCCGCCCGCCACATCGTCCGATACGGTTGAACTGAAACGCGCTGACGTACAGCAGCGACTGGCTCAGGCGAGGTCGGCTTAGGCGTTGGTTCTACGCGTTGCGCGGCGGCTCGAGCTCTTGCTTCCGAGACCTTTCGCACAGGCTCGGGAATGCCCTCGGCTCCGGCTATAGCCTGACGCAAGAGGCATCCGATAAGGCACCCGATCACGAAGGCGATCAGCAAGAGCAGCAGGGTTTGAAGCACCAAAACGGTCATACCGTCCCTCCAAGGACACCTGCCGCGACAGTCACTCGCGCGGTTTGCTCAATCTCGGCGTGCCGAGACCCATCCCGTCGCAACACCGATCAGCAAAGCCAGCAACAGAAAGAACCACATTTGGGACATGAGGTAGACCATTGCGCGGCTCACAGCTCGACGGTGAATTCAATGCGGCGATTTTGGCGGCGGCCATCTGCGGTATCATTGGTGGCGATCGGCGCCGTTTCGCCATAACCGCGCGCGGTCAATCGATCTTCCGCCACACCTGCTGTTGCGAGATAGCCGCGCACAGCTTCAGCGCGGGCCTCGCTCAGGCGCAGATTGTCATCGTCATTGCCGATGGAATCAGTGTGGCCGGCGACTTCAACTTGCGCATCCGGACAACGCGCCATCACGGAGGTTATCTGATCAAGGAGTGCAAAACTGTCTCCACTGATGGTCGCCGATCCAGTTTCAAACAGAATTGTGCGCCCCGTCAGCGCTTCGTTGAGCAGCGTTTGGCACTCCTCGGCAATGACGGGCGGACCGATCGGGCGGACCGAGACATCCGTCACACCGCGATAGCCCGGTGGCAGAGCGCCAGAGGCACTTGTTTCCGTCGCCTGACGGGCCGAGTCAGTCCACACCTCGCCGACCACCACCATGTCCGTTCCTTCGAGACGAACCTCACCGGAAACCAAACGCTCGGCCTGCGAAATCGCAACGCTGATCGCGGCAGGCCAGTTCGGCGGATTGCCCGAGCCAAGCGCCATCTCATCGATGACCGTGAGCGAAGGGAATTTCTCGGCCAGTCGATCGAGAATGGCGCGCCGCGTCTGCTCGTCTGGTACGGTGCCCGATACGGTCAAAGAGATGTCATCACGTGACAACCCCCAGACATAGGGGTCCACTCTTGGCGGCAGCACATTGGCGGAAACAAGCCGTAACCCGCCGGGCAGCGCTCCGGGCACATCCGCCATCAGAGCATCGAGAGCCATTGCGTCCAAAGCTGTTCCGGAAATGGAAAACGCCGTTCCGTCAAGCGCTACTCTGCCCGTCTCAAGGCGGCCAAGCTGCGTGAGTGCATATTGCGTCGCGCCGGCCCAGATCGCGGCTTCAGTGCCGCCCGAGGCAATCCCCATACGGTCGACAACAGGCAAGTCACCGGCGATTTCGCCAGCCATTTCAAGGACACCGGACCGCACCGCTTCCGATGGAACAAAGCCTTGTATTGTCATCGCGCGGCCGTCATTTGATGCGGCCCAGCTGAGCTCGGTGATTTCCGCTGGCTCAAGCGATAACCGCCCCACCACAATGCCAGTCGGCAACCCAGATTCGGCCAGATCGAGTGCTGCATTGAAGCGATCGAGATCAGCAGCGACTCCTCTGATGTCGGCGACGCCGTCACGAACAATGACGCTCCCTTCGGTCAGAAGCGCGAACAGATCACGACTGAAGTCCACTGTCGCATCGAAGAAACGTCCACCGTCGGGCGCTTCGGCGACAACAAGTCGGATCTCCACGACTTCCGCGTCCAGCCGTTCGCCAGCTTCCGAAACAAACGCATCCCGCTCCGCCACGGAGGAGACTATCGCTTCAAGTGTGACCAGGCCGGAGGCGCTCTTCTCTGCCGCCCATGCGAAAGAGTCCGCAAGCGGTGGCAGGATTGATGTGACGTCCAGCGTGAGACCCGGAACATCTGCTAAGCTCTGTAGCCACTCAAAGTCCTCCACCGAACGGGCCCGACCGCTAAACACGAGCATGGTCTGATCGAAGGTGGCGGTTGCCTCCTGCAGTCTCACGATCGCATCCAGAACCAGATCCATCGCCGGTTGCCAGATATCGTCCGTAATCGGGATCTCGGCAATTCCGGTCCCATCGGCGATCGTTTGATTCGGGAACCGTTCCGTCAAAGCCGACAGGACAGCGTCGCGACGCGCTTCGTTGAGAAAAAATCCCGAAAGGTCAATGCGATCAGACCCTACGGCAATCTGCAGGCCAGCATCGTCGACCAAAGCTGGAATCACTGCATCGCGCATCAGGCGCAAGCCCCGCGGCAATTCGCGAAGTGCATCCTTGATCGACGCATAGGCTTCCGGCGTCTGCGCACGGCCGGAAATCGACAACCGATCACGGTCCAGAGCGATGCTGCCCGCCTCAAGACCGGACAACTGGATCAAGCCGAAATCATAGGCATGATCCCAGTCGACTTCTGACAACCCGGCCGGCTCGGCAAGCCGCAAACTGCTGTTCAGTGACAAATTGGGGAAATACGTCGTCGCTTGACTCTCGATCTGCCGCCGGCTGACCTCGGATGGTACCAAGCCGGAGAGCGTCAAGCCGTCTTCCGTTCGCTCAGCACGCCAAAAAAACGCTTCGATCTGTGCGGGTTGCAATGAAACATCACCGCGCACCAAATCTCCCGGCAACATCTCCACGGCCGACAGAATACGCTCATAGTCATCGATCGAGGTCGCCCGTCCAGTCAATGACAGCGCGCGATCGCGGAGCGAAATCTCTCCTGCTACGACCCCGCCAAGCTGGGCAAACGCAAAAGCCACCGTCGCGGGCAGGTCCTCGGGGCCCGTGTCACTCACCGCAGTAACCATCTCGTCGATCACGACCGCGTCAGGAAACGCGGCAGCAGCAAGGCCGTTCAACTCGCTCCGGGTTGTCTCGGACGGCGTGGTACCATCGAGTGTGATCGTCGTGCCATCCCATCGCGCCGACCAGATGAATTCCGCAACCGGGGGCGGCATAACCTCGACTTGAGATAAGACGATGCCATCCCCAAACGCGTTACCGACTTCAAGGGTACGATAGCGCTGGTAGGCGTCACTGGTCGCGGCTTGACCGACGATCGCACCGTCATCACCCGTTAGCGACACCGTCCCCTGCGCCAAGCCGGCAAGCGCATCGACGAGCCGATCTATCCGGGCGCGCCACACGGCCAGGTCGTTGACACCGCGCGCAATCTCGGTGTCGTCAGTGATGGTAAAGTCGGGGAACCGCTGCCGGATCGCCTCGACACTGTCGCGACGGAGCATCAGGGACGGAACATGGCCCGATATCCTGAGCGTCGCCTCTCCCCGTTCGAGAGTCCATATGAATGGGTCGGCCAAAACCGGCAGTGTCGTGGCATCCACAACAGCACGGACACCCCAAATATCTGCAACCGTCCGCCGCGCCGCCATACGATCGGCTTCGGTTTCAGCCACACCTCGGAGTGTCGCGTCACGGCCGTCGAAAACAATTGTCGCCCAGCTTGCATCAACCGCTTGCAAGGCCGCCCCGGCACGGGCGTCAAGATCGGACTCGATGGGGGCAGGCCGCACCCAGAGTGCCAGCGTCGCGACCAGTGCCAAGGGGATAAGCCCCCAAAGCCATAACCACGGTCGGCACATCGCGATCAATCCCCAGCCGAGTCGTCTCCTTGGACGTTCTGCCCCGGTCCGAGATTAATTGGAAGGGGTGCGGGGTATATCTCTGGTGATGAAAGACAATGGCCAAACGAAAAACCCCGGCGGTCGAAACCGCCGGGGCTGAAAGCGTCGAAACGATGCTCGGATTAGAACGAGCGGACCGCCTGGAACACGCCGAGGAAGTCTTCCTCGCCGCTGACGTCTTCGTTGGCGTAGGTGAACTCGAGGATGAACTCGAGGTTGTCAACCGGGGTGTAAACCACGTTGACCGTGCCGCTGAAGAGCTCGAGGTCAGCCGAGTCAGCACCATCACGCTCGCCGTAACCAACGATCAGGTTAGCAGCGAATTCCGGCGTGAACTGAGCGGTGATGAAACCACCAACCGACCAGATCTCAACTTCGCGGAGGACGTTGCCGAAGCCGTCCATGGCGATGTTGTCGCCGCCACCAAGCAGGTCAGGCGCGTATTCGCTGGTGCCGTCGCTGTAGGTGCCGAGCAGGCCGAGGATCAGGAGATCCGTTGCCGAGAACTCGACCGAGCCCTGAATGGCCCAACCCAGCTCGTCGGAGGTATCCGCACCGTCGAAGTAGTCGTTGTAAACGAGCACACCACCAAGAGACGCGGCAACACGATCACCCGTGTAAGCGAGGTTGGCAACGAAGTTCGGGAACTCGTTGGCAGCAACTTCGAGGGTGCCGTCGGTCGGCTCTTCATAGGACGGATCTTCGATCGCGACCGAGAGAGCGAAACCATTGCCGAACGGTACGGTGTAACGAACCTGGACGATACGGATCGTGACGGCATCAAGCGTCGAGATCGCGTTCGTGTAGTTCGCACCGGTCCGGTTGACGGTGAACGTGGAGCCGGTCTTACCGAACACCCAGTTGCCGACCTGGACAAACGCCTGACGCAGCTCGAGAGCGCCACCGGTGTTGCCGTTGTCATCTTCAGCCTGCAGTTCGGCGAACGCACGGACGGTGCCGAGCGAGGTGGCCGAGCGGGCATCGAAGCGGACACGGAAGTCCGCGCTCATGAAGAACGGATCAGCATCATTCACGTCGAGAACGGGATTGATCGGCCCGAACACTTCGTTTGCAACGACGTCAGCAGTGTTACCGCCATCGACGAATGCGTGCGTCACACCATCACGGTTCTGACCACCCATCCAGAAACGGGCAAAGCCCGAAATCCGCAGGCAGATATCGCTGCCCGGAATTTCGTAGAAGCCGGCGATATCACACTGATAGACGGGCTCGCGAGCCGGCGTCAGCGGCATATCGGCGGCCTGTGCCCCCGTCACCGCGATGAGCATCGCCGCGGAGCCGAGGAGAAGGCTCTTAATCTTGTTCATCCTGACCTCCAGTTTAATGGACTTAGGGACCAGGTCTTCTCTCCTCGGCCGACCCCGTTTCGGGTTCTAACGACCATGTCAGTGAGAAGGTATTCCCCATTCCCCGCGTGTCTTCGACTTTGGCTGATTGGTTCAACGAGGTTAAAACCGAAGGCGTCCAGCCGAAGAACGACTCGCCGGTTGCCCGGTGTCGCAAAGGCACATTACTCAGCCGACCTTGCTGTTCAATATCGAACCACGGTCCAAACGGCCTTTGACAAACAGTGTTGCAAATCGACAACGCCTATGAGGGTGGCAGGGCATGATGAGCCCGGGAATCTGCGCAAGACATTGGGAGCTACACGCCAATCAAACTTCTGCATGCATCCTTCCGAGGAGTCGAGACGGCTCTTATAGTCTGTTGAGACGGCTCTTATCGGCTGAAGACACGAGTCATCACCTCGTCGGATGCAGCCCCACCCTCCGACCGGACGGTCAAAGTCAGGAGATGCAAGGGTCGCACATGTCTGATCGCGCGCTCATGCCCGATTATCTGCGTCTTCTGGCGCTTTTCAGCATTGTCGTCGTCAACGTCCAGTTCATGGCGTTTCCTCTGGAGTTCGGGTTTGCGGGAGCGGCGCATCAGGAACAGGTCGATGAGATTACGTCCTGGCTCGTGAACGGCCTCGCCCTTCTGAAGACCTATGGGCTGTTTTCCTTCATGGTCGGCGTCTGGCTTGCCTTTCAAATCCGTTCAGCCGCTTGGAAAGCCCTGCCATTTGGCCGGCTATATCGAAATCGCATGATCGGCCAGTCGGTCCTCTTGTCGACGGTCTTCGCGGCCAATGGCCTGGGTCTCTGGGATAGTGTTGGTCCAGCGGCTGCGGTGCTGATCGCGCTCGCCGCGACCATGCTTCTCATCGGATTTTTGATGATCTGGCGATTGCGATTCGCACTAGGCCCGTTTGAATGGGCGTTGAGACGATTCACGCGCCTTGGCGTGACGAACAAGACCGATCCTCCCGACCCAGCGCGTATGCGCTGAAATCGATTGGTGGTTGCCGAGCTATTTGGTCAACGCGCAGAGATCTGCTTGAGGAGTTGGTGAGCGCAGCGCACTCGTCGTAACGCGGACAATGGCAGACCTACTGGGAGGAAGGTCGAACCTTCCAACTGCCATTCTCGGCAGTTACCATGCAAACGCCCGTCATGACGGCACCGTTCGCTGGGCGAACGTGTTGGCGGATCTGCCAAGCGTGCGCTTGAGACTCCGTGAAACTCTGAGGCTGTGCCCCTTCCGGCCGTCATGAGCTCATGACGGCCTTGAGCCCTCCTTGTCAGGCGGTGCGATGACGCGAATGGCACCTTTGCCCGGTCAAACCAAGACGGCTCCAACGACCCAGTCAATCAAAACCTACACTTGACGTGAGGTTTTATTTTAGTAGCATCGACGATCAATGAAGCGTGTAACCAAGCCGCAGAACCTCATGAAGATCGGCGAACTGGCGGAGCGAACCGGCGTCAGCCACCGCACGATCCACTACTATGAACGTCTCGGACTCCTCAAACCACATGAGCGGGAGGGAGCCGGGTACCGGTATTTTGACGATGAGGCGGCTCAGCGGCTTGAGAAGATCGGAGCTCTGAAGAAGATCGGGTTGAGCTTGGATGAGATCGCGACCGTGATCGACTTGTACTTCGAAGATCCGACCGGCATTCGCGGGAAACGCCGGGTCTTGGAGATCCTGAAATGCCAATTGGACGAAACGGATAACAAACTCACCGAGCTGGGGCGCTTCCGCTCAGATATCGAAACCAACATCGCGAAGATCGAGTCTCTTATCCAACAATCGAAGAGGTAAGCATTGGAAAAGTCTCGTCATCAGTCATACCCGGAACCTACACCTGACGTTAGGTATCACTGTCTTCGACAGCACGCGGTTTGCGCGTTCGTCGCGCTGGCGTTCTGCGCACTCACGATAGAGGAGAGAGCAATGGCACAGGCGACAACACTTCAAGCGCAACGCACCGATCAGACAGTTGCCTCGGCGCTACTTCCGAGCGGCTATCGGGAAGTGTCGCGCCGACACGTTGCCGTCGATGGCGTGCCGGCTGTTCTGATCAGGAACGAGCGCGCCGATGGTCGCAACGCGGGCCTTGGCGGAGAGCATATGAGCTGGCTCTACGATGATCGCGGACAGCTCAAGGGCTTTGTCAGGATGCAACAGTCGCTGGCGGCCGGCGCACTGCCGGCTAAACAGGTCGCGCAGGACACTGCCCTCGCATTCCTGAAACGCGCCGCGCCCGATCTTCTAGAGAATCTCGAACTTCACTGGGTCGCGCGCCATGACGAAGAGATCACGATCACCGACGGTGCGGAGAAAGTGACAACGACGATCGCCGGGATGAAAGTGAAGATGCGCAATTCTGCCGACGGGCGTTGGTTCTGGGTGATCATCGGAACAGATGGGGCGCCGATGGTGTTCGAGCGTGACATCGTTTGGGTCACCATGCCCGGCCATCGCCAGACCGAGAAGTGGCTGCATGACAGCTGGCTGGCGCTTCAGGCGACACAATAATGTTCCCTTCGACATCTTGGCCAACCCGAAAGCATTAGGAGACTTTACGTGAAGACAAATCGTGCGGGGAACTGCTTCGCAGGGCTGCTCGTTTCTGTCGGGTTGGCTCTCGCATCTCACGTTGCGCAGGCTCAATCCGAAGGTTCGACCATGTCAGACTTCATTCGCCCGGTGAACCCTGGCGGCAGCACCATTCCAGGGCTGTCCCAGGCCATGCTCGTTGAGGACGGGAGCTTGCTCTTTCTTTCCGGTCACGTGCCTCTTGACGCAAACGGCGCCCTGGCCGGCGTCGAACTTGACGTGCAGCTACGCCAAGTCTTTGAGAATATCCGCGCGACGTTGGAATCTGCGAACACAGACTTTTCGAACGTGGTCCGGTTGACGATTTATGTGCGCGATTTCCAGCCGGATGAACTCGATCTGATACGCTCTATCCGTGATGAGTTTGTCGATAAATCGAGGCCGCCTGCGAGCGCGCTGATCGGTGTGGCTGCGTTGTTTCGTACGGATGTGCGTGTTGAGGTCGATGCAGTCGCTGTCGTTCGGAGCCCGGGGCCCGAAAAGGCAAACTGATCACGCTTGGCCATTCCCCTTGGCGATCCGCGGCGGAGTCGCTGTACATGGGATCGGTCGCCCCTGAGAGAGGCGAACCGGCCAATGATGGAACGATACCCGAAGCGTTCATCGAAACGGTGTGCTGGAACATCGCACAAACGGCGGCGAATGGCCGACCTGCTGGGAGAAAGTCCGAACCAGCGTCCACTAGGCGCGCGACTGCGCGCCGGCCGGTCAGGCCGCCCTCGCGGAGCCAGTGAGCATAGCGAACTTGGCGTGAGCGAAATGATGGCGGACCTGCG
>JBCBSK010000077.1:0-16851 GCA_039819185.1 Pseudomonadota bacterium | reverse complement strand
ATGTGGCGGCCGGGCTTTCCCCACGAAGACGCTGTCCCGGCACGTCTGACCGGCGCACATCGCGCTCTGTGTGTCTATTCACATGTCCATCGCGGCACGCCGTCCCGACCCGGTCTGGTTCTCGGCCTCGATCGTGGTGGGGCCTGCCGCGGTGTCGCTTTCCGGGTTGCGAGCACCGACTGGGAGGAGACGGTCGCCTATTTGCGCGCCCGCGAACAGGCGACGGCCGTTTACCTCGAACGGCTTAGACCTGTCACCCTTATCATGTCGGACAATGGCAGCGGACCAAGCGTGTCGGCGCTGACCTATCTCGTTGACCGGGACCATATCCAATATGCAGGCCGTCTATCAGAAGACCGCCAGCACAGCCTGGTTCTCGATGGGCATGGTCAGGCCGGCCCCAACATCGACTACATCGTCAATACGGTCGCACATCTTCGCGAACTCGGCATCCACGATGTACAATTGATGCGCCTCGCCGAACGCCTGACGGCTGGGACACGCGACGCGTGACGACAGCCATTGCGGCTTAGGTGCGCCTGCCGAACATCGAATCTGTTTCGATGCAGTATCGAAAACATGGACATGCAGTTCGGTCGCGCCAGCTCGGCGCGCCGCTCTTAGGGCATCTGTCAGATCCGGATCATCGGTCCTACCTTGCCACAACACGATTCGGCCGTCGTCTTGCCGCCGCGCGGAAATCACGTGGGCATCCTGGGCCATAAGATCCAGTAGCTTCGATGGATCAAGATCGGAGGGCATAACGCGATAGAGGAGGCGTTTGCCGGACGGGGTCCGCCAGTAGCGATAGCCACCATCGAGCGACGTGCCAGCAAGCGCGGGCGAAGGGCCGGCATCACGCCAGTCTTGGGCCGGTGGGCATTGCTCATGAGAGATATGACGACGATCAATCATAGGAACAATATTAGAACGTTCCCACTTTGATCGTCAAGCTACAATTTCGAAACCGGAGACTGTCTTTTCGCGTGATACTGGTCCACGCGACGTGCGCCGCTCCATGGCGGCGGCAATCGTGGGCGGTGGGCTCGAGGTGGCTGCAGCTTCATCAATCAGGGCGTCGGAAGCCCGTTCGATGCTCTCCTGAAGCTTGGCCATGAAAGCTCTGCGATCGAGCCCGGGCGGGATCGGCTCGAGGATCTCAATGATGATGGTCCCTGGATGGCGGTCGGGGCCTCTGGCAGGCCAGAACAGGCCGGAATTCAGCGCCACGGGCACGCAAGGCACATCGAGCTGGCCATAGACGAAGGCGACGCCTGGCTTGTAGTCAGGCTCTGCTCCGGGCTGGGTCCTGGTGCCCTCGGGAAAGATGATGATCTGGCGTCCGGCCTCGGCCTCGCGACCGACATGGGTCGCCATCTCCTTCATGCCGCGCATGCCGGCGGCCCGGTCGACCGGAATCATCTGAAATTTCCGGCACCACCAGCCAAACAGCGGCACATCCGTCAGCTCTTTCTTGAGCACCATGGCCGGGTCTTGAAACAATGGCAAAAGCGCGAAAGTCTCGAACGGGGACTGGTGCTTGGCCGCAACAACGAAGCCACCGTCAGGCAGCTTTTCGAGGCCGCGTATCTCGAGTTGGGTCGCGCAGACGACACGCAGCAGCCAGACCTCGACGCGGGCCCAGAGCTTCAGCGCCATGATCGAAAACCGGCGTGGCAGTAAAATGAGAAATAGCCCCAACACTGCAAAGCCGAGCCAGACGGCAAATGACAGACCGACAAACAGATGCCCCCGCAACATTATGCAGGCTGTCCCGGTCTGGTCACTCTGGCCACACTCATGTCCCGGTCGCTGCCGCTGACTGGCTTTCGTCGATCGACCGGCCAAGACGCAGATTAACCAGCGACAGCGTATACTTGACGAACTCCCCGGACAGAACCCGCATCGCCCCGGGATCGCTAAACCAGCGCGACGGTTCAGCCAGGCCACTGTCGACCGGGAATGGCCGCAACTCCACATCGGGCAGTGTCTTGCCAAGCTCCACCAGGGTGCGCGGCATGTGGTAATCATTGGTTACGACGATCAGCGAGCGATAGCCGTTCCGCTTGGCCCAATCACGGGCTTCTCGGGCATTGCCAAAGGTGTTTTGCGCCCGATAGTCGAGATCGATGCAGCAATCAAACAGCGCTTCATTGGCTTCAAGGGTCGCGGCGATTTCCGTCGAGGTGGTCGACGGGTAAACACCGCTGATCAACAGCCGATCACCACGGCCCTGTTCGAGAAGCCGCACCGCATCGGCGATCCGTGATGGCCCGCCTGTCAGAACAACGATGCCGTCGGCTGTGGTTGGCGGATCACTCGGTGTCGTCTGGGCAATCCGGGTCGCAAAGCCGGATACAAGCAGCAGGAACAGTCCCGCACACACTGCCAGCACAACTGCAATGCCCCACAGCCATCGTGAGGCAGTCCTGCTGCGGCGCGGCGCACTTTGCGTGGACCGAAGCGTCACGTGTGTCATTCCTGGCCAATAGTCCCTGAAAAAGGCCAAGTTGGGATCGTGCCGCAGTCGCGACGCGATGTCACCTGTCTGTTACGAAATCTCACAGCAGATATCGGCGCCCACCAAGTCATGACGACCTCAGGTCATATCCCGGTCAAGACGCTTGAGGACTTCGATCACCTCACGTCGTGAGGTCAGCCCGGTCAGAAGTGCGATCACCGGCACGAGCAGGACAATACCAGCATAGCCCATGGCACCGATGGCAAAATTGCCGAACAGCGCTTCTATCTGAACCCCAGCGGGCGTCGCGACGAACTGACGCGCTGCAAGCGTTAGCCCAAGGAACAAGACTGCCGCGGCACCGACGCCGATGGTCGCAGATTTTAGGCCAAGCGTCAGAAAACGGCCGCCGAACTCGCGCGCGACGAAGCGTCGTGTTGCGCCGACGAAGTGTAACACCTCGACGATATCGTGATTGGCGGCCATCGCACCTCGGGTCGCATAGGTGATTGACAACACCGTCGCAACCAGGACCAGCCCCAGGATCCCGAGACCACAGACGATCACTGTCCGCGCCATGACCTTGAGCCGCTCCTGCCAGACCGCATGGTCGTCGACGGTGGCGCCGGCCGTCTCGGAGGCGATGTGTGCCGTCAGGCTCGCGATGTCTGGCGGACGATCGGGGTCGATCTCAATGATCACCAGCCGCGGTACGGGCAAGGTATCGAAGGTCGTTGTGTCACCGATCCAGGGTTCAAGCAGTTCCGAAATCTCGCCGTCAGACAATGCACGCACCGACACGACACCATCATAGCCGGCTGCAATGTCGACCACCCGGTTCGTTTCAGCCGCCAGATCGACATCGGCAACGGGGCGGATTTGCACAGTGATCTCGCGCCCGATATCAGCCTCCCATCCGGCCGAGGTCTGCCACACCGTGGCGACGAGTCCGACGGTGATCGCGGCGAGAAACGACATGATGGAAATCACGACCAGAAGCGACCGGCTCTCGATGCCGGCGCGCGGCACGATTGGGCCGGCCGGCCGCAGCTCCCGATCGGCTGCGCGGGCGGCGTCATCGTCGTGATCCGCCTGATCGGTGTGATCAGCCGTGATCTCGGCTTTCGTTTCCGTCCTCATCTCAGTCATAGATGTGGATGCGTCCGTCATTCAATACCATGCGTCGGGCATCATATTGGTCCATCAGGCCGATATCATGGGTCGCGATCAACACTGTCGTGCCAAGCCTGTGGAGTTCGGTGAAGAGCTTCAGGAGGCGCCGTGCCATTGGCGGATCGACATTGCCGGTCGGCTCGTCGGCCAGCAGCAGTTC
The DNA here is from genome assembly GCA_039819185.1 of Pseudomonadota bacterium. GTDB lineage: Bacteria > Pseudomonadota > Alphaproteobacteria > Rhizobiales > Tepidamorphaceae > JBCBSK01. The sequence goes on along the minus strand of JBCBSK010000077.1, from coordinate 13,057 downwards.
GGGATGAGTGATAACCGCACGCGCGATCGCAACCCGCTGCTTTTCTCCGCCGGACAGCACCGGCGGAAAGGCGGCAATCCGGTCACCAAGGCCAACCCATTTGAGAAGCTCGACGACGTCGGAGCGGTAGTTCGTTTCATCGCGGCCCGCGACCCTGAGCGGCAAGGCAACGTTTTCGAAGGTCGTCAGATGGTTGAGCAGCCGGAAATCCTGATAAACCACGCCGATGCGGCGCCGGATCGATACCATTTCCGAGCGCGGAATGGCGGTGGTGTCCTCATCGAAGAGGCTGACCAAGCCACGCGTCGGCTTGCGCGACAGAAACAATAGCCGCATGAGCGACGTCTTGCCGGCGCCTGACGGCCCGGTCAGGAATTGGAAGCTGCCGTTGGGGATCTCGAACGACAGATCGCGCAGGACTTCAGGCCCCATGCCGTAGCGCAGGCCGACATTCTCGAAGCGGATCATGGCGCACACCCCGTCATGGCCCGCGCCCGACGCTCTGAACGCACAAGGTGGTCGGCCTGATCACGCAGTCTTGGGTCCGTCATCCTCATCAGGGCCGTTTCAGGTCACTCCCGGCACGCGGCGATGATTAGCTCAGCGTTAAGGCCAGAGCCGTAGCGTCTAGAGTGGGATAGGGGGAAGTGGAATCCGGTTTTCCGTTCCATCGCGCTCTAAACTGATAGTATCGATCACGATTATGATCCGAGGTTGATTCGACCGAAAATCATCGTGATCCAGCCAACGGCTTTGTCGACTGATTCGCCATGATACTGACCTGTCCGGCCTGTGACACGCGCTATACGCTGAAGATCCAGTCGCTGCCGCTCGACGGACGACAGGTCAAATGCGCCAAATGCGGACATGCCTGGCACGCCATGCCCGAAACCTCACCGCCGCCGGTCGAATCGAATATCGAAATCGCCGACATATCCGGCGATACTGAGGCAGGTACAGCAAGTTCGTTCGATACCGTCACAAGCGATACGCAAGAGGCCGAGACCTTCGATGAAGAGTTCTCCGCAGGCGCTGAGATTGTCGAGGACGAAAGCTGGGATCACAGCGTGTTCGACGACGATGGCGACGTCCCAGAGTCCAGCGAAACGCCGGACATTGAATCAGCAGCGTACGGCCGTGCCTGGCGCGCGTCGCGGCGAGTGGGCGGTCTGACGTCGAGCAGTCGTAATCACGGTGTGATCGACCGTCTCAAACCAGCGGCGATTGGCAGCTTGGTGGCCTTGGCCATCTCTGGCGTCCTCTATCGTGAGGACGTCGTTCGTGCCGTGCCCTCGGCGAACGGGCTCTACGACCTGGCAGGCTTCGGGGTCAATCTGCGCGGCTTGGACTTCGTTGGGGTTATACCGCGTAAGGAGATTGAAGGCGGGGTTCCCATCCTGCGAGTACACGGTGAGGTCATGAATGTCGCCGACCTGCCAACGGTGGTTCCTGCGCTACGCTTTGCATTAATCGGCGATGGCGGTCAGGAGCTCTATAGCTGGTCCGTCGAGCCGGAAGCTGTGTCCTTGGAACCGGGTGACAGTCTGCCGTTCTCGACGCGGCTTGCAGCGCCGCCGGAGGCCGCCAGCGATCTTGTGGTGACGTTCGTCGACGAGACCGACCGGCTTGCTGGGCTGCAATAACGCGGCCGCAATGTTGGACTGGTGACTGGCTTGGCGCCCTTGGGTCGTGCGGTGCATACTTACCGAATCAAACGCTTAGGGAGTCTCCATGGCGGATATTCTTCTCGTCGAGGATGACGAGGCGGTGCGCAGCTTCGTCGCAACCGTACTGAAGGCGGATGGCCACAGTGTGCAGATTGCGACAGATGGCGCCGAGGCGCTCGATGTTCTTCGCGGAGCGGCGGATCCTATCGACCTGGTTTTGAGCGACATCCAGATGCCCGTGATGGATGGTATCGCGCTGGCGCTGAATGTCGCACGTGAATGGCCCGACCTGAAGATCATGCTCATGACCGGCTTCGCCCATCAGCGCGAGCGCGCCCATGGGCTAGATACGATCGTGCGTGATGTCGTGCAGAAGCCTTTCACGCTGTCCGAGATCCGCGAGCGGGTGACGACAGCGCTGGCCGCGTAACACAGTCAGATCGATCCGGATCGAAAGATCCGTTACACGTCGAGATCGACCCAAATCGGCACGTGATCGGACGGTTTCTCCCAACCGCGCGCGTGGGTCAGAATACCGCTGTCGCGGGCAAGGTTCTGCTTGCCGTCGGAGATCCAGATGTGATCAAGCCTACGGCCTCGATTGGACGCTTGCCAGTCACGCGCACGATAGCTCCACCAGCTAAAGAGCTTTTCGGGGTCGGGCCGGTGCTGCCGCACCACGTCGCGCCAGCCGCCCTCATCGCGCGCCCGATCAAGCCGTGAGGTTTCCTCCGGCGTGTGACTGACGATCTTGAGAAGCTGCTTGTGCGACCAGACGTCGAATTCGCTCGGGGCGACATTGAGATCGCCGACCAGCACCGCACCGTTCGTCCCATGCAGCATGTCGCGATCGCTTGCGCCGAGCGACGTCAGCTCATCGAGGAAAGCGAGCTTGTGGGCGAACTTCGGATTGGCGTCCGGGTCTGGCTCGTCACCACCGGCGGGAATGTAGAAATTGTGCAGCCGCAGCAGGCCAGACCCCGTGTCGAGATCGGTTGCGATGTGCCGCGCCTCGTCAATATTGCAGAAGGTCCGCTTTGCCGTATCGGCAATCGGCACCCGCGAGAGCGTCGCCACGCCGTGATACCCCTTCTGACCATTGATCGCGACATGATCATAGCCAAGCTTGCGTACGGCCTTGAGCGGGAACTGCTCTTCCCGGCACTTGATCTCCTGCAGGCAGATCACATCGGGATCGAGCTCGGCAACGATCTGATCGAGCAGACCGGCGCGCAGCCTGACGGAATTGATGTTCCAGGTGACGATGCGGAGGGGCATGGCAAAATGCTCTCAGCGAAAGTGGGAACCGGTCTCGCGTCCGAAAGCGCGCCCTGTCCGAAGCATATCGATCCACAGGCCGTCTGATCTCACGCAAGAGCGCTCTATAATCCCGATCACTCGGGCGCCGCAATGGCTGGCACGCCATCACTCGCCAAGATCAACAGAAAACGCCCGGTTCCGCGGGGGGACGGAACCGGGCGCTGCCGCTATGGGCTTTTTAGCCTTATGCGGTCCACCGGGTGGGGGAACCCGGCGAACGGTTGGTCATGCGAGACGGGGGCGCGTCTTCTGGGGGCGGACCAACCATTCTACCACCCGATTTGGGTTGGCGCCGGAAAACGTCAAGCTGTTTTTGCTCAACAGCGTGTGAAGTGAAGCAGTCACACGCAGCAAGAGGCAACTCGTCGATATGTCTGTTCAGCGGGTATTGTACTCGTCGACGTCGATGTAGTCGTTGATGCGAAACAGCGCCGGATCGTTGGGCACACCAACCTGAACGTTGTTGATCGCAACCGACGTCTCCAACCCTTGGGCATCCGTGACGGTCCATTGCAGGAGCGCGCGCGTCTGGGTGTCGAACATCAAGACGACGTTGCCGGTCGCGTCGGACGCCCGCGATTCAAGGGTGATGGTGACGAAGCTTCCGGCCTCATAGACATCGAGCACGCGCGCGTCCCGCGTCAGATCGACCTGTTCGGCAAGAATAACGCTGAGCGGGGTTGAACTCAGCGGATAGCGCTGGGTCGTGCGCAGCTTGTGATCCTGGATCGCAACCCAGCGACCGTTCGAGATCACCTCGATCTCCGCCGGCGGGGCATATTCGAAGCGTAGAAGACCCGGTCGCCGAAGATAGAAATCGCCCTCCGAGCGCTCTCCATTCGGGCCGATCTGAACGAACTGTCCATTGACCGCCTGCATGCCGTTCAGGGTCGCATTGGCCTGCTGCACCCAGGGTGAGCCGTCGAAACCGGCCTGGGCAAAGCCACCCGATGTCACAACAGGCTGCAGAGCGGCAGCGCCGAGAACAAGCAGTGCGGCCACAACGCCGCGTCGGGCAAGGGTTGCTGTCATGCGTCGGAACTCCGAAGATCAGACTCTGTCTGTATCACGTGGCATCAGACATGCGCGCAATCAAGCACTACACGCTGCGCCGAATGCGTGAGACCATGGCTTCGTGGCGAAACGGCGGCCACGTCTCTCATGGCTGCCCTCGCGTCACATCTCGTCTTGCCCGCTCGCGAGCACCTCGCGCTGGCCCTTGGAGTTCGGCCGGCTGATCACGCCTTCTTCCTCCATACGCTCGATGAGACGGGCGGCACGGTTATAGCCGATCGACAATCTGCGCTGGACATAGCTGGTGGATGCCTTCTTGTCGCGCTGAACGATCGCGACGGCCTGATCATAGAGATCATTCCCATCGCCGTCGCCACCACCACTTGGTACATCGCCCGATAGCATCAGCGCTGGATCGTCACCATCCTCGGTGATCTCGTCGCGATAGTCAGGGGCTCCTTGCGCCTTGAGGTGCGTAACAATCTCCTCAACCTCACCGTCCGACACGAATGGACCATGGACACGCTGAATGCGCCCACCGCCCATCATGTAGAGCATGTCTCCCTGGCCGAGCAGATGTTCGGCACCCTGCTCGCCGAGGATCGTGCGGCTGTCGATCTTTGAGGTCACCTGGAACGAAATGCGGGTCGGGAAGTTCGCCTTGATCGTGCCGGTGATGACATCGACCGAGGGGCGCTGGGTTGCCATGATCACGTGGATACCGGCAGCACGGGCCATCTGGGCAAGCCGCTGCACGGCGCCCTCGATGTCCTTCCCCGCAACCATCATCAGGTCGGCCATCTCGTCGATGACAACGACGATATAGGGCAGCGGCACCTGGTCCATGTCGACCTGTTCGAAAACCGGCTCACCGGTCTCAGGGTCAAAGCCCGTCTGGACCTGACGGGTCAGGGTCTCACCCTTCGCGACCGCATCCTTGATGCGCGCATTGTAGCCGTCAATGTTGCGCACGCTGAGCTTAGACATCTTGCGGTAGCGCTCTTCCATCTCGCGCACGGTCCATTTCAGCGCGACGACGGCCTTTTTCGGATCAGTCACAACCGGCGACAGAAGATGCGGGATGTCGTCATAAACCGACAGTTCGAGCATCTTGGGATCGACCATGATCAGCTTGCAGCGCTCTGGTGGCAGCCGGTAGAGCAGCGACAGGATCATCGTATTGATCGCGACAGATTTGCCCGATCCCGTCGTGCCAGCGATCAGGAGATGCGGCATGCGGGCGAGATCAGCGATGACCGGTTCGCCGCCGATCGTCTTTCCGAGACAGAGCGGCAGCCTTGTCTTCGATTGCTCGAAATCCTTCGATGCCAGAAGCTCGCGCAGATAAACCGTCTCGCGGCGGGCATTCGGCAATTCGATGCCAATGACATTGCGGCCCGGCACTACGGCGACGCGCGCCGACACCGCACTCATCGAACGGGCGATGTCTTCCGAGAGGTTGATTACCCGGCTCGACTTCGTTCCAGGTGCAGGCTCCAGTTCATAAAGCGTCACGACCGGGCCAGGCCGGACATTGATGATGTCGCCCTTGACGCCGAAATCGTCGAGCACGCTTTCGAGAATGCGGGCATTCTGTTCCAGCGCATCCATATCAACACCCTGGCCGACATTTGCGGGCGGTGCTTCGAGCAGCGTCAGCGGCGGTAGTTCGTAGCCCTCGCCGGGCAGCAAAGAGATCTGTTTTTCATCGCGGGCGCGTTTGCCTTCTTCAAGGCGGTTGCGCATGCCCTGGACACGGGTCGCCTGGGCACTTGAGACCTGCTGTGCTTGGGGCTGAGCGTCGCCAATTGAACGCGGCGCAATGGTTTCCGGCATGACGCGGCGATGTTCGATGGGTTGTTCAACCATCTCCTGTGGCTCGAAGGGCGGGAGATCGTCGTCATAGTCCGGCGCATGGACAATTTCGGAGCGCGGCGTCGGTGTTGCAACAGGCGTTTCCACACGCGGCGCGGCAAAGACCGGCTCTTGGCGTTCGAAGGGTTCTTGGCGTTCAAAAAGCACCTCGTCTTCGGCAGCATCCGCCCGGCGCAAGAGATCGGCTTTGAGATGTGTGGGCCGGCGAGGTTTGCGCGGAGCGCCAAGACCGATCGCACGCTTGGCGATCGCAACAGCACTGTACCCCCAGTGATAGAGCCAGCCGAGCGCCAGCGCCGAGCGGTCGTCGTCAGGATGTGTGTCAATGCCGTCGGCATCAGCATCGAAGTGCGCATCCTGCCAATCGCCGGCTCGGACATGGCGCTCGCGGTGAACCAGTTGAAATGCCAGTGCCCGGGTCGGCAGCGCCATGGCATAGAGCAGCACTGCCCCGCCGAGAATGACCAGAACGATGGCTGCTGCCGTCTTCGCAATGGCTCCGCCACTGGACACCATTAGAGGAAGTGACAGGACGAGATCGCCGAGCGCGCCGCCAAGCCCCGTGGGCAATGGCCAGGCCGTGCTAACCGGGAAAGCGGACGCAAATCCGGCAATCAGCAGGGTCGCAGCAAGAGCTGCCAGAACACGCAGAAAGGGCCGGGTCGTTTCCTGACCGATGGCGCGGCGCGCGGCGACGGCGATCAGAACGAAAACCGGAACCAATGCGCCGAGACCGGCAAGCTGCATCGCAAGATCCGCGACCACAGCTCCGGGATACCCCATCCAATTGTCGACGGCAGCGTCTGTTGCGTGACTCAAGCTCGGATCTGCGACCGACCAGGTGGCCAGGCTTAGGAAATACGCAAAGGCCAGACCCGCCAGGACCGCCGCGAGCAACCGGTTGCGCCAGCGATCCAAAAGGCTGTCACCGGGATCGCCGCCAAGAGCGTCGTGATCGACAAAGGCAGGCTCATCGAGGGAGCGGGCCAGGCGCATTGGTCCTCCTTCAGGTGCACATGTCGGTCACCGCCGCGATGTACTCGGCGGACCACTTGATGCAGCAACCCTAAGGAGGCCGGGGTTAAGGCCCGATTAACCAAGCCGGCGTTCGATCTCCAGTCCAACACACAGCCACAAAAAAACCCGGGCCGAAGCCCGGGCAGTCAAAGGACCGGTCAAAACCGGTCGGGGAGGATGGTCGTGAACAATCAGGCCGGGGGCGCCAATGCCCCCGGACTGTTGAATGAAGTCAGAGACGTGCCGAGCCCTGACCGAATTCCGGATAGGCTTCGACGCCGACCTCCGTCTTGTCGAGGCCAAGGGCTTCGCCTTCCTCGGAGATCCTGACGCCCATGGTGACCTTCAGGATGCTCCAGAGCGCAAACGAGAGGACGAAGGTGAAGACGCCGTAAGCGACGATACCGATGATCTGGGTGACGAAGCTCGCGTCGCCGTTCGACAGCGGCACGACCAGCGTGCCCCAAATCCCGGCGAACAGGTGCACCGGGATCGCGCCGACGACATCGTCGATCTTCATCTTGTCGAGCATCGGTACCGTGACCACGACGATCGCACCACCAACTGCACCAATCAGCAGCGCCAACGGAACGCTCGGAGCGAGCGGTTCGGCAGTGATTGACACAAGGCCAGCCAGCGCGCCGTTCAGCGCCATGGTCACGTCGACCTTCTTGTAGATCACCTGGGTCAGGATGACCGCCGTCACAACACCTGCAGCAGCAGCCAGATTGGTGTTCATGAAGATGCGCGAGACATCCGTCACGTCACTAATCGTGCCCATGGCGAGCTGTGAGCCGCCATTGAAGCCGAACCAACCGAGCCACAGGATGAACGTGCCGAGCGTGGCCAGCGGGATCGACGAGCCGGGCATTGGATGCACCGTGCCGTCCGCGCCGAACTTGCCGGCCCGCGCACCGATAACGATGGCACCGGCAAGAGCCGCCCAGCCACCGACCGAGTGCACGATCGTCGAGCCAGCGAAGTCGGAGAAGCCCATTTCATAGAGCCAGCCCGCACCCCACTGCCAGGAACCGGCGATCGGGTAGATCACGCCCGTCAGGACCGCAGTGAAAATCAGGAACGGCCAGAGCTTGACGCGTTCGGCGACAGTGCCCGACACGATCGTCGCCGTGGCGGCACAGAACACCATCTGGAAGAACCAGTCAGATGCCGTCGAGTAGCCCGTGTCGAGCGCATCGCCACCGACCGGATCGATTGCATAGCCCAGGAACGACGGAATGCCCATGAAGCCGCCGGTTGCAGAGACATTGGCATAGAGGAACTCGTAGCCAACCCACCAGAACATGATGCCGGCGATCGAATAGAGCGAGATGTTCTTCAGGCACTGCATGGCGGCGTTCTTCGACCGCACCATGCCGGCTTCGAGCATGCAGAAGCCTGCGGCCATGAACATGACCAGGAAGCCGCCCATCAGGAACAGAAGCGTGTTGAAGATATAGGCCGTGTCAGGTCCGGCAGCCGCTTCGACGGCCGCCACCTCTTCGGCCGCATCGGCCGCTTCCTGGGCCAGGCTCGGATCTGCAAGCAACAACGCTGCGAGCCCGGCCGTCGTGGCCAAACCAAGAGAAAGTCTCTTCATAATGGATGGTCCCCCTTTACTAGACTTGGGATCTGTCATTTCAGGTCTCATAGGGCTTCCGCATCGGCCTCGCCGGTACGAATGCGCACGGCCTGGTCGATGCTGTGAACGAAGATCTTGCCGTCACCGATCTGGCCGGTGCGAGCGGCCTCAGCGATCGTCTGAACGGTCTTGTCAACCGCATCCGCCGCAACGGCGATCTCGATTTTCAGCTTAGGCAGGAAGCTGACGGCGTATTCGGTGCCACGATAGACTTCGGTATGGCCCTTCTGCCGGCCATACCCTTTCACCTCGGTGACAGTCAGCCCTTGCACTCCGATGCCGGTCAGGGCTTCGCGCACCTCATCGAGCTTGAAGGGCTTGATGATGGCCATCACGATTTTCATGAACGGTCCCCCGTTGTTCAACTCAACACGCCCGATGAAGCCTCACGACACCAACGGGCCAATTCCGACGCCCCTGGACACGAAGGCGCCAAGAAACGCCACTACGGTCCACGTCGGAAGAACGGGGAATCAAATGGCGTGCCAAACGGCCGGCATGCCGTTAAATGTTTGTTAACACAGTCATTTTTGGAGTGCCCGCAGGGCGGCCATTGTGCAGCGCAGCATTATGCCTAAAAAGCAGGCATCATCTGTCTGTCATTTTGCCTCATTTTTGGGCCGCATGAGTCCTTCCTGAGCAACCGAGGCCACCAGCCGACCCTGCCGGTCGTAGATCAGCCCCCGGGCCAGACCGCGTCCGCCAATCGCCGTCGGCGAATCCTGGGCATACAGCAGCCAATCGCTGGTGCGCACGGGCCGGTGAAACCAAATGACATGATCGAGGCTCGCGACCTGCATATCGGCATCGAACACCGACTGACCGTGCGCCAAAAGGGCCGCTTCGATCAGCGTCGTATCGGACGCATAGGCAAGCACGGCCTGTTCGAGCTTCTCGTTGTCGGGGACGGGGCCTGTAGCGCGGAACCACATGTATTGCTGCAGCGGGCCAGGCTTGCCCCGCGCACGTGGTCCCGCCCAGCGCGCCATATCCACCGGCCGCAACTCGATCGGCCGGCCGCGACTGAAATAGACCCGCATATTGTCAGGCAGCGTTTCGAGGAACGTCGTCAAAAGCTCCGATTCGCCTGGCAGATCGTCCGGATCGGGCACGTCCGGCATCGGCATCTGATGATCGTAACCCGGCTCTTTGCGGTGGAACGATGCCGACATCACGAAGATCGCGGCGTCTTTCTGCCACGCGACCACACGGCGAGTCGTAAAGCTGCGACCGTCGCGGATCGGATCGACCTCGTATCGGATCGGGATCTCCGGATCGCCCGGCAGAATGAAGTAGGCATGCAGCGAATGGGCGTGACGGTCTTCTACCGTCCTGCCCGCCGCGACCAACGCCTGCGCGATCACCTGGCCGCCATAGACCCGGCGCCAGCCGACGCTTGGGGTATGCCCGATCCAGATCAGATCATCCTCACGGTCGAGGTCGAGGGTTTCGAGCAGGCGATCAACGGCGTCGGACATGTCACGGATCTTCAACAGTCAGGGCGAATGAGAGCGAAACGGCGAAAGCCTGTCCGCAGGCGAGGTTTTTGTCAGATCAAGCCAGTTCAGGTGTGTCAATCTGTCGGGCGAAAGCTCAAAGCTGCCATTCTTTCGGTGCGGTGTGCGTCTGCTATACACTGAGGTGCGTCGCAAGGCGTGAACTCAGGGACCGGCCACAAACAGGGCGGACGCAACATGGCGGACACAAAGACGGATGTTCTGATCGCTGGTGGCGGCATTGTCGGCTATTGCCTGGCACTAGCGCTGAAACGCGCCGAAGGCGCCCGTCTTGCACCCATTGTCCTTGCTCCGGAGCGCCATCCCGGTCACCTCGCAGCAGGTGACATGGATCCCCGCTCCTATGCGATCTCTGCAGGCTCGGTGCGGCTCCTTGATCTGATCGGCATCTGGGACAAGGTGCGCGGCGATGTCCAAGCGATTAGCGACATGGCCTTGACCGATTCCCGACTCGAGGACGTGTTCCGCCCTGTCCGGCTGACCTTTGAGGGCGAAGCACGACCGGGCGAGCCCTTCGCCCATATCGTGCCGGCAGCACTGCTCGACCAAGCCGTCGCAGAGCAGGTTCACGCCGAAGGGATCCAGGAGATCGCCGACCGCGTGATTCGATTCGACGACGATGGCACGCACATCACTATTCTTGGCGCCTTGGGAAACTACGCCGCACGCCTCCTCGTCGCGGCCGATGGCGCAAACTCTCCCATTCGCGCACTCGCCGGCATCGCAACCGTTGACTGGGCCTATGGCCAGACTGGGATTGCCGCAACGATCACCCACCAATCGCCACATGAAAACCGCGCGACCCAGCACTTCCTGCCGGGCGGGCCACTCGCCCTTCTTCCTCTCCCCGATGACAGCGAGGGTCGGCATCGGTCGTCTATCGTCTGGACGGTACCGACTGCGCGCGCCGAAGAACTTCTGAGTCTCGACGCACTCGACTTCGCGATAGAGCTCGAGCAGAGCGCCGGGCCGAGTCTCGGCGAGATGACGGTTCTGGCCGGCCCTGGTGGCTTCCCGCTCGACCTCAAGCTTGCCCGCGCCTTTGTCGCACCCCGCATAGCCTTGGTCGGTGACGCCGCACACCGCGTGCACCCGATCGCAGGCCAAGGTCTCAATCTCGGGCTCAAGGATGTTGCAGCCCTTGCCGAGACGGTCGTCGACGCCGTCCGGCTCGGCATCGATCCCGGTTCGCTGACAACGTTGCATGGCTATGAGCGCTGGCGGCGCGCCGACACGGTTCAGCTCGCAATGGCGACGGACGCGATCAACCGCCTGTTCCGGATCGACAATCCAATTCTGCGAGGCGTCCGCGATCTCGGCCTGTCGCTGGTCGACAGGGCCGGAGGGCTGAAGCGGATAGTCGTCCGCGAGGCTTCGGGCGATCTTGGCCGCCTGCCGCGGCTGATCGACGGGGCGCCGCTCTAAGCTTAATCCACAGTCTGTCTCAGGCGACGAACCGGTGCCGAGGTGGTGCTGCGCAACCTGCGATGGAAATCGGACCAAGCGGCCAATCGCTTTGTCCGACCCATGCCAAGACGAGCAACTGTTTCGCGAGAGCGCTCGCAATGCAAAGGTTAGGAAAAAACGGCGCATTTGTGCTTGGGCCGGGGCGGTGCGGTGCGGCTCAACGATGATCTCTGACATTCTGAACACCCATCCGGATATACTCAGTTTGTCTGAATTCTTCTCCATGCAAAGCACGCGCGGGCTTCTCCCCGGCGAGCTTTCCGGTGCCGCCTATTGGAAACAACTGCCGCGGCAAACCAGGTTCGTCCGGCGGGTCATGACGCCGGAGAACGCACCCAATGAGTTTCTCTATAGGCCCGAGATGGGGCGCTTTCCGATTGACAATGTGCCCCCGCTGCTCGCCAGTGTTTTGCCGCATCTGAGCGACGAACCGGACGTTTTGTTCAACAAACTCTCGGAGACGGTGCCGGGTCAGCCAAGGCAGTCCGTCGAGCGTCACCACGCCATGCTGTTTGACCGCCTGAAAGACCTATGCGGAGGCCGCATTTGGGTCGAGCGGACCGGGATGTCGATCATGTATGTCCGATTGCTTCCAAGGCTCTTTCCGGACGCAAAATACATCATGATGTACCGGGATGGCCGGAATGTCGCCTTGTCGTTCCAAGCCTTCAAGCCGATCCGGCCCATGATATGGAACTGGATGTGGTCAAGAAAGATCGGCCCGAACCTTCTCGATCTCGATTATCCATCTGGGCGCAGCCGACGGCTGCGGTTCAATGAGCGGTTCCTTGCGCCTGCTCCCTTGGTCAACTGGATGCTGAACAATCCACCGCCATTGGAGGAATGCGCTGCGTTTTGGAGCAAAGCAACCTTGCAAAGTCTTCCAGAGTTCGCATTGCTCGCGCCCGAGCAGCGGATGGTCTTGAGCTTCGAAGCTCTGACGGCCGATCCGCGGTCTGAGTTGGCACGGCTGATAACATTTCTGGAGGCCGATGCTGAACACGGATGGCTGGATGAGGCGTCCACCATACCCCGACAACTCGAACCGCGTTGGAAAAGACTAGACCTAGAGCAACAGGACAATCTGGCCACTTGGACGCAAGAAGCGCGCGAAGCGGTAGATCAGATGTGTCACTGATCTCACGTCGTTTTCGCCGGTGACAGAAACGTATGGGTTTTGGCCGATTCTTCCCGCACACCGGATCTCTGCTGCCAAGGTGGCAAGGGGCTGCAGTGCGGACAAACCGACCAAGAAGCAGGTTTGCGACCAGCTTCTCAATTGGGCGGGGAGCTGCCGTTGCAAGCACTGCGTTTGACGCCCGCTTCATCCCCAGAGCGGCCGTTAGCGTTGTTGCAGCATATGACCACGTTGGGGGGGCAAACGTTCATACGACCATCTCGGACCTGTCGCGGTCTCTTGATAGGCAGACGCAAGTAAATCGCGCTGGTCTTTTCATTGTGCCGTTGTGGTTGGACCTCGAATTCTGAACAGCTACACTGCTCAAGCTCAAGCTCAAGCTCAAGCTCAAGCTCAAGCT
>JBCBSK010000076.1:0-17026 GCA_039819185.1 Pseudomonadota bacterium | reverse complement strand
GCGTGAGGTCATGCTCGGCTCTCGACCTTACATGCCAAGGTCTTTGAGGAGCTGGCTGATCCGCTCGTCATCGCGGGCGATCAACTCAGCAAAATCCTCGCTGCCGAGGAAGGAAGACTCAAAGCCAATGTTCTGAGCTGCTTCCTGAAACTGTTCGCTCTCGACGGCTGCCGAAGCTGCTGCTTCGAGTGCGTCGATCACCTCATCCGGCGTGCCAGCGGGAGCTGCAAGGCCGCGCCACATGGTGATGTCCACACCTTCGGCACCGGATTCAGCGCAGGTCGGCGTGTCGGGCAGCATGTCGATACGCTCGGCGCTGGTCACGCACAGGATGCGCAGATTGCCAGCCTCGACATGCGGCAGGAACTGACCCGGCCACTGGATCGTGGCATCGATACGGCCTGCGAGAAGCTCGGTCGGGGCTTCGCCCGCGCCATAGGGAATGTTGACGATGCTGTCGCTAAGGCCGACAGCATCCATCACCGCAGCGGTCGTAAGGTGCGTGAACGAGCCATTGCCGGAATTGCCGACCTTGAGGTTTTCGCCGGACGCCGTGATGTCATCGACCATGTCCTGAAGCGTCTCCCAGCCCGAGTCCACGTGGACGGCAAGCGCCGGAATCTCGGTTGAAATGCGCGCGATTGGCGCGAAAGCTTCATAGCTGAACGGCATATTGCCGCGATGATAGGCGGTCGACACGGAGTTTGAGTTCCACACGATGCTGTGGCCATCGGCGTCGGTGCTCTGGACATGGATGTAGCCGACCGCACCGCCGCCGCCGGTGCGGCTGACCGCGACGACGGGCTCAGACATCTCACGCGACATCAGATCGGCGAGAAGCTGACCGATCGTTTGCGCCGTGCCGCCGAACAGGATGGTCATCTCGACCGGTTTTTCGGGGAATTCGGCCTTCGCCTGGCCGCCGGGCAGGGCGACCAGGGCAACGGCCGCCGCCGTGGCCATGAGCCATTTGGTGGACGTCGAAAGGACACTCTTCATTGTTTCCTCCTTGGTTGCCCGGCCCGTTTTCGGGTCTCGGGGGGTGGCCCTGCCATGGCATGGCGGTTGGGCCGGCGAGGGCGAAGGCCTGTGTCAGGCCATCGCCCATGCATCGCGAATGACGCGTTTTGTGTTCGCGATCACGATCTCTGACTGCTCGTAGGCCAGGACCGGACGCACCTCTGCGCTCACGATCGGTCGATCGTTGCGCTCGAAAAAGCCGGTGTCGCGGAGCACGCGGAAGTAATCGATCAATTCGGGAAGATCGATTTCCCCACCTGGAACGCCGAAACGCGGCTGAATGTCACCATAGGCCGGGTGGTGCCGGTCGCGGAAGCAGCAATTGCCGAGATGGGCCGAAGTCAGATGATCCTTAAGCAGTGGGATCGCTTCGGCAGCGTTCTCGCTCAATAGCGGGAAATGGCTGAGATCTGCCAACAAACCAAAATTGTCATAGGACGGCGCAAGGACATTGGCGACGTCGAGCGCGTCCTGGAAATGTCCGATCAGGTTCTTCTTGTCGATGTCCCGGTCGAAGATCTTCAGCGTGAAGTCCATTTTCCCGAGTTCGGTCGAATAGTCCATGACTTGGGACAGCGAGTCACACAGAAGCTTCTTGGCTTCCTCGCGCTTGTCGTCACCTGGATCCTTGCCTGCGATCAGGCGAATGACTTCCGCGCCAAGATGGAACGCTTCCTCGACGGAACTCTTGAGGCCATCGATCGCCATATTTCGTTCCTTCGGATCGAAGGAATTAAGGTTCAGCTTTGTCGTTAGAACCCGCGGCTGGGTCGCATAGGCCACTGACAAATGGCTCTGCGCCAGAAGATCAGCGGCCGTGTTGCGGACACGGTAGTCCTTCATCCAGCCAATCTCAACGGCCGTCCAGAAATCGTCGGCGCAGATTTTCTCCAGCGTCTCGACGATCGGCCCGACGCCGGTCTCGATCCCCGGATAGGCTTTGAAATGCACGATCCCCAGACGCATTGCGCCGTACATGTTGGTGTCCAAGACGCTCTCCCACATGTGCCGGCGTTGGTCGCCGGTCCGATTGATGCAGTGCGGCCACCAGAGGCGGCGCGCGTTACTCGGCCGCTTCGCGAGCGGCTTGCTTTGCAGCCAGACCCTCAAGCACCTTTTCAGGCGTTGCCGGTAGCGAGGTGACGCGGACGCCGATGGCGTCATAGATCGCGTTCATGATGGCAGGTGCTGTCGGCACGAGCGCCGGCTCGCCGATCCCCTTTGCGCCAAGCGGGCTCTTGGGGTCGGGGTCCTCGACGATGATCGAGTTGATTTCGGGGATATCGAGAGACGTCGGCAGGATGTATTTCGCAAAGCCGTGCGTCGTCGTGTGACCATCCTCGGTCTTGTAGTCTTCCATGAGTGCCTGACCGAGACCCTGGACGACGCCGCCTTCGATCTGGCCTTCGACGCCACGCGGGTTGATCGCGCGTCCGACATCATGAGCTGCCCAAATGCCGAGCACCTGAACCTCGCCGGTCAGCGTGTCGACTTCGACTTCAGCGACTTGACAGCCGAAGACATAGGCTTGCCAGGGGCTGCCCGAGCCGTCGACGGGATCGAGACCGGTGCCGTGAGCGGTGAAGCTGCCCGAGCCAACCGGCACGACGCCGCGGGCCTTACAGATCTTGACCGCCTCTTCCATCGTTACGCGATAATTGGTGCCGGTCGCGACCAGTTCGCCGTCATGGGCAACCAGCGTGTCGGGATCGACATCCCAATGGTCGGCGACCTCATCGAACAGCTTCGCCCGTGCGTCGCGGCAGGCAAGCGCGACCGAATTGCCGATCATGTAAGTCTGGCGGGTGGCACCGGCATGGGCGGCTTCCGGCGCGCGCGCCGTGTCGTTGTCGCCGAGCGTCACCTGTTCAGGCTTGATGCCGAGTTCGTCAGCGGCGATCTGGCAGAGCACGGTCAGAATACCCTCGCCGATCTCGGTCACGCCGGTGACGACCTTGGCCGTGCCGCCATCGTCAAGTTCTGCCCAGGCGCCGGCCCGGTCGATGGTCGCAGTGCGGGCGATGCCATACCAAGACGAGGCGATGCCGCGTCCGCGTTTCAGTCTCGACGTCATCACGCGACCTCCTCTTCGATCGCTTGCGCGCCGGTGCGGGCGGCATTGCGGACGCGGGCACCGAGTGTGCAGGGCGCCCGCGTGTCCGGGCCGCCGAGATCGCCACGGGTTTCGCCGCGCGTGGTCGGTGCGCCGGCTTCCCAGCGTGAGGCGGTTTCGGCCGCGTCCATGACGCGCCCGATCGACACCGAGCCAAGCTCCTGCTTGGTATGGGTAATCGCGCCGTCGCGCATCATGTTGATGCGCCGGATCTCGAACGGGTCCAGGCCGAGACGTTCGGCTGCGATGTCGAGATGGCTTTCGGTCGCGAACTGCGCCTGCATCCCGCCGAAGGTCCGGAACGCGCCAGACGGCGTGTTGTTGGTATAGACGCCATAGGTGTCGATCTGGACGTTCTCGATGTCGTAGGGGCCGCAGGACAGGATCGCTGCCTTGCGCATCACTCCTTCGGTCGACATACCGTAGGCACCACCGTCCGAGATCATCTTGAACGACACCGCGGTGATGCGGCCATCATTCTTGAAGCCCATCTTGTAGGTGATGCGGGCCGGATGGCGCTTCGCCGTTGAGATGATCGACTCTTCGCGTGTGAAGATCAGGCGCACCGGCTGGCCGGTCTTGATCGCGGCCAGCGCGAGCATGCCCTGATAGATCATATCTTCCTTGCCGCCGAAGCCGCCCCCCACAGGGCTCATGATGAAGCGAACCTTGTTGATCGGAAGACCAAGAATATCCGCCAGCATGTGCCGGTGATGGGAGATGTTCTGGCTCGGCGAAAGGACCGTCACGACATCCTCGTGGTCGACATAGGCTATGCCGGCCTCGGGCTCGAGATAAGCATGCTCGACCTGCTGAGTGCCGTAGGTCTCTTCAATGATGACATCCGCCTCGGCAAAGCCCTTTTCGATATCGCCTTTGCGGATCGGGATGTGCTTGACGATGTTATCCTTCGCATAATCGTGCAGGACCGGCGCGCTGGGCTGCATGGCCTCTTCCGGGTCGAACACCGCCGGAAGCTCTTCATAAGTGACCTTGATCGCCTCAAGTGCTTTCTTGGCCGTGACCACGTCTTCAGCGGCGACCGCTGCGACCGCTTCGCCGACATAGCGCACGACACCGCGCGCCATCACAGGCTGATCATGCACGAATACGCCGAAGCCATCCGTACCCGGCACGTCGTCTGCCGTGATGACACAGGCGACGCCGGGAATGGCTTCTGCGTCGCTGGTGTCGATCGAGACAACACGTGCATGGGCATGCGGGCTGCGCAGCACCTGCATGTGCAGCATATCCTGCATCACCATGTCGCCGGCATAGCGCAGCCGGCCGGTTACCTTACTCGGCGCATCGAGGCGGCGGACATTGGTGCCGATATAGGAGTCTTTCAGGTCTTCCGGCTCGAGCGCCGTCGGCTGAAGTTTGCCTGCGATCACGTCGCGGGCGATCTCGACGGCCTCGAAGATCTTGGTGTAGCCGGTGCAGCGGCAGATGTTGCCGCCGAGCCGCTCCTTGATTTCTTCCATATCGGCGGACGGGTTTTCCCGCAGCGCCGACGTTGCCGCCATCACCATGCCGGGGATGCAATAGCCGCACTGGCTGGCGCCTGTCTTGTGGAACGCTTTTTGAACCGGTGTCAGGTCGCCGCGACCGGCCAGGCCCTCGATCGTTTCGATCTCAGACCCGTTCGCCTTGGCCACCGGCATCAGGCAGGATTTGACGAGCTTGCCGTCGACGAAGACTGAGCAGGTTCCGCATTCGCCGGCGCCACAGCCTTCCTTGGCACCAGTCAGGTTCAGCTCCTCGCGGAGATAGTCGAGAAGCCTCTGATGGGTTTTGGCGGGCTTGGCGCTCTTGCGGCCATTGACCGTCAGCGACATCTGAATGTCAGGCATGGGTGACCTCCCTCAAATTCGTGGCGCGCGCTTGCGCGTCTTGAACGGCGTTTTCGAGCGCGCGTTCGATGAACCCCTTGACGACCGTCCCGCGATATTCGCGGCGGCTGCGGGAATTGACGATGTCGCCGACCGAGCCTGCCGCCCGCACGATCGTGTCAGGCGTCGCCGGCTGACCGGTGAGCGACTGTTCCAACGCCTCAAGCCGCACAGGAACCGGTCCAATGCCGCCCATGGTCATGCGCACGTCCTCGAAGCGCTCGCCCTTGCGGTCGAGCTTCACGAGTGCCGCGGTGCAGACAACGGAAATGACAAGTGAACGGCGCTGGCCGACCTTTTCGAACGCTCCGCCATAGCCGAGCATCGAGTCACATGTGACGGCCGTGACGATCTCGTTCGGCTGCAGGGCCGTCTTGCCCGGCCCGAGCAGGAAGTCCTCGAGCTTGAGTTCGCGCCGCACGGTCTGCCAGCCTTCAAGACGCGCCAGCTCGACCGTGCCGTTCATGGCAAGAACCGGCGGCGTGCCGTCCGCCGCAGGCGATGCGTTGACGACATTGCCCGCCAGCGTCGCCTGCTCGCGGATCTGGTCGTCAGCGAACCAGATCGAGCAGAACGGCATGCAGGGCAGGTGACGGCCAAGCTCCGGGTCGGTCAGGAAGTCCTGATAGACCACATTGGCTCCGAGGCGCACTCGGCCGTCCTTGATTTCATAACCCTGCAATTCGGCGACGCGCGTTACGTCGACAAAGGTCGGGATATGAACATCGCCGGCCCGGCCTTCGCGTGCCCAGGGCAGAATGTCGGTCGCGCCGGCGATGAGACGGCTGCCGTCCGGCGCCTCGCTCCACATGCGCAAGGCCTCGCCGAGACTCTCTGGCATGAGATAGGTGTCACAATTCAGCATACGTCCTGCTCCCGTCGCGACCGGTCGAGTGGTAGTCGGTCGATTACTCGGCCGCTTCCGCCTTCATGGCCGTTGCGTGATCGTTGCGGACCACGACCTTGATCGCATCCTCGACCCGGTCCTTGGCGTAACGGATCGCTTCCTTGAGCTCCGTCATCGGGAAGGTGTGGGTGTGGATCAGCGTCGAGTCGAAGCGCTTCTGGCGCATGAAGGCTTCGGCGCGGTGGGTCGCGCTCTTACCTTCACCCCGGATGCCGTAGATGTAGATGTTGTTGCGCACGAGATGGGCGATGTCGACGGCAGGCGCTTCATGGGGGAAGGCCGCAAGGCAGATCTTGCCGCCGCGATTGACCATCTGGGCCGCTTCGTTGATCGCGTTCGGAGCCGCTGAGCACTCAACGACATAGTCGACGCCTTTGCCGCCCATGATGTTGCGGATCGCTTCGACCGGGTCTTCCTTGCGGACATTGATGACGTGGTCGGCGCCGAGCTTCTTGCCGATCTCGAGGCGGTTGTCGCGGGTGCCGGTCAGGAACACCGGCTGGGCTCCGAGCGCTTTGGCCACGGCAACACCAAGAAGGCCGATCGGGCCTGGGCCGGTGACGACGACGCTCTCGCCGGCAACAAGGCCACCAAGCTCGGTCAGGCCATACATCGCCGTGCCGGCGGTCACGACAAGCGTCGCTTCCTCGTCCGACATCGTGTCATCAACATGGATCAGCGTGTTGATGTTGTTGACCTGATATTCGCAGAAGCCGCCATCGGTTGTGAAGCCGTTGGCGCGGTGCCCCTTGTCGACGTCCCCATAGTTCAGGCCGTAATTGTGGCAGGAGGTATACATACCCTCACGGCAGCGCTTGCACTGGCCACAGCCTGCATGGATCTCGACGGTCACACGCTCGCCGATCTCGTACTCGTCAACGCCAGGCCCAAGCGCGACAACCGTGCCCATATATTCATGGCCCGGCGTGAAGTTCTTGTTGTGCGGTGCGCCGCCCTGAATCATTGCAGGCGGGCCGTGATAGATGATCTCAAGGTCGGTGGCGCAGATCGCGACGGCGTCGATGCGGACCAGAACTTCGGCGCGCTTTGGCGTCGGGACCGGCTTGTCGGTGAGGCTGATTTCGCCAGGATCCCCCAAGACCCAGGCCTTCATGGAATCAGGGATCGGATAGTCCGGGCTGGTCTTCACGCCTTCGGGCATTGCCATGGTTCAGTCTCCTCCGTGCTGCTCCCCGATTGTGGGGTCGCGTTCTTGATCTCGTTGCGGCGCTGGGCGCCGGATGTCGTCGTGATGCTAGCTGTCGTCTCCATCAAAACCGGCTGATGGGTCGGGTAGGGGGCTACCGAGCTTGCCCGACAGCGAGGTCGCGGTGTCCTGAACCGCCTTTGTAATCCGGTCGAGGTGGTGCTTGTCGGCGCGCAGCTTCGGCGTTGAGCAGCTTAAAGAGCCGATCACCGCGCCAGCATGGTCGCGGATCGCAGCACCGACACAGACGACACCGGGCTCGAACTCCTCATTGTCGAACGAAAATCCCTTGCGGCGGACATGGCGCAGGTCTTCGACCAGATCGGCGATCGAGGTCATGGTGTGGTCGGTAAAACGGTTCAGGCCCTTCTCGGCGATGACACGGGCAACCTCGGTTTCCGGCAACCAGGCCAGGATCGCCTTCCCGGTGGCGGTCGCGTGTGCCGCGTTGGTCTTGCCGCGTGTCGAGGGGCCGACTCGGATCGCTTCAAGCGAATCGAGCTGCGCCAGCGTCGTCAGGTCGAGGCCCTGCATGACGGCAAGATGCACGCTCTCTCGGGTGATTTGGTTGAGCCGGCGCAGTTCCGGCAGCGCCATGTCGAGAATGTTGAACTGGCGTATGCGGCTCGATGACAGTTCCAGAATGCGGTTGCCGAGATAGTAGCTGCGGTCGCGCGGCTGCTGGCCGACATACCCCCGATCGGCAAGGGTCGCGAGAATGTGGTGGCAGGTCGAAATGTTGAGGCCTGTCCGGGCCGAGATCTCACTGAGCGACAGTTCTGAGCCGGCCTGAGCCAAGACTTCAAGAACATCGAGCGCGCGTGAGACGGACTGAATACGCCGCGGGCCGCGCTCAACGGACACCTGCGTGCCGAGCCGTGAAGCCGGCCCGCCATGTTGTGGCGTCGCACTATGATCCACGCGTTCCAAAGCCACCCTGACAGTCCCTCTGTAATTTTTCCAATAGTGAAGGTCGACGCGGTGCTGTCGTCAAGTGGTTTTTGAGAATAAGAAATAGAATTTGACACTGTCAAAATTTTCCAAGGCAGACTCTTTCCACTCCTGCGTTGGGGAACGGTGGGATAGTCCTTTTCTTATGGGGAGATAGGGATCCGCTATGGTATCATTGGTTGGTTTTCACCAACATGCACCTAAAGTCTGTTGTGCATTGCCTTGGGCGCTGTCTTCGTCGTAGACAACGCCGCGTTGCTCGGACTGTCCCAGCTTGGGCGCGGCTAGCTTTTGAGATTGTGAAAAGCTGATTGGCTGCTTTGACATGATGGAGTGAGCATGAGCGAAATGGGTTATATGGTTTATGTCAGCCAGGCGAGCCGCCCCATGCAGGAAGCTGATCTCGCGGACATACTGACCAAGAGCCGGGCCTACAACACCGAGGACGGTGTGACTGGCCTGTTGATCTATCGCTATCTGCCGGAAACCGGGCGTGGCAATTTCATGCAGCTACTCGAAGGTCCCAAGGACAAGGTCGACGCGGCTTGGGGGCGGATCGCGGCGGATGATCGTCACCATACCCAGATTGTTCTGGAAGAAGGGCCCATCGCGGGGCGCGCCTGCCCAAACTGGTCGATGGGCTTTCGCAATGTCGAAACCAGGGATTTGGCCGATAAGGAAGGCTTCGCCGATCTCGGTGAGGACAGTTTCTCCGAGCGTGCGCTCTGCGGACAGGTTCATGGCGCCCGCGATCTGATGAGCGCGTTCTACGAAGCCGACGATTGACCCTCACACTTCGTTACTGGGCTCGCAACAATTTCCCAAAGATAACCCCCGCCCAAATGGTCCGAGCGGGGGTCTTTTTTTGCAGGATCACCCCTTGAAAGAGGTGGGCAAATTATCAGTGAGGACGCTTCACTTCAGAAGCTCGGTTTCCCACTCACCTGCTTCGGTTACCCGGTTGATCGAATAGATGCCGGCAACGTCGCCGTTATCATCGAACTCGATCTCGCCAGTGGCACCCTGATAGTTGACGTCTTCGCCATTGGCGATCGCGGCCTTGGCCTTTTCCCATTCGCCGGGGAAGATTTCGACGCCTGGTGCATTGGCCACCTCACGCAGGGCCGCCGAAATGGCATCACGATCGGTGGAGCCGGCCTTTTCAATCGCCATCGCCATCAGGAAGGAGGCATCATAGCCGTGCGCGGCATAAGGTGCTGCGGCGCTCTCGCCGGTTTCCTCGAAAGCTTCGGCAAACATCTGGAACGCCTTGGCTTCCGGGTCGGAGGCAGCTTGGGCAACCTCGAGGGTGCCGGCAAGGTTCTCCACGCCGAGCTGTTCGATGACGACATCGTCAAACATGCCGTCGGCACCAAGGAATGTATCGAACAGGCCGTTTTCGAGGCTGTTGCGCACAATGGTGATGCCAGAACCGCCGTAATAGGCAAACAGCACCAGCGCGTCCGCGTCACCACCGCCCGACAGCGTGGCGAGTTCCGAGCGATAGGACGCCTTTTCCGGTTCATGCATCTGTTCTGAGGTGATCGTGCCGCCAAGCTCCTGGAAAGAGGAGATGAAGACCTGGGCAAGTCCGGTGTTGTAGTCGTCATTGGCATAGGTGACAGCGACCGACTCCATGCCCTTTCCGATCGCATACTCCGCCATCGAGCGGCCCTGATAGGCGTCCGACGGGGCGACGCGGAAGACGAGGTCGTTGTCGTCGAGATCGGTGATCGACGGCGCAGTCGCAGAGTCCGACAGGTTCACGACGCCGGCTGGGATCGTGACCGACTGGACCATGGCATTGGTCGCGCCCGAGCAGCTCGGCCCGATGATGGCGACCACCTGGTCGACATTGACGAGCTTGTTGCCCGCATCAACTGCGTTGGCTGGGTTGCAGGCCGCATCGCCAAGGACCAGTTCGTAGGTCTGGCCGTCGAACAGGCCGCCTTGGTCGTTGACGTGCTGGGCGGCAAGATTGCGGGCATTCATAACGACCGCGATGAGTTCGGCTATCGGCCCGGTGACGCCACCGGCCGAGCCGACCCTGACCGAATCCGCACTCGCCGCAGCGGTGGACAGAGCAAGCGCCGAAGCGCCCGCGAGCAAAAGTTTCCAAGAGTTCATTCTGACCCTCCCGTTGGTGTGGTTTCCGGCGAGATCACAACAGCTTGCCGCCGGTCCCAGCGCCTTCGGGTCAGGCGCCGGGTCTGGGTAAAGACAATAGGGACTTCCTCGAATGAGCGTCAATCGGGAGTGACCGGCCTTGGCACCGTTGATGGCGTTTTTTGCGGCGAATTCCGTCGTTCGGGCAGGATTCCGCCAGCATAGCGCTGCAGGACGATCTGCAGAAGCAAGCCGATCAGGAAAATCCGGATATAGGCCGAGCGGATCGCCCATTCGTCGGGTAGCTGGCTGGTCAGGATCTCTGTTGCAGACCAGATGGTCCACATCAGCATCGCGCCGACGATGGCGCCAAGATTGTTGCCGCTGCCGCCGACGATCAGCATGACCCAGACGAGGAACGTCGCGGTCAGCGGTTCAGACAGTTGCGGGTCCACGAATTTCAGATAGTGCGCCATCATCGCACCGCCGAGGCCCATGATCGCAGAGCCGAGCACGAACGCCTGGATGCGAAAGGCTTCGACATTTTTGCCGGCGGCGCGTGCGGACTCCTCATTCTCGCGGATCGCCATCATCACTCGGCCCCAGGGCGAGGTGCGGGCGCGTTCTAGAAGAAGGTAGAGGATCAGGACGATTGTCAGAACCAAAACGGTCATGCCGATGTGGTTCCACGGCTCGGGCAACGTCTCGAACGGCTTTGGCACCTGGGTGACACCGCGCGCGCCATTGGTCGCCCAGGTTTCGTTGGAGATGACCAGACGAAAGATCTCCGCGATCCCGAGTGTGGCGATCGCAAGATAGTCGGCCCGGAGCCGGATACAGGTCTTGGCAACGGCCCAGCCGAGCCCTGCACACACCACCATCGCCACCACCGCCGCGAACGGTATCGGCAGACCGTAGCCGCCGAGGTGGTAGGGTGACTCAGGTGACGTCAGGATGGCCGCGATGTAGCTGCCGACGGCGAAAAAACCCGCAATACCGGCATTGAAAAGGCCGGTGAACCCCCACTGGATGTTCAGGCCGAGACATAGGATCGCATAGAGCCCGCCCATCGTCAGCAGCGACAGGACATACAGGAAGATGCCGTAGGACTGATCCATGGTGCGCTATCCTGTTGCGATCGGTAGCGAGACAAGAAACGTGTTGTCTCTTTTCGTCACAAGGCAGGATGTTTCTGCGCGCTGCCGAACGGAAAACCGGTTCCTACTTTTCCTGACATCGCTCATTAGAAAACCCTCCCACGGAACAGCCCGGACGGCCGCCAGATCAGGATCGCGACCATTATGGCGAAAGCGACGCCGGCCTTATAGCCCGGCGGCACCAGCGGGCCGGTGCCGAACCAGGAATAGGTCGAGATTTCCTCCGCAATGCCAATCACAAGCCCGCCAGCCATCGCACCATAAGGCCGGCCGATCCCGCCCAGGATCGCGGCTGCGAAGACCGGCAGCAGAATCTTGAAACCCATCTGGGTTTCGACATGGGTGTCCATTGCGAGGAACGTGCCGGCCGCTGCCGCAAGGCCCGCGCCGATGAACCAGGTGGCGCGGATAACGGCTTCGGTATCGATGCCGGTGACACGCGCGAGATCTGGCGAGTCAGACATCGCCCGCATGGCCTTGCCAGTCTTGGTGTAGGCGAGCAGATAGTGGACGCCGATCATCAGAAGAACCGCGCCGCCGATGATCATGATGTGACGCGGCGAGATCCTGAGCGCGTCGAAGAAAACGATCGGTCGCTGGATGCCGGGGATCAACGTTTCAATCTGGACGCCCCAGACGAGCTGGATCAGCGAGCGCAGCATCAACATCAGGCCGAAGGATGCCATGACCAGGATAACGGCGTGGCTGGCCCTCAACGGCTTATAGAAGGCGCGGTCCATGCCGACCGCCAGAAGCCCGGTCAACACCATAGCCGCTGGCAGCACGACAAGGGGATGAAAGCCGGTCCACCAAACGAAGGTCATTGTCAGATAGGCGCCGAAGGTCATCGTTGCGCCATGGGCGAAATTGGCAAACCGCATAATCCCGAAGGTTAGCGACACGCCGATCGCGCCGATCGCATAGATCGAGCCGAGCACGATGCCCGGCAGCAGATGGAAGTTGATGAACTCCATCATGGCCGGGCCCTCACGCAGCGCTCGCCCGGCCGCCGAGAAACATTTCGGCGACGTCGGGATTGTCGAGCAGGCCCCGGCCCGTGTCTTCGAGCCGGTTCTGACCGTCGACCAGGATGTAGCCGCGATCGGCAACACCGAGCGCCTGTTTGGCGTTCTGTTCAACCATCAGGATCGGCGTTCCGGCCGTGTTGATGTCGCGCACGACGCGGAAGATTTCGCCGCGGAATTTCGGTGACAGACCCGCCGTCGGCTCGTCGAGCAGCAGGATTTTTGGTTCGAGCATCAACGCTTTTGCCATGGCGACCATCTGGCGCTGGCCGCCGGACAGGGTGCCGGCCGGCTGGCGGCGCTTTTCCTTGAGCGGCGGGAACAGCGTATACATCTCATCGATGCGCGGGCGCAGATCATCGGTGCGGACATAGCCGCCCATTTCGAGGTTTTCCTCAACCGACAGATTGACGAAGACATTCCCCGTTTGCGGCACGTAGCACACGCCCCGGCGCACAACTTTGTCCGGCGCCAGGCCCGTAATGTCCTCGCCGTCGAGCCGGATCGCGCCGCGCGTCACGCGCGACAGGCCGAAGACGGCTTTCATGGCGGTGGACTTGCCGGCGCCGTTCGGGCCGATGATGACAACCACTTCGCCCGGATCGACATGGATCGAGACGCCATGCAGGATCTCGGTTTCGCCATAGCCGCAATAGAGATCTGCTATGTTGAGAACGGCCGTCATGCGGCGTCCTCTGCGACGTCGCCGCCGAGATAGGCATCGAGCACGCGGGCATCCTTGCGCACGGTCTCGAACGGACCTTCGATCAAGACCTGGCCCTCGGCGAGCACGATCACCGGATCGGTCAGGCTGGCAATCAGGTCCATGTCGTGTTCGATGACGCAGAAGGTATAGCCGCGCTCGGAGTTAAGCCTCCGGATCATGTCGGCGATCTTGCCGAGAAGCGTCGGATTGACGCCCGCGCCCGGCTCATCGAGCAGTACGATCTTCGGATCGGCCATCATGGTGCGGCCAAGTTCAAGAAGTTTCTTCTGTCCGCCCGACAGATTGCCGGCGAGTTCGTCGCGCACATGGGTTAGCGACAGGAAGTCGAGCGCATCCTCGGCGCGCTCGCGCACCTGACGTTCGGTCGCCCGCACGGCCCCAGGCCGCAGCCAGCTCGACAGCAGCTGTTCGCCCGGCTGGCCCGGCGGCACCACCATGAGGTTTTCGAGCACGGTCAGCTTGCCGAACTCATGCGGGATCTGAAACGTCCGCACGACACCGCGATGGAACAGTTCGTGGGTCTTGAGGCCGGTCAGATCCTCGCCCTTTAGCGAGACCTTGCCCGACGTTGGCGTCAAGGCGCCGGCGATGCAGTTGAACAGTGTCGTCTTGCCGGCGCCGTTCGGCCCGATCAGGCCGGTGATCGTGCCTTCGCCGATTTCGAGCGTCGCGCCGTCGAGCGCACGCAGGCCCCCAAAGGCCATGACCAGAGTGTCGATCTTGAGCATTCCGGCCCGCGACCCGATCCCCGCAGCCACAGTAAGTCATGCGGCGAGGGCGGGGCTGCCATGCCGCGATCGGGCTTAGTGTGACAGACCGGCGACAGGGTCAAGGGAGGATCGGGGGAGGGACGCGAAAAAGTGTCCGCACGCCATTCAGGGACCGGCCGTTTCCGGCCGGCAAACTCTAAGGGTAAGCGCTTATGCCGGCAGCCATCTCGCGCATATGCCGGAAATCCGAGCCGCAACAACCGCCAACTATGGAGAGTGCGGGGTGTGTGCGGACAAGCCGTGCGACCTCCGCTCCCAGTTCGACCGGGTCGCCATCGTCCAACTCGGTGGCATCATCCAGTTCAGCATGGCTGGAACGCGACGCGTTCACAATGATCCCCTTTAGGCGCGGGTGGCCCGTGAGCACGTGGCTGAAGTGATCGGGGTGTGCGCAGTTCACCATGAAATAGGCCGCCGTCTCATCGGTGAGTGCGTCGACCTGGTCAATCGCGGCTTCGAGCCCAATGCCATTGTCAAGGCATCCATCGGTTTCCACCACAAACGAGACAGCGATAGGCACCCCGCAATCCTTGGCCGCCAGCACCGCGCCTGCAGCCTCCTCGACATGATTGAACGTGTAGGCGTTGACCAGATCTATTCCCAAATCGGCAACCGAACCGATCTGGATCGCATGATAGGCGCGCGCATCCTCCACCGTCATGGGCACGAGCTTTGCATAGGCATCGCGGGATGGCCCGATACAGAGCGCGACCAAAACGTCATCACGCTCCGCTTCGACCCGAAGATCGCACATCAGGGCCACGGCCTTGCGGTTCAGGGATGCCAAACGGTCGGCATCATAGCCCGGCGGTGCTGCGCGGTCGCGGTTCGCCATCCAGGTCAGCGTGTCGATGATGCAGCCTAAACCGGCCTCGGCAGCCACCTTCATGAGATCACGCATCTGGTCGACGACAATTGGTTGCGCCGTCGTGTCTTCAACCAGTGGAAAGGACGCAAATCCGGGCAGTTCGACACCACGGTTGAAGATCAAATCGGTGCCGGTCGCTGCGAAAACAAGAAATCGCTGATCTGTCTGGTGAGGGAGAACCCGCATCATTCATTTTGTCCCGTCCACCTCACAGCGATAACGGCATTTTATCGACGGCAGCAACTGAGCACAAATGTCTGAAACATGCGGTGCGATTGTCCTCGACAGCGGCCAAGGACTCATACTGGACGCTGGTCACCCCAACACCGAAAAGCTCGACTCCTTATTGATTTCACGCTTGCGGGAGAAGAAGCCGATGTTCAGCGGCCGTTGGATATAGGGCATCATATAGGTCAGCGGGGCTGTGTCGTGGTCGTTGCCGGCTTCACAATAGTCGACCAGGGCCGACATCAGCTTCCCGGCGATCGGCGCGTTCTTGTACTGGTTGCCGCTCGATCCGCACGCCATGTAGAAGCCGGGCAAAGACGACTTGTCGTAGATCGGGATCCAGTCCTCGGTCACGTCATAGAGATCGACCACGCCGCGCATCCGGCTCGGAATGCCAAGGGACGGCAGGCGCTGGGCATAGCGCATGGCCTGGGTCGTCCACTGATCGGTGAAATTGCGGTCATAGTCGGTGTCGCCCTCGACCCAGATATGCGGGTCGCAGGGCGGGTCCTCGCTGCCGATCAGGATGTTGTTGCCGTGCTCGGGCCGGATGTAGCAGGCGATATCGGAATCGGAGACCACGATGCCGTTGGTATCGAAGTCCATTCCTTCGGGTGCTGGAACGTGCACGACCTCCTGACGCAGGGCCCGGGTTGAGATCGTCATATCGCCCGTGACGCCGGCCATTTCGTTGATCTTCGCGGAGGCCGGGCCGCCGACATTGACGACGACCGGCGCGTGGATTTCGTTGCCATCGGCGAGTTTCACGCCCTTGGTGCGCCCATTCTCGGTCAGAATTTCGGTGACCGTCGCGCCATAGCGGAACCGCGCGCCTTTCTGCTCGGCCGCATGGGCGAGGTTCTGCGCCGACAGTGCGGGGTCGGTGACATAGCCCGCGGTCGGCCAGAACACGCCGCCCCTTAGCTCGGCGCCATTGGCCGGCTCGCCGAAGCCCGTGTCCTCCATCCGCTTGGGTGGATAGAAGCTCGACAGACTGTAGCCAGGCAATTGCGCGGTGATCCGGTCGGCATCCCACTCCTCGAAGGGGATGCCGAGCTCACGGCAATTGGTGATGTGTTTCGACAGATAATCGTTCTGCTCGGTCTTCATCACCAGGCAGCCGGTCTCGCGGAACGGCGCCAGGCCACTAGGATCGTGCGCTTCGAGATAATCCGCCCAGTCGCGCCAGTAGAAATAGCCTTCATAGGCAAGGGCTGTGCCATCGAGCGTTGAGTAGTGCACGCGGATGATGGCGCAGGAGCCGGATGTCGACCCATGGCCCGCCACCTGATTGCGGTCGACGCTCAGCGTCTTGTAGCCGAGCTTGGTGAGTTCGAAGGCCGTCGCAGCCCCGATCACGCCCGCGCCGATGATGATGGCGTCCGCCGTCTCCGTCATGTCGTTTCGTCCCACGCAAACCAGAAGATCCGTCAGTCGTAACGCCCCCTGTATGAGCTGTCATGCGGCCGAGCGTCCACAAGATGCGCAGCCGCGACATGGAGCCTGCCAAACAAAGGTGATCTCAGCTTGGGCCCGTGACGGGTTTGGTGAGGCGCGATAAGCTGCCCGCAACATGGAGGGGAGAGATGGCGGACTTGACCAAGGGCACAGCCTGGATGGGCGGCGAGATTATCCCCATTGCCGACGCCAAGGTGTCGGTGACCGATTGGGGCGTGACCCATTCGGACGTGGCCTATGACGTGGTGCCGGTTTGGGAGGGCGCTTTTTTCCGGCTCGATGTCTATCTCGACCGGTTCGAGGCGTCCTGCGCCGCGCAACGCATGGATCATGGTGTGGATCGTGAGACCTTCCGCCAGGCGCTCCACGATATGGTCGCGGCGAGTGGGCTCCGGGCCGCCTATGTCGCGATGGTCTGCATGCGCGGCGTGCCGTTGGTTCCGGGGACGCGCGATCCGCGCGACTGCGGCAACCATCTCTATGCCTGGTGCGTTCCTTATGTGCACGTCTTCAAGTCGGACGTCGTGGCGCGCGGGGCGCGGCTCTGGATCGGCAAAGAGGCGCGGCGGATCCCGGATACCAGCGTCAATCAACGCG
>JBCBSK010000075.1:0-17107 GCA_039819185.1 Pseudomonadota bacterium | reverse complement strand
TGCTTGTAGAAATAGGCGATCCGGGCGATTGCGCGCACGATGTCTGTCGACCGGTCCATGACGATAACAGCCGCTGTGCCGAGGCCTGACTTCAGATCCCGTAGCGAATCGAAGTCCATAGGCGTGTCGATGATCTGATCTGCCGGCACGCACGGCACCGATGAACCGCCCGGAATAACCGCCAAAAGATTGTCCCAGCCACCGCGAATGCCGCCGCAATGGCGGTCAATCAGCTCGCGGAACGGGATCGACATCTCTTCCTCGACCGTGCACGGCTGGTTTACATGGCCTGAGATGCAGAACAGCTTCGTACCGGTGTTGTTGGGCCGGCCGAGGCCGGCGAACCACTCCGGCCCACGGCGCAGAATGGGCCCGGCAACGGCGATCGATTCGACATTGTTTACGGTCGTCGGGCAGCCATAGAGTCCGACATTGGCCGGGAATGGCGGCTTCAGGCGCGGCTGTCCCTTCTTGCCTTCAAGGCTTTCGAGAAGGGCCGTTTCCTCGCCGCAGATGTAAGCCCCGGCGCCATGGCTGACATAGATGTCATAGTCCCAGCCATGGACATTGTCCTTGCCGATCAGCTTGGCCTCATAGGCCTGATCGATCGCAGCCTGCAGACGCTCGCGCTCGCGGATGTATTCACCGCGGATATAGATGTAGCAAGCATGCGCACCCATCGCGAAGCCGGCGATCAGGCAACCCTCGATCAGCAAATGGGGATCATGGCGCATGATCTCCCGGTCCTTGCAGGTGCCGGGCTCGGACTCGTCGGCATTGACAACAAGATAATGCGGCCGCTCACCGACCTCCTTGGGCATGAACGACCATTTCAGGCCTGTCGGGAACCCCGCGCCGCCGCGCCCGCGCAGGCCTGAGGCCTTGATCTGGTCGATCACCCAATCCCGGCCGTTGTCGAGAAAGCCCTTCACGCCGTCCCACTGGCCACGCCGGCGTGCGCCGTCGAGACCCCAGTCGTCCCGGCCGTAGAGATTGGTGAAGATGCGGTCCTTGTCCTGAAGCATCTCTGTCTTTCCGTTCTCAGCTCTTCTCGCTCGGTCCACCGGCGCTCGAGGCGACCTCGCCATCATCGACACGCTTGGAGAAGTCGGTCTCGCCACCGGCCGCAAGCGTCGCGGCTTGCGCAACCCAGTCCTCACGATCAATGCGGCCCGGGAAGGACAAATAAGTCCCAACCCACAGGATTTGCGGCCGGTTCCATTTCTCGATCTGATCGAAGTGCCAAATGCCAAGCTCGTTCAGCTTGGCCTCGTTGACCTTGCCGATCCCCTTGATCCGCTTGAGGTCGTCGGCGTCGGCCTTGCGCGGCGCTTTCAGCCCGCGCGGGCGCTTTCCAACCGCGTTCGCCTTGTCCTCGGCGCTGGCATCCTTAGGCAAGGTCGCAAGTTTTTCAGCAACGGCGCGCTCTTCCTCGGCAAGCGCCTCGGCGGATGGCGCTGCCGATGCCTTGGCTACAGGTGCAGGCTTCGGCTTGTCGGCCTTTGGTGACGCTGGCTTGGCCGGCGTGGCTGTGGGCTTCGTTGGCGCTACTTTGGCGGCTGTCGCGGACGGCTGACCGTCATTGGTGCCGGATATGTCATGCAGGCTTGTTGCGCCGTCGATCGGCTCGGAGAACTGGCGCTCGACCTGCGGGCCCGGCGTCGGCGTCTCCCCGCGCTGAAACGCGTCGAGGACAGCCTCAAAACTCTCCGCCGTCAGATCCTCATAAGTGTCAGATCCGATCAGCACCATCGGCGCGTTGACGCACGCGCCGAGGCACTCCACCTCCTCCCAAGAGAAAGCTCCGTCTTCGGAAACCGTGAACGGTTGTTCCGCGATGCGGCGCTTGCAGACCGTTTTGATATCGTCCGAGCCGCGCAGCATGCAGGGCGTCGTTCCGCAGACCTGAACATGCGCTTTCGTGCCAACCGGCGCCAACTGGAACATGGTGTAGAACGTCGCGACCTCAAGGACACGGATAAACGGCATATCGAGGCGTTCGGCGACATGCCGGATCGCGGGCTCAGTGACCCAGCCTTCCTGCTCCTGAACCCGCCAGAGAAGCGGGATCACGGCAGAGGCCTGCCGGCCTTCCGGGAACTTCTTGAGCTGCTCGGTCGCCCAGTTGTCGTTCTCGGGCGTAAACGCAAAGCTTTCGGGCTGTTCTTCGTGAAGACGGCGGACGGACATTATCGATCGATCTCCCCGAACACGATGTCGAGCGAGCCGAGGATCGCCGACACATCGGCTAGCATGTGCCCACGGCACATCCAGTCCATTGCCTGAAGATGCGGGAAACCGGGCGCGCGGATCTTGCAGCGATAGGGCTTGTTGGAGCCATCCGAAACGAGATAGACGCCGAACTCGCCCTTCGGCGCCTCGACGGCTGCATACACCTCGCCTTCCGGCACATGATAGCCCTCGGTGTAGAGCTTGAAGTGGTGGATAAGCGCTTCCATGGAGCGCTTCATCTCGCCGCGCTTTGGCGGTACCACCTTGTTGTCGGTATGGCTGATCGGCCCCTGCCCGGCCGGAGACTTCAGCTTCTCCAGGCACTGCTTCATGATGGAGACCGACTGGCGCATCTCTTCCATGCGGATCAGATAACGGTCGTAGCAATCACCGTTCTTGCCGATCGGAATGTCGAATTCGAGATCAGCATAGCACTCGTAAGGCTGTGACTTGCGAAGATCCCACGGGACGCCGGATCCGCGCACCATGACGCCGGAAAAGCCCCACTTCCAAGCCTCCTCGATATCGACCACGCCGATGTCGACATTGCGCTGCTTGAAGATGCGGTTGTCGGTGATCAGCCCTTCAATGTCATCGCAAACCTTGAGGAAGGGATCGCAGAAGTCCCAGATGTCATCAAGGAGCTTGGTCGGCAAATCCTGATGCACACCGCCAGGTCGAACATAGGCTGCGTGCATCCGTGAACCTGACGCGCGCTCATAAAACACCATCAGCTTTTCGCGCTCCTCAAACCCCCACAGCGGCGGGGTGAGCGCACCAACATCAAGCGCCTGCGTCGTGACATTGAGAAGGTGCGACAACAGCCGGCCGATCTCGGAATAGAGCACGCGGATCAACTGACCGCGGATCGGCACCTCGATCCCGATGAGCTTCTCAACGCCAAGCGCAAAGGCATGCTCTTGATTGATCGGCGCAACATAGTCGAGCCGGTCGAAATAGGGCACGGCCTGGAGATAGGTCTTGTGCTCGATTAGCTTTTCGGTACCGCGATGCAAGAGTCCAATGTGCGGATCAACGCGCTCGACAACTTCGCCGTCAAGCTCCAGCACAAGCCGCAACACACCATGCGCGGCGGGATGCTGCGGGCCGAAATTGATGGTGAAGTTGCGGATGTCGGTTTCGGCCATCTCTAGTGTTCCTTACCGCCCATGACAGCCTCGAAGACTTCGGCACCGGTCATCGTCATCGTTTCGTCAGCGAAGCTGTAGTTCGCCGGCTTTTCGTCGATGAAGATCTGCGCTGTGAAGGTGAACCGGCTTGACTCGTCGAAGGCTTGCGCCGAGACCGACCAGTGGCTGCGATCCTTGGTGCGCCAGAACAAGGACGCGCCGCAGATGCTGCAGAACACACGCTCACCCCAGGGCGATGAGGCATAGACTTGAACCTTGTCCTCGCCGCAGTCAAAGCTGACGTCCGGCTTGCACTCGACGGCCATGAACGTTCCGCCCGTCCAGCGCCGGCACATGCTGCAATGACAGACGCCCATCTCAGGCCTGGTCGGTGTCGCGCGGAACTTGACCGCGCCGCACAGACACTGCGCTGACCGTTCCTCCGACATGGGTGTCCCCTTCAAGTTCGCTTTCTCGTCAACAGCTTGCGCATGCCTGTTTTCGGCATGGCGACCCACTAAAGGCTGTGTCCCGCATTGCCGTAATGAGTGTTGCCTGACCATTTCTTGAAGGCCATGATCCAAAGTAAAATGATGACTGCGACAACAAGAGCGATCATCAGTTCCATTCGACCCTAAACCTTCAAACAGCCAGAATACCTCTAAGACGCTTTCTCATCTCCGGGCAGCACGTAGTCGGTGCCTTCCCAAGGGCTCAGGAAATCGAAACTGCGGAACTCCTGGGTCAAGCGGACAGGTTCGTAGATGACCCGCTTCTGCTCGTCGTCATAGCGCACTTCGACGAAGCCGGTAAGCGGGAAATCCTTGCGTAGCGGATGTCCCTCGAAGCCGTAATCGGTCAGGATCCGTCTGAGATCGGGATGGTCCGAAAACAAAATGCCGTAGAGGTCATACGCCTCGCGCTCGAACCATTCGGCAGCAGGCCAAACCGGCACCACACTCGGAACCGGCGTGACTTCGTCGGTGCGCACCTTGATCCGGATACGCAGATTCTGACGCGGGCTGAGCAGATGATAGACAACGTCGAACCGGTCGGCACGGCCGGGATAGTCGGCGCCGCAAACATCAATCAGGCTGATGAACTGGCAACGCTGGTCATCATGCAGGAACTGCATGACGCGAAGCAGACCGGCCGCATGAACCGCTATCGTCAACTCGCCATAAGCGAGCGTGTTCTCGCGAATGTCCGCTTCGAGCGCACCTTCGAGATAGCTCAGGAGATCAGCAAGCGCCTCGTCCATCAGCCCCTCACTTTCGC
Source organism: Pseudomonadota bacterium (assembly GCA_039819185.1). Classification (GTDB taxonomy): domain Bacteria; phylum Pseudomonadota; class Alphaproteobacteria; order Rhizobiales; family Tepidamorphaceae; genus JBCBSK01. The sequence continues at coordinate 12,467 of JBCBSK010000075.1, read as the reverse complement.
CTTACCGCTCAATCGTGCCGGTGCGGCGGATCTTCTTCTGTAGCATCAGGACGCCATAGAGCAGCGCTTCCGCTGTCGGCGGGCAGCCCGGCACATAGATGTCGACTGGAACAACACGGTCACAGCCGCGCACCACCGCATAGGAATAGTGATAATAGCCACCGCCATTGGCGCAACTGCCCATGGAAATGACGTAGCGCGGCTCTGGCATCTGGTCGTAGACCTTGCGCAGGGCCGGCGCCATCTTGTTGGTTAGCGTGCCAGCCACGATCATCACATCAGACTGGCGCGGGCTGCCGCGCGGGGCGAAGCCGAACCGCTCGCAGTCATAGCGCGGCATCGACATCTGCATCATTTCAACCGCACAACAGGCAAGCCCGAAGGTCATCCACATCAGCGAGCCAGTTCGCGCCCAGTTGATCAGATCATCGGTCGCGGTGACGATGAAGCCCTTGTCGGCGAGTTCGTTGTTGACCTCGGTGAAGAACAGATCCTCTGCCCCAATCGGTCGACCGGTCTGCGGGTCTACCGCGCCTTGCGGACTCGGCGCCACCAGGGTGCCGGTGGGCTTGTCGATCAATCCCATTCCAGTGCTCCCTTCTTCCATTCATAAATGAACCCGACGGTCAGCACGCCGAGGAAGATCATCATCGACCAATAGCCGAGCCAGCCGAGTTCGTGAAACGCCACAGCCCAGGGAAACAAGAACGCGACCTCAAGGTCGAAGATGATGAACAGGATGGCCACGAGATAAAAGCGGACATCAAACTTCATCCGTGCATCATCAAACGCATCGAAGCCGCACTCATAGGCCGACAGCTTTTCCGGGTCGGGCCGGGAAATAGCGACCAGGAAGGGGGCTGTCATGAGCGCCAATGCGATCACCAGCGAAATGCCGAAAAAGATCGCGATCGGCAGATAGTCGACGACGAGGTCCGTCATGGCACATCCCATATCGCCATGGAGTCACAGATAGGCTTATCCGACCGCCAGAGCCGTCGCAAGCAGCATCGCCCAGAAACGACCAGGCCTGCGGCAAAGCGCATCGGATACCGTTGCACAATTACGATATTCAATTGTGCGTCATGAGGTTAGCGCGATCGGCATCGTTGTCCGGGAACATACCCTCCCGGCCGGTCGCGTTAGGCGCAGACCGCCATAGCCTGGGGGTGACGCTTTGGGCACAAGCGTCGCGCGCCACCACAGCCGGCCGTTACGGGCCGTGCACTGAACAAGACATCGAAAACAGGGTGACATGGCGGGAGTGACGGGACTCGAACCCGCGGCCTCCGGCGTGACAGGCCGGCGCTCTAACCAACTGAGCTACACCCCCAAACTGCCGAAGCAGTCGAAGACCCCGGGTCATAGGCGAGCCACCTTTTAGCGTCAAGCATCTTCGCAACCGAATCGCACGCCCCACAGCGCTTTTCCGGCTTGGTCATAAGACCGAGGCGATTATGGGCTTGGCCGAAAGCCGCTATGCTCCCGCTCATCTAGGGCGCGTCCGGTGAAAACCGAGTAGCCGGAAGCGCTCTAAGTACTTGTTTTATAGCAACTCCGGACGTTAAACCGGTTCCCACTTTCGCTGGAGTTGCTCTAGATGGCTGACACCAGATCGCCTGGTTGGAGCAAAGTGTTGCGCTGCGAGCCGGGCTGGTGGGAGACGCAGCACGCGGGCCGAGCCGCCGCCTACTCCTGCGGAAACGGTCGCACCAGCGCGACCTTCCCATGCGCGTTGGATAGGCCCCTCGCTGGGGCTTTAGCCATCATCCCCCAAAACCGATCTTGCCATCGTGACGGAGGGTCGCTGCGGATGGTGGAGGAGAGCTGTAAGTTCGAACCGGACCCCGCGCCTTGGCTCGGCGGGCGGCAACGCGCAGGCAAAAATGGTGGGCGGTGACGGGCTCGAACCGCCGACCCTCTCGGTGTAAACGAGATGCTCTTCCAGCTGAGCTAACCGCCCTCTCTTGTGACCATTGTCGGCCATAATCGAGATTCGCTACGCCACCCTACCGCACAATGCAAGAAGCGGCCCGGCATGACCGCCGGACCGCTCCGTCAAATCCTATCCGGGGATTGGGATCAACCGCCGTTGACCGCGTCCTTCAGCGTCTTGCCCGGCTTGAACTTCGGCACTTTGGCGGCCGGGATCTGAACCGTGTCGCCGGTGCGCGGATTGCGGCCGGTGGAGGCGGCCCGCTCATTGACGACAAAATTGCCGAACCCCGTCAGCCGAACTTCATTGCCCGACTTTAGCGAGCTGGAAATCCCGTCAAGTACGGCATCGACAGCGGCTGCAGCTTCGGTCTTTTTGATGCTCGCAGTGTCGGCGACGTGGTCAATCAGATCCTGCTTATTCACTTCTACTGTCCTCCGATGAGTGCCGGACTGCCCGGCATGTTACGTCCGCAGGTCGAAACACAGTGCCCGCGAACCAGGTCGAACCAACACCGACATTATGTGATTCGTGCAAAAAGCCCGCGCCCAAAATAGGCGCGGGCCTTGATTATCAAGGGGTTTGAGCGACTCAAACTGGCCTTGAGCCGACTCCGAGGCAGAATCTCCGTGCTCAGTGCGCCCGCAAACCGCCGGCATCGCCATCGGCATCGTCGTCTGCAGGCACAGCCGCCGACGCGTCATCGGTCACCGGTTCAACCCAGTCGATCGCTTCTGGTTGTTTGGTTAGAGCGACCTTGATCACCCCTTCAAGATGCGACACCGGGATAATCTCAAGCCCGCTCTTCACATTGTCCGGGATTTCGGCCAGGTCCTTGGCATTGTCCTCGGGGATGATGACGGTCTTGATGCCACCGCGAAGCGCCGCCAGAAGCTTCTCCTTCAGCCCGCCGATCGGCAGAACCCGCCCGCGTAGCGTGATCTCGCCGGTCATGGCGACATCCTTTTTCACCGGGATACCGGTCATGATGGAGATGATCGCGGTGGCCATGGCCGTGCCGGCGGACGGTCCGTCTTTCGGCGTCGCGCCTTCCGGTACATGGACATGGATGTCACGCTTGTCGAACAGAGGCGGCTCGATGCCATAATCAACGGCCCGGCTCTTCACATAGGCCGCGGCCGCCTGGATCGATTCCTTCATGACGTCGCGCAGATTCCCGGTGACACTCATCTTGCCCTTGCCGGGCATCATGACGCCTTCGATCGTCAGCAGCTCGCCGCCAACCTCAGTCCAGGCAAGTCCAGTGACGACACCGACCTGATCGTCCGTCTCGGCCTGGCCGAAGCGGAACTTCGGCACACCGAGATAATCGGGAACGTTCTCCTCGTTGATCCGAACCGTGGTCTCGTCGGATGTCAGGATCGTCTTGACCGATTTCCGCGCCAAAGCCGCCAGTTCGCGCTTTAGATTGCGCACACCGGCTTCGCGCGTATAGCGGCGGACGACGGTAAGCAGTCCGTCATCGTCGATCGCGAACTCATCACCCTTTAGACCGTGCTCCGTCACCGTTTCCGGGATCAGGTGGCGTCGGGCGATTTCGACCTTCTCATCTTCGGTGTAGCCCGCGATACGGATGATCTCCATCCGGTCCATCAACGGCGCCGGGATGTTGAGCGTGTTCGCCGTCGTCACGAACATGACGTTCGAGAGATCGTAATCGACCTCGAGATAGTGATCGTTGAACGACGAGTTCTGCTCCGGATCGAGCACTTCCAGAAGCGCCGACGACGGATCGCCCCGGAAATCCATGCCCATCTTGTCGATTTCGTCCAGCAGGAACAGCGGATTGGTCGATTTCGCCTTGCGCATCGACTGAATGACCTTGCCCGGCATAGAGCCGATATAGGTCCGCCGATGGCCGCGAATCTCGGCTTCGTCGCGCACCCCGCCAAGCGACATGCGCACGAACTCCCGGCCCGTCGCCTTGGCGATCGATTTGCCAAGCGAGGTCTTGCCAACGCCCGGAGGCCCAACGAGGCAGAGAATTGGCCCTTTGAGCTTCTTGGCCCGGCTCTGGACGGCGAGATATTCGACGATCCTGTCCTTGACCTTTTCAAGACCGTAGTGATCGGCGTCAAGGATCTCCTGGGCGTTGTTCAGGTCGTGCTTGACCTTGGACTTCTTGCCCCAGGGGATCGACAGCATCCAGTCGAGATAGTTGCGCACGACCGTTGCTTCAGCCGACATCGGCGACATCTGGCGGAGCTTTTTCAGTTCCGCCGTGGCCTTTTCGCGCGCTTCCTTGGTCAGCTTGGTCTTGGCGATCCGCTCTTCGAGCTCGGCGAGTTCGTCCTTGCCGTCCTCGTCACCGAGTTCGCGCTGGATCGCCTTCATCTGCTCGTTGAGATAGTACTCGCGCTGCGTCTTCTCCATCTGGCGCTTGACGCGGCTGCGGATGCGCTTTTCGACCTGGAGAACGCTGATCTCGCTCTCCATCAGACCGAGAATGTGCTCAAGCCGCTCAGCGACGGTCTTCATTTCGAGAATCTTCTGCTTCTCAGGCAGCTTGACCGCGAGATGCGAAGCCACCGTATCGGCGAGCTTGGAGAAGTCATCGATCTGGCTGACCGCGGCGGTGATCTCGGGCGAGACTTTCTTGTTCAGCTTCACATAGTTGTCGAATTCGGCGATGACGGACCGGGCCAGCGCCTCGATCTCGACTTCGCTGTCATCGGCATCCTCGATCGGCTGAGCCGCCGCCTCGAAATACTCCGTGCGGTCGGTGTAACGCAGAATCTCGGCACGCTGCTGACCTTCGACCAACACCTTGACCGTGTTGTCAGGCAGTTTGAGAAGCTGAAGCACCGTCGCGACTGTCCCGATCGAGTAGATCTGATCGGGATCGGGATCGTTGTCCTCGGCTTCCTTTTGCGTCGCAAGCAGGATCGGCCGCTCGGCACGCATCACCTCTTCAAGCGCCTTGATCGACTTCTCGCGGCCAACAAAGAGCGGCACGATCATGTGCGGAAACACGACGATGTCGCGAAGCGGTAGAACCGGATAGACGTCGCCGGCGGGATCGGGAGCCGCTGTGCGCGGTGTATCGTCCGTCATGGGATGTCCTTTCTGACAGGTCCGCGAGACTCAGTGCAGCGACCAAACCAATGGTGCGCCGCCGGTCCGCGGATGGCAACAAGCGTTGTCGATTAGGTGGCAATGAACGCACCACCATTCAAGCAAGGCGCGGCATTAGGGCAAGGAAGTCGTGGAGAACGCCGGCTTTTGCGCCTTTTTACGCGAAAAGCCAGCATCGGATTGCCGCAAAAGGTGCCACCGCGTGAGCGCACCCTCCATACGGAACCTTTCAGACGTCCGAGGGAGACAGCCTTAAACGCTGAATGGCTGGCACCTCAGACAGATATGGGAGGACCGCGACGTGCCTTATGCGGACGTTTCGCGGTTCTCGGCGCGCTCGGAATAGATGTAGAGCGGCTGTGCTTTGCCCTCGACCACTTCCGAACTGATCACCACTTCCTCGACCCCTTCAAGACCGGGGAGGTCGAACATGGTGTCGAGCAGGATCGATTCAAGGATCGACCGAAGCCCACGGGCGCCTGTCTTGCGCTCGATGGCTTTACGCGCAATGGCCGTCAAGGCGTCCGCCCCAAAGGACAGATCCACGCCCTCCATTTCGAACAGCCGGTGATACTGCTTGACGAGCGCATTCTTCGGTTCCTGCAGGATCTTGCACAGCGCATCCTCGTCGAGGTCTTCGAGCGTTGCCAGAACTGGCAGTCGGCCGATAAATTCCGGGATCAGGCCAAACTTCAACAGATCCTCGGGCTCGACCTCGCTAAAGATCTCGCCGGTGCGCCGCTCGTCGACATCCTTCACGTCGGCCGCGAAGCCGATCGAGGTGCCCTGCCCGCGGGCCGAGATGATTTTCTCAAGGCCCGCAAAGGCGCCACCGCAGATGAACAGGATGTTGGTCGTGTCGACCTGCAAGAACTCCTGCTGCGGATGCTTGCGCCCACCTTGCGGCGGAACGCTCGCGACCGTGCCTTCCATCAGCTTCAGAAGCGCCTGCTGGACCCCCTCGCCCGACACGTCACGGGTGATTGAGGGGTTGTCCGACTTGCGGCTGATCTTATCCACCTCGTCGATGTAGACGATGCCGCGCTGGGCACGCTCGACATTGTAGTCGGACGCCTGCAGGAGCTTGAGAATGATGTTCTCGACATCCTCGCCAACATAGCCTGCTTCCGTCAGCGTCGTCGCATCCGCCATGGTGAACGGTACGTCGAGAATGCGCGCAAGCGTCTGGGCGAGAAGCGTCTTGCCAGAGCCTGTCGGCCCGATCAGCAGGATGTTTGATTTTGCCAGCTCCACATCGGCATTCTTCTGCTGATGGTTGAGCCGCTTGTAATGGTTGTGAACTGCGACCGAGAGCACCTTTTTGGCGTGGCTCTGACCGATCACATAGTCGTCGAGGACTTCGCGAATCTCTTTCGGCGTCGGCACACCGTCGGCCGATTTGACGAGCGAACTCTTCGATTCCTCGCGAATGATATCCATGCAGAGCTCGACGCACTCATCGCAGATGAATACCGTCGGGCCAGCAATCAGCTTCCGTACTTCGTGCTGGCTCTTGCCGCAAAAGGAGCAGTAGAGCGTGTTCTTCGCGTCGCTGCCGGTGGATTTGCTCATTCACCTAATCTCCGGTCGGGGATCGCCCCGCTTGTCGTTTTAGGCCTCGCGTGGACAGCTTGATCTGCCGCCTCTGCCTAGCCAGTCGGTCTGCGCGCTCCGGATTGCTTCTCTCCCGGATCGCCCTGCGACCGATACATTCCAAAGGCCAGCACGCGATGCCGGCCAACTCATGGCACTGCCGGTTTAAGGGCGACACCACTTCACGGCAAAGCCTAGCGAGCCGCGTGCCCGGGCGCAATCCGCGATGTCCTTGGCAGAAACCCGAACACGAAAGTCCTAAGAGTCGCAAGAAAGGACTCAAGGACTGATTAACGCAGACGGTTACCAGTCAGCCTGGTTACCAAAACACCCTCGGAGCCTATGCACCAAATGCATGCTCGTCCGTTCGCGTGATGGTCAAAACAAGTTGACGATGCCCATCAATCATCCGCGCTCTCGCTGGCCGGGCGCTTCTCGATGACTTGATCGACGATTCCGAAGTCCTTGGCTTCATCGGCGGTCATGAAATGGTCCCGGTCGAGCGTGCGCTCGATCACCTCATAGTCCTGGCCCGTATGCTGGACATAGATCTCGTTCAGCCGGCGCTTGACCTTGATAATGTCTTCCGCATGGCGCTCGATGTCCGACGCCTGCCCCTGAAAGCCACCCGACGGCTGATGCACCATGACGCGGGCATTGGGCACCGCAAACCGCATATCGGCCGCGCCGGCACACAACAAAAGTGAGCCCATGGACATCGCCTGGCCAATGCACAGCGTCGACACCGGTGGGCGGATGAACTGCATCGTGTCGTAGATCGACAGCCCCGATGTCACCACCCCGCCCGGCGAGTTGATGTACATCGAGATTTCTTTCTTCGGGTTTTCCGATTCGAGAAACAGGAGCTGAGCAACGATCAACGAAGCCATGCCGTCCTCGACCGGCCCGGTCACGAAGATGATCCGCTCCTTCAGCAGGCGCGAGAAAATGTCATAGGCGCGTTCGCCGCGCGCCGATTGCTCGACGACCATCGGCACGAGATTCATGGAGGTTTCGACGGGATCGCGCATGGGTCACTTATCCTTGACGGAAATAGGAGCCGGACCGGCCAAAACGGCGCGCCCGACTCACATTGGGTCGATTCTCAGCCTCACATAGTCAGCGGACCGAGGGAACGCCAGTGTCTGCTGCCAGCTATGTCGACAGGTAAGCCATCGGCTCACTTATGATCATGATCATGATCGTGATCATGGTCCTCGTCCTTGGCAAGTTCAGCGAGGAAGGCTTCACGCTCCATCTCGATGTCGGTCACATCGGCCAGTTCGAGGATGTAGTCGACGACTTTTTCCTCAAACAGAGGTGCGCGGAGTTCGGCCACAGCGCCAGGATTCTGCTGATAGAACTCCCAGACCTGCTGTTCCTGACCCGGAAACTGGCGGATGCGGTTCATCAGCGCGCGATTGACCTCGTCATCAGACACCTGGACTTGACCCTTTTCACCGATCTCGGCCAGGACGAGGCCGAGCCGTACCCGCCGCTCGGAGATCTTGAGATAATCGGCGTGCGCCTTCTCCTCGGTCGTATCCTCATCCTCAAAGGTCTTGCCGGCGCGCTCCATGTCCTGTTGGACTTGGCCCCAGATGCCCTCGAACTCACGATCGACAAGGGTCTGCGGCAGATCGAATGTGTGCGCCTCGTCCAGCGCATCGAGCAGTGCGCGCTTGGTCTTCTCGCGGCCGCGGCCTTCAAGTTCCTGGCGCATCTGGCCAGTGATCGCCTCGCGAAGGGCATCGAGGTTCTCAAGGCCAAGCTTTTCAGCCAGCGTATCGTCAACGGTGACCTCGCCGGGCTCAGCAATCGCCTTGGCGGTGACCTCAAACTCGGCAGCTTTCCCCGCGAGATGGTCAGCCGGATAATCCTCGGGAAACGTTACGGGGATCGTCTTGGTTTCGCTCGCCTTGATGCCGACAAGCTGATCCTCGAAGCCTGGGATGAACATGTTCGAACCGATGATGATGTCGGCATCGGTGTCGCTGCCGCCGTCGAAGGCTTCGCCGTCGATCCGGCCGGTATAGTCCATCGTCACCCGATCGCCCGACTGGGCTTCGCCAGCGCCGTCACGCGGCGTGAAGGGACGATTGTTCTCGGCGAGCTGGTTGATCGCCTGATCAATATCAGCGTCCGGGATGATTGGCTTCAACCGGTCGAGCTTGATCGTCTTTAGATCCGCCACGTCGAAGTCGGGCAGAACCTCAAACGCGATCGTGTAAGACAGATCGCCGGTGCCGGCGAGCACCTGCTCGATCTCGGCCTGGTCCTCGCTCATTTTCACATCTGGCTGGAACGCCGGCTTTTCGTCGCGATCCTCAAGCGTCTTGCGGGTTGCTTCGTTGACCGCCGTCTCCAGCACCTCGGCCATCACCGACTTGCCATAGAGCTTTTTCAGATGCTCGAACGGCACTTTGCCGGGTCGGAACCCCTTGAGCTGGACCTTGTCCTTGATCTCGTTCAGCTTGGCGGTGAGCTGACCATCGAGATCGGCGGCGGGAATGGTGACCTGAATCTCGCGCTTGAGACCTTCGGACAGCGTTTCGGTGACCTGCATGACGGACTTTCTTGTCGTTCAGCGATGCCGAGCTCTCGAATGGCACGGGCGCTCTCTAATCTCACGTAGATGATGCGGGTGAGAGGGGAAACCTCGAACCGCACCCAGCGCGCCGGTTTGGCCGGAGCCGGCGGCGCGCAAAACGAAAACACCATCGCTCGCCAGAGCGATGGTGCGGGCGGAGGGACTTGAACCCCCACGGGCAAGCCCACGAGAACCTAAATCTCGCGTGTCTACCAATTCCACCACGCCCGCAGCGACCGTTCCAACGGCCTAAGCTGAGGGCGTATATCACGCAGATTCCCGGATAATCCAGTGGCTTTCGGCGTAAAGACGGACTCGTCAGTTCACGAGGCCAAAAAATGTCAGTGTCGCGTAAAACACAACAGCACCCGTCAGCACACTGGCGGCCTGCGCATCGCCTACACCGCTAAAATACACATAAGCTGCGATACAGCCCAAAATGACACATCCGAACTTGATCATGATAGCTCTCTCAGCCCACTATGACGCAAATAGCACCGATATGCGTTGACCCCGCAAAGCCCGTGCCAGACGCACAGGGCTCTAAGCCATTCGCGGAAGGTCTGAAGGTTTACGTGACCGTGAGGGTTTCAAGTGCTGCTGCAAACGCTGCGGGGACAAGGCCCGGAAGATCATCCGCCGTCAGAGCCGGCCCAAACCGCAAGCCCGCCTCGCCATGCAGCCAGACAGCACAACAGGCCGCCTCGAACGCGGGCATGCCGCAGGCGAGAAGGCCCGTAACGATACCGGCCAAAACATCACCACTCCCGGCTGTCGCCAGCCACGGGCTGGCATGGGCGTTGATTGCCGCACGGCCATCGGGATGCGCGATCACTGTATCCGAGCCCTTGAGAAGGACCACCGCGCCGGACCTGGCCGCTGCCGCACGCGCACGCCCCAGCTTGCCGGTGCCCTGGTCGTTGATATCGCCGAACAGCCGAGCGAACTCGCCCTCATGCGGCGTAAGAACAACGCGCGTGCCAGATATCTGACCCGGTTGCGCAACGAATGCTCGTGCAACATCCCCGTGCCGGGTGACTGCATTGAAGAGTTGATCGGGGCGGTCTGTGAAGACGGTCAATGCATCGGCGTCAAGGACCACCGCAGACTGCGCTTCCAACAGCGCCAACGTAACGTCCCGCGTCTTCCGGCCGAGACCTGCAGCGGGGCCGAACAAGGCTGCCGTGATGCGCGGATCATCGACAAACGCCGCAAGCTCGTCCTTGTTCTGCGCCTTGCGCAGCATGATCGCAGTGACATGGGCTGCGTGCTCGCGCAGAGCCTCGGTGCTACCTGTCAGCGTGACCAACCCGGCTCCGGCCCGCAGCGCTGCGTTCGCCGCCAACCGGGCGGCGCCTGTGCGAAAGCGTGGCCCGCTAACCACGACCGCATGGCCACGATTGTACTTGTGTCGGTCAGATATCTGATCGGCGCAGGGCAGACGATCGCACAGTGCCCTGCCCCACAAACTGGCGCCGTTCTCATAGGTCCGGCAGCCAATCTCGCCAAGAACCTGCTCCGGTATGCCGATATCGGCGAGTGTCACCGACCCGCAACACGCCCGGCCTGGCAGCAATAGATGCCCTGGCTTCAAGCGGAAGAAGGTGACGGTTTCCGTGGCCTGAAAAACCGGCCCGTCCGCTTGCCCCGATCCCCCGTCTAGGCCCGATGGCACATCGACGGCCACGACAGGCCAACCCCGTTCCAAGACGCGTGTCACAGCCTCCGCCGCATCGCCTGTCAACGGGCGCGCCAGTCCTGCGCCGAACAGTGCGTCGATCACAACACAATCGCTGACAGGGCGCACAGCTTCCGCGTCAAGCCAGGCCGAGATCGGTAGGATAGGCCCCTGCCAGTCAGCGGCAGCCTTCGCCGCATCTCCATGCAGCACCGCGGCATCGGACACGGCTGCCAGCGAGACCCGCACGCCTTGCCGGCGCAGGACTTCGGCCGCGACAAACCCATCGCCGCCATTGTTGCCGGGCCCGCACAGAACGTGCACTGGCCGACCATTGGCCAGACGGACGGCAGCATCGGCAACGGCAGCACCGGCGCGCAGCATCAGACCATAGGAGTCCACACCCATCGTCACGGCGAGCGCGTCCGCGCGGGTCATTTCCGAAGGACTTAGGAGGACGCACATGGTCACGAATGGTCCGGCTGGGCTACACGCCACCCTCACCTATCACACTCTGCCCAATGGCCACCATTGCCGCTGATTGAGGCAAAATGGGCTGTGGGATCACACGCCCCACCGCATGGCTGCATATTCAAGCGCCATTTGATGATTCTTTATGCAACTGACCGCCCCTCAACTTGTCTCGATTGCGGCAAGCCTTCGTTAACCTTTTGTTTTCCAAACGAATTCTGCGATGCAGCAGATTGGCACGCAGTGTGCTAACGCCCTCATTGCCCACCAGAGCTTAAGTCCCGGAGACGCGCACCCATGAAAAAGGTCGAAGCCATCATCAAGCCGTTCAAGCTCGACGAGGTGAAGGAAGCGCTTCAGGAAATCGGGCTTCAGGGCATTACGGTGACGGAGGCCAAAGGATTCGGACGCCAAAAAGGCCATACCGAACTCTATCGCGGCGCCGAATATGTCGTTGACTTCCTGCCGAAGGTGAAAATCGAGATCGTTGTTCCCGACGACGCGATCGATACGGCCACCGAGGCAATCCAACGCGCCGCTCAGACCGGCCGTATCGGCGATGGCAAGATCTTCATTTCTCCAATCGAAGAGGCCATCCGGATCCGAACCGGCGAACGTGGCGGCGACGCCATCTAACCCAGAGCCCAGAGGCTCGACCTGCCGGTAGACCCGGCAAAACTATTTAACGCTCAGTAGCAGGTAACCAAGAAGGGGCAAGCCAATGGCAGACGCCAAGTCGGTTCTCGACATGATGAAAGAAAACGACGTCAAATATGTCGACGTCCGGTTTTGCGACACGCGCGGCAAGATGCAGCATGTGACGATGGATGGGTCCGTCGTCGATGAAGACATGTTCGCGGACGGCGTCATGTTTGACGGCTCCTCGATCGCCGGTTGGAAGGCGATCAACGAGTCCGACATGATCCTGAAGCCGGACCTTAGCACGGCCGTCATGGACCCGTTTGCAGAGCGTCCGCTGCTGATCCTGTTTTGCGACGTGCTGGAGCCGTCCACCGGTCAGCCCTATGCCCGGGACCCCCGGTCCACGGCGAAGGCGGCCGAGGCCTATCTCGGATCGACCGGCATCGGCGACACCGCGTTCT
>JBCBSK010000074.1:0-17120 GCA_039819185.1 Pseudomonadota bacterium | reverse complement strand
GCCAAGAGGGGCCGCAAGAAGCCTATGGTCGGCTTCATCGCGGGCCGTACCGCACCTCCGGGCCGCACCATGGGCCATGCTGGCGCAATCGTGTCCGGCGGCAAGGGCGGTGCCGACTCCAAGATCGAGGCCATGGAAGCGGCTGGAATCACCGTCTCGCCTTCGCCGGCACGCCTCGGCGCGACCTTGGTCGAGGTCCTCAAAGGTTGAATTCCGCCGCGCGGATCCTTGCCAGTCGTCAAAATCGACACACGGACGCGTGTCTTGCCCATTCGTTGAGTTGAAACTGCCATGTTTTTCCCGACATGATGCAGGTTAGACAACATCCAAGACCGGTGGTGCGGGCTCCCCCGCACCACCTGCTTCCAACCCAGAGAGGCGGAGGGGTCCCCCTCCCTTAACAGTCACATGGCGCGCCAGGACGAAAACGACCGTTTCGCTAGGACATCCTTCCTCTACGGCACCAATGCCGGCTATATTGAAGAGCTTCATGCTCGCTATCAGGACAATCCAGGCACCGTCGACGCTGAGTGGCGTGACTTCTTCGGAGCGCTGAAGGACAGCCGCGACGATGTCGTGACCGGTGCGCAAGGCCCGTCCTGGCAGCGCCCCGACTGGCCGGTGGCCGTCAATGGTGAACTCGTCTCGGCGCTTGATTCGAACTGGGGACCGGTCGAGGCGCATCTCACCGACAAGATCAAGGCGACCGCCCAGGGCAAGGGCGTCGAACTCTCCGATTCGGATGTCCAGCAGGCAACGCGTGATTCGATCCGGGCGCTGATGATGATCCGCGCCTATCGCATGCGCGGCCATTTCCACGCCGATCTCGATCCGCTCGGGCTCGCGACTTTGCGCGATCACGCAGAATTGCATCCGCACGCCTATGGTTTCGAGGAAGAAGATCTCGACCGCAAAATCTTCATTGACCACGTGCTGGGACTTGAATTCGCCACCGTGCGGGAGATCCTGGCGATCCTTCGCCGCACCTATTGCCAGTCGATCGGCATCGAGTTCATGCACATCTCCGACCCGGCCGAGAAGGCCTGGATCCAGGAGCGCATTGAGGGGCCCGATAAGGAGGTCAACTTCACGGACCTCGGCAAGAAAGCGATCCTGAACAAGATCCTCCAGGCCGAAGGCTTCGAGAAGTTCATCGACCTGAAATATACCGGCACCAAGCGCTTCGGCCTCGATGGCGGAGAATCGATCATTCCGGCGCTCGAACAGGTCATCAAGCGCGGCGGCAATCTCGGCATTCGCGATGTCGTGCTGGGCATGGCGCATAGGGGCCGGCTCAATGTCCTCGCCCAGGTGATGGGAAAGCCACATCGCGCGATCTTCCACGAGTTCAAGGGCGGCTCCTACGCGCCCGATGAGGTCGAAGGTTCCGGCGACGTCAAATACCACCTCGGCGCTTCGTCGGACCGTGAGTTCGACGGCAACAACGTTCACCTGTCGCTGACCGCGAACCCCTCGCACCTTGAGATCGTCAACCCGGTGGTGCTCGGCAAGGCGCGGGCCAAGCAGGACCAGCTCAACCCGCTCGATCCCGAGACCCAGTCGCGCAACCGCTCGAACGTTCTGCCGCTGCTGATCCATGGTGATGCAGCCTTCGCCGGCCAGGGCGTTGTGGCGGAGTGCTTCGGCCTGTCGGGCCTGAAAGGCCACCGGACCGGTGGCTCGCTGCATTTCATCATCAACAATCAGATCGGCTTTACGACCAATCCGCGGTTATCGCGCTCGTCGCCCTATCCGTCGGATGTCGCGAAGATGATCGAAGCGCCGATCTTGCATTGCAACGGCGACGACCCCGAAGCAGTGGTGTTCTGCGCCAAGATCGCCACCGAGTTCCGCCAGAAGTTTGGAAAGCCTGTCGTCGTCGACATGTTCTGTTATCGCCGCTTCGGCCACAATGAGGGTGACGAGCCGTCGTTCACCCAGCCGATTATGTACAAGGCGATTCGCAACCATCCGACGGTCGGCACGATCTATTCCGAAAAACTCGAAAAGGAAGGCCTGCTCAAATCGGGCGAGGTCGATCAATGGCGCGCTGAATGGCGCCAGCAACTCGAAGGAGAGTTCGAGGCAGGCCAGGCCTATAAGCCGAACAAGGCCGACTGGTTGGACGGTCGATGGAGTGGGCTGTCGACCGCCGAAAAAGACGGTGCACGGCGCGGCAAGACCGGCGTTGACGTCAACAAGCTGAAGTGGATCGGCCTAAAGCTGACCGAGGTGCCGCCAGGCTTCACCCCGCACCGGACGATCCAGCGCTTCCAGGACAATCGCCGCAAGATCATCGAATCGGGCCAGGGGCTCGATTGGGCGACCGCGGAGGCGCTCGCTTTCGGGACGCTGCTGACCGAAGGCTTTCCAGTTCGCATGTCAGGTCAGGACGTGGAGCGCGGCACCTTCTCCCAACGCCATTCGGTGCTCTATGACCAGGCCGATGAGCGCCGTCACATTCCGCTCAACAGTCTCGCCGATGACCAGGAGCGCTATGACGTCATCAACTCGATGCTGTCTGAAGAAGCGGTGCTCGGCTACGAATATGGCTATTCGCTTGCAGAGCCCAAGGCGCTCGTCTGCTGGGAAGCCCAGTTCGGGGATTTCGCCAACGGTGCGCAAGTCTTGTTTGACCAGTTCATCTCCTCGGGCGAGATGAAGTGGCTCAGGATGTCAGGCCTCGTCTGCCTGTTGCCGCATGGCTATGAAGGGCAGGGGCCGGAACACTCCTCGGCCCGCCTCGAGCGCTTTCTGCAGATGTGCGCCCAGGACAACATGCAGGTCGCCAACTGCTCGACGCCGGCAAACTACTTCCATATCCTGCGCCGGCAATTGCATCGCGATTTCCGCAAGCCGCTCATCCTGATGACACCCAAATCGCTACTGCGGCACAAGAAGTGCGTCTCGGCACTCGAGGAGCTCGACGAGGGCACCAGCTTCCACCGCATCCTCTGGGATGACGCGGAAATGGGCCACGGCACTGATCTTAAACTCGTTGCCGATGAGAAAATCCGCCGCGTGGTGATGTGCTCCGGCAAGGTCTATTATGATCTTATGGAGGAGCGCGATAAGCGCGGCATTGAGGATATCTACCTGTTGCGACTCGAACAGCTCTATCCGTTCCCAGCCAAGGCGCTGGTGACAGAACTCGGCCGCTTCAAACAGGCCGAGATGGTGTGGTGTCAGGAAGAGCCGCGCAATCAGGGCGCCTGGTCCTATGCCGAACCGAACATCGAATGGGTGCTTACCCAGATCAAGGCCAAGCATGGCCGCGCCCGCTATGCCGGCCGCCAGGCTGCGGCTGCAACAGCAACCGGTCTGATGTCGAAACACTTACAACAGCTTGAGACGTTCATGGAGAGCGCCCTCGGCGGCTGAGTCCACAGCCCCATGACAGGGGACCGTTTTTCTTCACATCCGGGCGTGATCGCCCGGACCAAACAGACAAGAACACGCGCGAGGGTCTATGACCCTTAACACCTTGAAGGGCAGTCGCCATGGCAACCGAGATACGCGTCCCCACCCTTGGTGAATCGGTCACCGAGGCTACCGTCGGACAATGGTTCAAGAAGGCCGGCGAAGCGGTCAATGTTGATGAGCCGCTGGTCGAGCTGGAGACCGACAAGGTGACGGTTGAAGTGCCTGCGCCGTCATCTGGCACACTGTCCGAGATCGTGGTGCAGGATGGCGAGACCGTCGAGGTGGGCGCGCTGCTTGCGATGCTTGCAGAGGGTGCTGGCGCTGCGCCGGCCGGTGGCGGAAGCGCCGAAGCAATCGAAGCAGGTCCCGCAGAGGTTCAGCCACGGCCCGAGCCAGTCCCTGCCCCTGAGGCTCCTGCTCAAACGGCCGGTGACATGCCGCCGTCGCCGGCAGCCGCGAAGCGGCTGGCCGAAGCTGGCCTGGCGGCCGATCAGGTCGATGGATCGGGTAAGCGCGGCCAGGTCCTGAAGGAAGATGTCCTCGCCGCCGTCGCGACCGGCCTGAAGCCGGCTGCGCCGGCAGCGCCGATCCAGGCACGCGCGCCATCGCCAGCCGATGACGAAGTCCGCGAAGAACGCGTGCGTATGACCCGGCTGCGCCAGACCATCGCGCAACGGCTCAAGGACGCCCAGAACACCGCTGCGATGCTGACGACATTCAACGATGTCGACATGGGCGCTGTAATGGACCTCCGCAGCCAGTACAAAGAGTTGTTCGAGAAAAAGCACGGTGTCCGGCTCGGCTTTATGGGCTTTTTCATTAAAGCCTGTGTCGCGGCCCTAAAAGAGATCCCGGCTGTGAATGCCGAGATCGATGGCACAGACCTGATCTACAAGAACTACGCCCATATCGGCGTTGCGGTCGGCACCGAGAAGGGGCTCGTCGTTCCGGTTCTCCGTGATGCCGATCGGATGTCGATTGCCGATGTCGAAAAAACCATCAACGATTTCGGACGTCGCGCCCGCGACGGCAAACTTGGCTTGGAAGAGATGCAGGGCGGCACCTTTACGATCTCGAATGGCGGCGTCTATGGCTCGCTGATGTCGACGCCGATCCTGAATGCGCCGCAGTCGGGTATCCTGGGTATGCACCGGATCGAGCAGCGCCCCGTCGTCCGTGATGGCCAGATTGTCGCGCGCCCGATGATGTATCTGGCGCTCTCGTACGACCACCGAATCGTCGATGGCAAGGAGGCGGTGACCTTCCTGGTGCGTGTCAAAGAGGCAATCGAAGATCCGCAACGGCTGGTTCTTGATCTCTGATCACTCGCCGCATCAATCAATAGGCGCATGATGGCACCGGAACTCACTATCCTCATCTATGCGGCACTGTTGGCGTTCGTGCAGTTCGCGCTCTATGCCGTGCCCGGCGTCCTGCAGATGGGCATCGGCTATGCCGCAGGCCCGCGCGACGAGGAGCGTCTGCCGACCGGCATCGCGGGACGACTGCGCCGTGCTTACTACAATCACCTCGAAACAGTGCCGCTGTTCGCCATTGCGGTGATCGTATTGGTGATCACCGGTAAGACCAGCAGCACGACAGTCCTGACGGCGCAGATCTATCTCGCAGCCCGCATCCTCTATGTCCCGGCCTATGCCTCCGGCCTGCCCTGGCTGAGATCGTTGATCTGGACGGTGGCAACGGGTGCGATCGTATTCCTTCTGGTTCTGGCTGTGGCGTAAGAGCGGGGGAGAACTCTATGGGTCTCGATTTCTTCATCACCTCGCTGATCGTCATCCTGATCCCCGGTACCGGCGTGGTTTACACCGTCGCAACGGGTATGACGGCGGGTCGCGGCCCAAGCATCGCAGCCGCTTTCGGCTGCACGCTCGGCATCCTGCCGCATATCGCAGCGTCCGCGCTTGGTGTCGCAGCACTCCTTCATGCCAGCGCGCTGTTGTTTGAGACGCTGAAATTTCTCGGCGCCGCCTATCTCCTCTATCTCGCCTGGCAGACACTGAAGGACAGCGGCCCGCTGCGCTTCGATGACGAGACAGCGGAACGCGCCAGCATTCTGCGCCTCGTGCGGACGGGCTTTCTCATCAACATCCTCAATCCGAAGCTCTCGGCCTTTTTCCTTGCCTTTCTGCCGCATTTCGTCGATCCGGCGGCCGGCGGCGCGCTTGGTCAGATGGTGATGCTCGGGCTGGTCTTCATGGCGATGACCTTCGCGGTTTTCATCGTCTACGGCGCATTCGCTGCGGTCATCCGTGCGCGTGTCCTCGCAAGCGCTCGCGCCATGCGCTGGCTTCGGCGGACTGTCGCGCTGGCCTTCGCGGGTTTCGGCCTCAGGCTCGCGCTCGAAGGCCGAACGTGAGTGATCTCGCGCCGGAAGAACGCTTAGACACGGATACGCCCGTTCCAGAGGGGCGACGCCCATTCTTCACCTGGGTCATTCTGGTCTGGGTATTGTTGGGAACGCTCGCATTGATCGCCGGCTATGCAACGCTGTTCGGCCTGGTGCCGCAAGTTCCCGAGGAGGATCTGGCCATGCTCCGATCCATCGGCTGGCCGCATTGGGCCTTGGCGGCCGTCGGGGCCGCGCTCAATCTCACCGGCGCCATCCTGCTGGTGCGCCGCAAGGCGATTGCGGCGGCCGTGTTTACCGTGGCGCTCGTTCTGATCCTGCTCGACACAGGGTATCTTTACACGACGGGCCAGCTCGAAACCCTATTTCCCCATATCGGACCGCTCATCGTCGGTATCGCGGTTGCAGCCATGATCGTCGGCTATGCCTATAATCTAAAGGCGCGGCGGCGGATCGTGTGATAAGCCCTCCGTCATCTTCACTCACTCTGCTTCGATGCTCAGAGGACACCCATGTCAGCTTATGATCTCATCGTCATCGGAACCGGCCCGGGCGGCTATGTCTGCGCCATTCGCGCGGCCCAACTCGGCATGAAGACCGCCGTCGTCGAAAAGGACCCTACCTTCGGCGGCACCTGCCTGAATGTCGGCTGCATCCCGTCAAAGGCGCTTCTGCATGCGTCTGAACTGTTCGAGGAAGCCGGCCATGCCTTTGATGCGATGGGCATCGGCGTATCGAGCCCGAAGCTCGACCTGAAAAAGATGATGGCGTTCAAGGACGAAGGTGTCGACGGCAATACGAAAGGCGTCGAGTTTCTGCTCAAGAAGAACAAGATCGACGCCCATATCGGCCA
This sequence comes from Pseudomonadota bacterium, assembly GCA_039819185.1. GTDB lineage: Bacteria > Pseudomonadota > Alphaproteobacteria > Rhizobiales > Tepidamorphaceae > JBCBSK01. The sequence goes on along the minus strand of JBCBSK010000074.1, from coordinate 10,476 downwards.
CGGCACCATAACAGCGCCGGGCAAGATCGATGTCACAGGCACCGACGGCAAGACGACAAGCCTCGAAACCAAAAACATCGTCATCGCCACGGGGTCGGACGTCATGCCGCTGCCGGGCGTCGAGATCGACGAGAAGATCGTCGTGTCCTCGACTGGCGGTCTCGTCCTGTCCAAGGTGCCGAAAAAGATGGTCGTCGTCGGTGGCGGCTATATCGGGCTCGAACTTGGCTCGGTCTGGCGGCGGCTCGGCAGTGAGGTCACGGTCGTCGAGTTCCTCGACCGGATTACGCCGGGCATGGACGCAGATGTCTCCAAGCAGTTCCAGCGCATTCTTCAAAAGCAAGGCATGATCTTCAAACTCGGCCACAAGGTCACCGGCGTCGAGACGACGAAGACCAAGGCCAAGGTGACGATCGAACCGGCCAATGGCGGCGATGCAGACGTGCTGGATGCCGATGTCGTGCTCGTCTCGATCGGCCGCAGGCCTTACACCGAGGGTCTCGGTCTGGACTCGGTTGGCGTGACGATGGACGACCGTGGCCGGATCAAGACAGACGGCGCGTTTGCGACCAATGTGGCAGGGGTCTACGCGATCGGCGACGTTATCGAGGGTCCGATGCTGGCCCATAAGGCCGAGGACGAAGGCATGGCAGTCGCTGAGATGCTCGCGGGCCAAAAGCCGCATGTGAACTACAGTGTGATCCCTGGCGTCGTCTACACCTATCCGGAGGTCGCGTCCGTCGGGCAGACCGAAGAAGAGTTAAAAGCTTCCGGCACCGACTATGTTACGGGCAAGTTCCCTTTCACCGCGAATGGTCGCGCCAAAGTCAATCACCAGACCGACGGTTTCGTGAAGATCCTCGCGGACGCCAAGACCGATCGGGTTCTCGGCGTTCACATCCTCGGGGTCGATGCCGGCACGATGATCGCCGAAGCCGCGATCGCCATGGAATTCGGCGCGTCGTCAGAGGACATCGCGCGGACCTGCCATGCCCACCCGACGCTGACCGAAGCCGTCAAGGAAGCCGCTCTCGCCGTCGACAAGCGCGCGATTCATATGTGAACGCGCCCAGAACTTCATAGATGAGCACGCAAAAACCCGTTCGAATGCTGACGGCGCCCGACATCGCAGCCCGCAAGGGCGGCAATCCAGTCGTCTGCCTGACCGCCTATCACGCCCACACGGCCCGGTTGGTCGACCGCCATGTCGACCTGATCCTGGTCGGCGATTCCCTTGGTATGGTGATCCATGGGCTGGATTCCACCATCGGTGTGACGCTCGACATGATGATCGCCCATGGCAAGGCGGTGATGCGTGGCGCGTCCCAGGCGCTCGTCGTCATCGACCTGCCCTTCGGCTCCTATGAAGGGTCACCGGAACAGGCGTTTCAGGCGGCCTCACGCGTGATGATGGAAACCGGAGCGGGTGCCGTGAAGCTCGAAGGCGGCATGCGCATGGCCGACACGATCCGCTTTCTGGTCGAGCGCGGCATTCCGGTGATGGGCCATGTCGGACTGACGCCGCAGGCCGTCAACACAATGGGCGGCTTCAAGACGCAAGGGCGGACCCGCGATCAATGGCCGGCGATCGAAGCGGATGCGAAAGCCGTTGCGGACGCAGGCGCATTTTCAATCGTGCTCGAAGGAATGGCCGAGCCACTGGCTGCGAAGATCACCAAGGACATTCCGATCGTGACGATCGGCATCGGCGCGTCCGCGACCTGTGACGGCCAGATCCTGGTGCTCGAAGATATGCTGGGGCTGAACCCATCCCCGCCGCGCTTCGTCAAGGCCTACGGTCAGATTGGACCGGCGATCGAGCAGGCCGTTGAGGCTTATGCGGCTGAGGTCCGGGCAAGGCAGTTTCCCGGCCCGGACCAAGTCTATGGGGTCAAGGACTGACTGTCCCTGACACGATCGAGGTATCGTTTACTGGCTGACGGTCTCGGCGGGCGCCTGGGCCGTTTCGAGTTCGGCCGCCTCCGCAGCTTCCATCTCAGCGATCGCAGCTTCAAGCGTGACAGGCGTTGCGGGCGCTTCGGCGTCCGCCGTCACCGGCGTCGACTTCGACGCGGTGTGGCCATAGAAGCAGCCTTCGGCGAGCGCCGCACCCGCCATGCCGAGGGACGCAATTGTCGCAATCGAAAGAGTCGTGATCGTTTTCATGGTCAGCTCCTCTAGGTCTGGGTCCGTGCGGGCAGGGACTGCTGCACAGGTCCGCTTGCATCTGTCGGTTGGGCGGTTGGCCCGCGATGATCAATCCAGCTTTGCGCAAGATTGTGTCGCGAACGTCCGCTTCTCGGACAGATACGCTAACCGTATTTGACCGGACCACCAAGCTTGTTTTGCAAGCGCTGCGCCGATTGTTTGGGCAGGCCGCACGGATCACGCGCGCGGATGGGCGTCGCGATAGACCTCGAGAAGCCGTGCCTCGTCGACCTCGGTGTAGACCTGGGTCGTCGACAAGCTGGCATGGCCAAGCAACTCCTGGATCGAGCGTAGATCGCCGCCATTCGACAGAAGATGCGTCGCGAAGGAATGCCTGAGCGCATGTGGCGTGGCCGATGACGGCAAGCCGAGCGCGCTTCTGAGCTGCTCCATCCGTTTTTGGATCAGCCGCGGATTAAGCGGCCCGCCGCGCGCGCCAACAAAGAGTGGCCCATCCAGAGGCAGACGGTAGGGACAAAGTCTGAGATAGTCGGCGATACGGGTCCGCACAACGTCTAGTACCGGCACGAGCCGCACCTTACCACCTTTGCCGGTCACACGCAGGCTGTCGCCTTCACCCGGCAGCGGCGCTTGACCGCGCGTTAACCCAAGCGCCTCGGAAATGCGCAAGCCTCCGGCATAGAGCAGCGTCAGAACCGCTGCATCGCGAGCGATGATCCAGGGCTCCTCGGTGGCGGGCAGGGTATCCGGCTCGATCACCTCACGCGCGGACATCCGATCAAGCGGTTTGGGCAGGCTCTGCGGCTTTTTCGGCCCGCGTACACCCGTCAATACCTTAAGCTCCAGTCCGCGCGCCTTCTCGGCAAACCGCACCAAAGACTTCAACCCCGCAATCTGTCGGGAAATGCTGCGCGCACCGGTTCCATCCGACCGGCGAGACGCGAGAAAGGCGCGGGTGTCGCTCGGCCCAAGGCCTTCGAGATCGGCAAGACCGGGGCGCGTTCCGAGATGATCACGCAGGAAGTAAACGAACTGACGAACGTCACGCTCGTAGGCTTCAACAGTCTTCGGCGACAGCCGGCGTTCAGCACTGAGCCAGACGAGCCAATCGGCGATCAGCGCCATGAGATCAGGTGCGGCAAGCTTCAACCCAAAGTCGGGATCGCGAACATTGTATGTGGAGGACGGAGGCATGGCACCGAGCGTGCACGCGCCGCGTTGCACCGAGGTTAAGAGCCGCTTCGATCAGCGTGATAGGTCACTGCTTCGATCTTCCAACCTTCGGGATCGATCAAGAAGGCTGCATAGTAGCCTTCGCCATAATGCGGGCGCGGGCCCGGCGCACCGTCATCCGTCGCGCCATGTTGAAGTCCCGCCGCATGAAAAGCATGCACCTGATCGCGCGTCGGGGCAGAAAAACAGACATGGGCTCCGTTGGTCGGAGGCGCGGCATCGGGGCGCTCCTCGAGCCAGAACGGCGTTGCATCCCCAATCGCCCACGGGTCTCCACCTGGCGGACCAAAGCCGCAGGAGCGGAACGGGTGATGCGGAGGGTCACCGTCCACGATGCCGTAGGACACATAGCCAAGGGGTGCGAAAACAGCGTTGTAGAATCGCACCGCCGCGTCGAGATCACGCACACCAATGGACAGATGCGCGATCATCCGGGCCGGATGATCGGGAGCGCCGCCGGTCATCTGGGTCTCAGAGAATCGACTGGCCGGTCTTGCCCCAATCGGCGAGGAACGCCGCCAGGCCTTTGTCCGTCAGCGGATGGGCGCTGAGCCCCTTGAGCACCGCCGGCGGGACGGTCGCGACATCGGCACCGGCAAGGGCCGACTCCTTGACATGGTTCGGCGTACGGATCGAGGCGGCCAGAATCTCGGTCGAGAAGCCGTAATTGTCGTAGATCACGCGGATTTCGCGGATCAATTCCATGCCGTCGAGGCCGATATCGTCGAGTCGGCCGATAAAGGGCGAGATGAAGCTTGCGCCGGCTTTGGCAGCGAGAAGCGCCTGGTTGGCGTTAAAGCACAGCGTGACGTTGACCATCGTGCCGGCTTGGCTCAATGCCCGGCAGGCCTTCAGCCCGTCCCAGGTCAAAGGCACCTTCACCGCGATGTTGTCGGCGATTTCGGCCAGCTTTCGGCCTTCATCCAGCATCTGATCGACATTGGTCGCGGTCACTTCGGCGCTAACCGGGCCGTCAACGATCCGCGTGATCTCGCTCACGACCTCGATGAAGTCGCGCCCTGATTTGGCGATCAGGGACGGGTTGGTCGTCACCCCGTCGAGGAGACCGGTTTCGGCCAAATCGCTGATCTCTGCCGTATCGGCGGTATCGACGAAGAACTTCATTGCGTGCGCTCCGGATGATCGCTTGGCTGATGCAGCCATCTCTTCCCATAGGCTGACAGAAGATCAAAGTCTTTCCGTCGCATAAGACATCGGCCTACGGTCTGCTCTGATTCCCGGAGGCCTGATGGCGCGCTTAACCCTCATCCTCGTACAATGCGCCGTGGCGGTGGAGACGGCCTACACCTACCGCCTGGAAGACGGCCGGTACCTTGAGCCAGGAACCATCGTCTCGGTGCCACTCGGCAACCGGACGGTGCTCGGCGCAGTGTGGCCGGGTGAAGCGGATGCGATCGATCCGGCCAAACTAAAGGACATCGAGCGCGTTCATGGCTGTCCGCCGCTGACCCCGGAGATGATCCGCTTCGTCGAGTGGATTGCCGATTATTACGTCAGCCCGCGCGGCCTGGTGCTGAATGCGGTGCTCAGGTCTGAGGATGCGCTGGCGCCGGCAGACCCCGTGATGGCCTTGCGCGCGACCGGCGTTGTGCCGGAGCGGATGACGCCGTCTCGCGAGCGGGTGCTCGCGCTAACATCAGACGGGTTTGCCCGCACGCGTCGTCTGTTGGCAGACGAGGCCAGCGTCTCGCTGGCCGTCATCAACGGCCTCGTCGATCAGGGTGCGCTCGACTATGTCGCAACCCCACCGCCGCCGATCGTCCATCCGCCCGATCCGGACCATGGGCAGCCCAACCTCAATCCCAACCAGCAAGACGCCGTCACCGGCCTGCCTCGTGTTGCCGACGGTCACGCGGTCGCACTGCTCGACGGTGTCACCGGCTCAGGCAAGACCGAGGTTTACTTCGAGGCCATTGCCGACGCCCTCCATGCGGGCCGGCAAGCCCTGATCCTGCTGCCCGAGATCGCTCTGACGGAAGCCTTCCTGAAGCGTTTCGAAGCCCGGTTCAGCGCCCGCCCCGCGGAATGGCATTCCGATGTCGGCGCCAAACGGCGGGCAGCTATCTGGCGCGGGGTTTCAGAGGGTACGGTACAGGTCGTCGCCGGCGCACGCTCGGCGCTCTTCCTGCCGTTCAGCTCGCTTGGCGTGATCATCGTCGATGAAGAGCATGACCAGGCTTACAAGCAAGACGAACGCGTGCCCTATCAGGCGCGCGACATGGCGGTACTGCGCGGGCATATCGAGGGCGTGCCCGTCATCTTGTCATCGGCAACCCCGTCGGTCGAAAGCTGGGCCAATGCCGAACGTGCGCGCTATCGGCATTTGCGCTTGCCCGAGCGCCATGGCGGCCATGCGCTACCCGACATCGACCTTGTCGATCTGACGCAGACTCCGCCCGAGCCGCAACGGTTTCTGTCTGACCCACTGGTCGCAGCGGTCGGTGAGACGCTGGAGAAGGGGGAACAATCGCTGTTGTTCCTCAATCGCCGCGGCTATGCGCCCCTGACCCTGTGCCGAGCTTGCGGCTTTCGCTTTGAGTGCGCCAATTGCTCGGCTTGGCTCGTCGAACACCGGTTCCGCCGGGTCCTTCTCTGCCACCATTGCGGCGTGACGCAACCGATCCCACCGAGGTGTCCAAACTGCGACGCCGAAGACAGCCTCGTGCCCTGCGGCCCCGGCATCGAACGCATCGCCGAAGAAACCGCCGAGCGGTTTCCCGATGCGCGGATCACCATTCTGTCGAGCGATCTCATCCCCGGCGTCCGCGTGATGCGCGAACGCCTGTCCCTCATTGCCAAAGGCGAGGCCGACATCGTCATCGGCACACAATTGGCCGCCAAGGGCCATCATTTCCCGCTGATGACGCTGATCGGTGTCGTCGATGCCGATGCGGGGCTGGCGTCGGTCGACCCGCGCTCTGGCGAACGCGCGTTCCAGCTTCTCGAACAGGTCATCGGCCGGGCCGGCCGCGAACGATCTGGCGCGCGCGCGTTGATGCAGACCTACCAGCCATCGCACCCAGTGCTGCAGGCGCTTGTCGCCCGCGATCGTGATGCCTTCTATGCACGCGAGATGGCAGCGCGTGAGGAAGCCGGCATGCCGCCCTTTGCGCGGCTCGCGGGCCTGATCGTCTCGGCGCGCGACAAAACAACAACCGAGGCCCATGCCCGGGCGATGGTGCGCGCCGCGCCGGCAACCGACCGGGCCCGTATTCTCGGGCCGGTCGAAGCGCCAATGGTCCTGATCCGTGGCCGCTTCCGCTACCGGCTTCTGGTCAAAGCGGACCGGAGCTTCGATCTTCCGGCCTACATTCGCGCCTGGCTAGACGTCGCACCTAAGGAGCGCGGCGGCGTGCGCGTTCAGATCGATATCGATCCACAGAGCTTTCTTTGATCCGATTGTTTTGTCGCAATTCCGAACGCGGTTCGGCTTGCCCGAACGGTTCCCACTTTCGCTGGGATTGTTTCGGCGCCCAGATCACCCGACCATGGTCGGACGATCTGCCCTATTGCGGTGCACACACTGCGCGGTAGTGTGCGCGTGACGTGCCATGACTGAGATGAAAAGCTTAGGGACACCAACGATGAGCCTCGCCGAGACGCTACCGAGCGCCCAGGACCTGCCGCTCCAGAGTCTTTTGGCCGAGACGGCCGATGCCGCCGACGTGTTGTATGCCACAGCCCGCACCCATGTCGCCGATCTGGTGGTCAAGGACGGCCGCGTTTCAGGCAGTCTCGTAGACCGACATCAGCGCGCAGCCCATGGACTGGCCTGGCTCGCGACCTATCGGATGAGCCTGCGCGAACTTGCCAACTACACTGAGCGCATGCAGGCGGAGGGGCGCTTCGGCGAAGTCGAGAATCTCGTTGTCAGGGTCGGTGCCGGCGAATATGCCGCCCAGATCCTCGGCGGCATCCCGATGAGCCAAGGGGAAATTGTCCGACCCATGGATCTCGGCCTGAGCGACGCCGAGATGGACACTTTTCGCGCTACGGCCGAACCGCTGATCCTGACCGGCAACACGACTGACACGCGCGCGCGACTCGTCGAATTGATGCGGTCTGAGTCCGGTCACGCCGAGATTGGCGATCCTGGCCTCGACGAAACCTATGAACAGATCCGCGCCGAAATGCGCCGTTTTGCCGAGGCGGAAGTCACGCCGCATGCCCACGAGTGGCACCTGAAGAACGACTACATTCCGCTCGAGATCCTGTCTCAGATGGCAGAGCTTGGCGTCTTTGGCCTGACGATCCCGGAGGATTTCGGCGGCATGGGGCTTGGCAAAGAGTCCATGTGCGTCGTCTCCGAGGAACTAAGCCGCGCCTATATCGGCGTTGGGTCGCTTGGCACGCGGTCGGAAATCGCCGCCGAACTGATCCTCTGTGGTGGCACCGAGGAGCAAAAAGCCCATTGGCTGCCCAAGATCGCGTCTGGCGAGATCCTGCCGACAGCGGTCTTCACCGAACCCAACACCGGGTCCGACCTCGGCAGCCTAAAGACGCGTGCCGAGCGTGACGGTGACACCTATAAGATCACCGGCCAGAAGACGTGGATCACCCATCCCGTTCGCGCCGATGTCATGACGCTTCTGGCGCGAACCAATCCTGACGAAAGCGGCTATCGCGGCCTGTCGATGTTCCTGGCCGAGAAACCGCGCGGCAGTGACGCCGATCCCTTCCCGGCGGAGGGGATGACCGGCGGCGAGATCGAAGTCCTCGGCTATCGCGGGATGAAGGAGTACGACATTTCCTTCGACGGTTTCGAGGTGCCGGTGGACAACTTGCTCGGCGGCGAGGAAGGCCAGGGCTTCAAACAGTTGATGCAGACCTTTGAATCCGCCCGCATCCAGACCGCTGCCCGCGCCGTCGGCGTAGCCCAGTCAGCGCTCGATCTCGGGCTGAAATATGCGGTGGAACGCGTTCAGTTCGGCCGACCGATCGCCGATTTCCCGCGCGTGTCCGACAAGCTCGCGATGATGGCAGCGGAGATCATGATCGCCCGGCAGCTGACATACTTCTCGGCCCGCGAGAAAGACCAGGAGCGGCGCTGCGATCTCGAAGCCGGTATGGCCAAGCTTCTGGCCGCCCGCGTTGCCTGGGCCGCGGCCGACAACGCGCTGCAGATCCATGGCGGCAACGGGTTCGCACTCGAGTACCCGATATCACGCGTTCTATGCGACGCCCGCATTCTCAACATTTTCGAGGGCGCCGGCGAGATCCAGGCGCAGGTGATCGCGCGACGACTGCTGGACGGGGCGAATTAGGATCGAGGCGTCAATCAGGTCACGGGCTCGACTTGCTCCGCCAGATCCCCATTGCGAAACCGTGCGATCGCGGCGTTGAGTTCGGCGCCCAGGATCATCACGACGCCGACGAGATAAAGAAAAACGATTGACGTCATGATGCCGGCGAGGCCGGCATAGGTGGATCCGTAGCTCGCGACGTCGCGGATATAGATGCCGAACAGAATGCCGCCGATGATCCACAGCGTGATTGTGAAGACGACGCCGGGCCAGATCAGCCCGAAGGTTTGCCGCCGGGCCGGCAGAAAACGATGGCTCATGATGAGCCCGATTGCCAGGATGATAACGGCGATGGCGAGCCGATAGCGGGTCAACGCTCCAGTTAGTTGCGATAGAGCCGGCAGTTCCTCGAGCGCCATATACCAGATCACCGGCGCGACGATGGCCGCAAGCGCAATCAGAATCAGCCCGATCGCGCCTAAGACGACGAAGGTGACGCTTTGCAACCTCAGAAGGTAGAACGGCCGTGTCTCCTGGACACGATAGGCGCGGTTTAGCGCAGTACGCACCGCTTCCACCCCGTTTGAGGCGAGAAATACCGCGAGCAGAATACCGATCGTCAGAAGATCGAACCGCGGCACGGTGACCAATGTCTCTATCTCGCGCGCAACAGGCGCCGCGACCTCGGGCGGCCAGGCCTCAAACAGCAGATGAGCTGCCTCGGCAGCGAGCTCCGGACTGCCTGCAAAGCCTGCCACCGCCGTCACAAAGATCAAAAACGGGAACATCGCCAGAAGAATCGACAATGCGACATGGCTTGCCAGCGCCCAGCCATCGTCACCATTGAAATGGCCGATGGCGTCGCGGCAGATGGCAAGCATGGCCTGGAACATCGACGGTCAGCGCTCCGAGATCAGGCGGCGGTCTCCGCATCAACATCGTGGCTGATTGCAGCAAGCGCCTGGTCCAAATCAGCAATCAGATCGTCCGGGCTCTCAATGCCGGTCGACAGACGTACGAGATCGTCGGGGCAGAGCGTGTCGGGGCCTTCAACAGGCGCACGATGCTCGATCAGGCTTTCAACGCCGCCAAGCGAGGTCGCGGTCTTCCAAAGCCGTGTTTCGCGCACCAGCGCTGCCGCAGCGTCAGCACCCCCAGACAGCCGCAGGGACAACATGCCGCCAAACCCGCCCGACATCTGTCGCCGCGCTATCGGATGACCCGGGTGCCAGGGCAGACCGGGATAGAGTACCTGCGACACGGCGGGATGATCGGCGAACTGCAGCGCGATCTTCAATGCGGTATCGGACTGCCTGCGGACTCTGAGATGCAACGTGCGCAGGCCGCGCAACAGCTCGGCCGCATCACGCCCACCCAAAATGCCGCCATGACTCTTGCGGATGGCGGCTGCGCGAACTGCGGCATCACCATCTTCGGCAAAGGCGAGGACACCAGCGAGCACATCCGAGTGACCATTGAGGTATTTCGTTGCGGAATGCATGACGATGTCGGCGCCAAGCGACAAAGGCTGGCTGAAGACCGGCGTTGCGCAGGTAGAATCGACAGCAAGCAACGCGCCGGCCTCATGGGCCAACTCTCCAACGCGCTCGATATCGGCAACCGCCCAAGTCGGATTGGCCGGCGTTTCAAGCCAGATGAGCTTGGTCTCACCGGGCCGGATGGCGGCCGAAATCACCTCTGAATCGGCCTGATCGACGAAACTGACTTCAAGACCATGCGAGGGTGCCTCCGTCTTGAGCCACTGCCTGAGCGCCCAATAAAAGACGGTCGGCACAACGACATGGCCGGG
>JBCBSK010000073.1:0-17884 GCA_039819185.1 Pseudomonadota bacterium | reverse complement strand
GGCTTCCGTCTCACTCCGGTGGAGATCGAGTTTTGGCACGATCGCAAGTTCCGCCTGCACGACCGGGTCAGGTTCACGCGATCCCGTGTCGACACGGCGTGGGACAAGGCCCGGCTCTATCCGTGAGGACACAGCGTGATGACGTCTGACGCGCCACGACGAACGTTGATCCTGACCGGTGCGAGCCGCGGCATCGGGCACGCCACCGTACGCCGGTTCGCCCAGGACAATTGGCGCGTTATCACCTGTTCGCGCCATGCCTTCCCGGAGAACTGTCCGTGGCCGGCGGGGGAAGAGGACCACATACAGGTCGATCTGGCAGATCCCGATAACACGACCGAGGCGATCGCCGAGATGAAGCGCCGGCTGAAAGTGGACGGCGCGCGGCTCGATGCATTGGTCAACAATGCAGCGATCTCGCCGAAACAGCCCAATGGCGAGCGCATGGGCGCACTCGACATGGACATGTCCGACTGGGCGAAAGTGTTTCAGGTCAATTTCTTCGCTCCGATCATGCTGGCCAAGGGATTGTTGTTCGAGCTCGCAACCGCCAAGGGGGCGGTTGTCAACGTTACCTCGATTGCCGGTAGCCGGGTGCATCCCTTCGCCGGCTCCGCTTACGCCACGTCGAAGGCGGCGTTGGCTGGGCTGACGCGCGAAATGGCGCATGATTTCGGGCCACTGGGTGTCCGGGTCAACGCTATTGCGCCGGGCGAGATTGATACGTCGATCCTGTCGCCGGGCACGGAGAAGATCGTCGAGCAGATTCCGCTGCGCCGGCTCGGCACGCCGGATGAGGTCGCCAACATCATTCATGTGCTGTGCACCGAGACCGGCTCCTATCTCAATGGCGCCGAAGTCCACATCAATGGTGGCCAGCATGTTTGACCGTCGTTTGGCGGTGCGGCTCCGGCGGTGGATCTGGCGTATTGTCCTGGGTGGCCCGTTGATGGGACTGGCGGCTGCGTTCGCCGAGGATCTGACGCCGTTGCCGGACGGGGCGGTGGCGCGGGCAGATGGCAGGGGCATCACTCAGGCCCGCTACATCGCGCCGACGACCCGCTATGCCCATGCGGTTCTAGGGGATGCGATCGAGGCAGGCGGCATTTGGGTGCGCGATGCTTCCGGTCAGGAGCATGTCCTGATGCTGCCTGATGATTCTGTGTTTGAAGATATCACGCCGCGGCTCGCCGATCTTGATGGTGATGGCGGTGCGGAGGTTATCGCGATCCGAGCCTACGCCGCGTCGGGTGCGGCGCTGACGATCTTGGATGTTCGCAATGGTGCGCTTGCAATCATTGCCGAGACACGACCGATCGGCCGGTCCAATCGCTGGCTCAATCCGGCAGGTATCGCGGACTATGATGGCGACGGCCGGCCGGAGATTGCGATCATCAAGACCCCGCACATTGGCGGTATTCTTGAACTATATGAACTGGCCGGACCGGGGCTTCGGCGCGACGCGCGTGTTTCAGGATATTCCAACCATGAGATCGGGGCGCGTGCGCTCGATCTGTCGGCCTCGGTCGATGTGAATGGCGATGGTGTGACCGATCTGATCGTACCGAACCAGCAACGGACCCAACTTGCGGCACTGAGCTTCATAACTGGCCAGCCAGTTGAGCTGGGCCGTGTCGCACTTGGCTTCGCGATTGATGGCGACATAAGCCTGTCGGGTATGCGGCTGACGGTTCCCCTGCGCGATGGCAGCCGGGCGCGGATTGAGGTGTCCGAGTTTCGGTGATGACAGGTCGGCGCCGAGGTTGATTTAAGTTCTGATTCCTGTCGCGCTTCGGCCACTGGAAAACGGCGACAACGCCACCCACCAGGCCGGCTTCGGTGGTTGATCGTCGCTTGGCGGGTTCTGTTCGATACGACGGATGACCCGAAAGCCCATGTAAACCGCGACCGTGCCGAACAGGACACCGCCGAGCGCCTGACCCGCCAGGGCACCTTCTGCTGCGCCCATCAACGCAGTGCCTACCATGACGAAGGGAATGGTGCCGAGCGTTGCCCGACCCCAGTTGAAGACGGTCGACAGGATCGGAAAGCCAAGATTGTTGAACGACGCATTGGCGACGAACAGCAGGCCGTTGAACAGGAAGCCTCCCGCCGCAATCAGGCAGAAGAAGCGGATCAGGCTCGCTGCGTCTTCGGATGCGTCGAACGCCCAGATGATCACAGGGTAGGACAGCGCGAGCAGGGCCCAGACGCTAAGGCAGTAGCCGATCGTCAGGACCATCGAATCGCGCAGCACAGCGCGCAGGCGGTCAAAGCGCTTCGCACCGTAATTCTGGCCGATAATCGGGCCGACGGCGCCAGACAGCGCGAAGATCGCTCCGAAAGCGACAGGAATGATCCGTCCGACGATGGACCAGCCCGCGACGGCGGAATCGCCGAAATCCGAAATGGCTGCGATGATGTAAGCGTTGCCCACCGGAGTTGCGACATTGGTCAGGATCGCCGGGCCGGCGATGCTCATCAGCGGGCTGATGTCCTCAAGCGTGCATTTGATTGAGATCCGCCCAACCAGGTCATGAACCATGATCGCGCCATAGAGCCCAGTTGCGACGATCGCTGCCCGGGCGAGGATCGAAACGATCGCCGCCCCGTCGAGACCAAGCCCGAGGCCGAAGATGAAGATTGGATCGAGAACCAGCGTCACAGCGCCGCCAACGAGCGTGACATACATCGCCCGCTTGGCGTCACCCACGGCACGCAGGACCCCAGACGCCGCCATGCCGAGACCAAGCAACGGCATCGAGGGCACGACAATCGCCAGGAACCGGACGGCGAGGTCGAGTGTGCGGCCCTCGGCGCCGAGAAGCGACAGGATCGCCGTCAGATTGAACAAGAGCAGAACGGCCACGGCGATCATAATGGCGGCTGAAAACACAAGACCCGAGGCGGCGAGGCGGCGTGCCCGCGCCCGGTCGCCGGCGCCAAGTGCCCGCGACACAAGGGCCGTGACTGCGATCGTGATGCCGATGGATACGGAGATGTTGAAGAACATCACCGTGCCCGCATAGCCGATGGCCGCGGCCAGTTCCCCTTCCCCCAGAAGGCTGATGTAGAAGATATTGAGAAGGTCGACGACGAACAGCGAGACGAGGCCTGCTGACCCGGTTGCGGTCATCACCGCGACATGGCGCATGGTCGAGCCGGTGACGAAGCGGGCCTTTTCAGGCTCTACTTTCGGTGCGTCCGTTTCGCTGGCTTCGGTCACGGCTGTGCGGTCCCAATATTGAGCGAGATCAGACAGGAGCGTGACCGGCTAAACATGATCGTCATCGGTTCCGCTGTCCGTGTCCTGCCGTGCCTCCTTGCGCGCCTCGGGGTTGAGGCGTTCCGGCGCAGAGCGTGGCGGCACCAGCGGTTCCGGCGTTGCAAGCAACGTCTCGAGCCCGGAATAGATGTCGCCGGACAACTGAAGCCCGAGGCGCTCGCGGTCGCGGGACCGGATTTCGGCTTCGATCTCGGAGGCGGACTCGTCGTCCACGCTAAGATGTTCGAGCGCCATGCGGCCAAAAACCATTGCGCTCTCGAACGTCTCGCGCAGTTCGAAATCGACGTCCGACTTGAGAAGTTCGAGCGTCTGGGTGCGGTCAAAGCTGCGCGCACCTAGGAGCGCCCGGGGGAACGACTCGCGCACGAGTTCGGCGATCCGGCTGGTTGTGTCCTTGCCGTCGGTGCAGACCAGGATCAGTTCGGCATGCTCGGCGCCGGCGGCGCGCAACACGTCGATCCGGCGCCCATCGCCATAAAAGACCTTGAAGCCGAAGCGTGCGGCATTGTCGATCCGCGTCAGATTGTTATCGATCGTGGTGACATCGATGCCGCGGGCGAGGAGAAGCTGCGACACCATCTGACCGAAGCGGCCGAAGCCGATCATCAACACCGTTCCGCCGGCGCCTTCGAAGCTCTCCTCGCGGTCGGTCTGCTTGCGTTGGAATTGGAGCCGCGGGATCAGCCGCACCAGAAGCGGCGTCAGCGCCATCGACAGAACGACGGCTGCGATCAGTTCCGAGCTGTCGGCGAGTGTAATGATTCCGCCAGCCGCAGCGGCCGCGTAGACAACGAAGCCAAACTCGCCGCCCTGGGGCAGGTAGAGCGCGCTTGCGATTGCGTCATTGTGGCCGGAGCCGAACAGCCGCATCGCTGCGTAGATCGTCAAAAACTTGGTTGCGATCAGCGCAGGCACGCCCAACAGAAGAGCCGCCCAGTTGGACACCAGGACGCCGAGATCGATCGTCATACCGACAGCGATAAAGAACAGTCCGAGCAGCATGCCGCGAAACGGCTCGATATCGGCTTCAAGCTGGTGGCGGAACCGCGATTCGGCCAACAAGACGCCAGCGAGGAACGCGCCCATCGCCATCGACAGCCCGGCCAAGGCCATCAAGGTGGCGGCGGCCAGCACGATGAACAGGCCAGCCGCCGTCATAATCTCGCGCGCGCCCGACCGCGCTAGGATCGTAAAAAACGGGTTGATCAGATAGTGCCCGACGCCGATGACGACGGCAAAGGCGCCGACTACCTTTGCGATGGCGAGCCAGGCCGGGTCCGCCATCTCCCCGCCATGTGGCGCAAGGATTGCGACCAGGAGCAGGATCGGCACGAAAGCAATGTCCTGAAACAACAGGATCGCGAAGGACTTCCGGCCATGAGTCGACTGGGTTTCGCCACGCTCGTCGAGAAGCTGCATGACGAGCGCGGTCGACGATAGTGCGAGCCCGAAGCCCGCGATCACCGAGGCCTGCCACGACCAGCCGAGCACGAAGTGGGGATAGGCCATGACGCCGGCGGCCGACAATAGGACCTGGGTCAGGCCGAGACCGAAAATATCCTTGCGCATCGACCACAGCCTGGATGGCTTGAGTTCGAGGCCGATGACAAACAGCAAAAGAACAACGCCGAGCTCCGAAACATGCAGCATGTCTTCGGTTTCGCGAAACAGCCTGAGCACTTCCGGGCCGATGATGATGCCGGCGATCAGATAGCCGAGGACCGAGCCGAGCCCCAGTCGTTTGGAAATTGGCACGGCGATAACCGCCGCGCCGAGCAGGATCAGCGCTTCCGAAAACAGAACGACGGTGTCGTGAGTGTCCATAACAGTGCCGTAGCGCTGCGTGAATTATCACGCAAGAAGCGTGAAATGCGGATGCCAGGCTCTCCAACCGCACTAAGGCGCCCGGATCCCGGCGTAAGGATGCGGAAACCGTTCAGTCCCGACCGTCTAAGCGGCCTGGGTCCCTCCGACGGTCAGCGCATCGATCCGCATCGAGGGTTGTCCGACGCCGACGGGCACGCCCTGTCCGTTCTTGCCGCAGGTGCCGATGCCAGTGTCGAGCGCCATGTCATTGCCGATCATCCGCACCCGGGTTAGAGCGTCGGGGCCGTTGCCGATCAGCATCGCTCCCTTGACTGGGCGGCCGATCTTACCGCCCTCGATCTCATAAGCCTCGGTGCACTGGAAAACGAACTTGCCCGAGGTGATGTCGACCTGGCCACCGCCGAAGGAGACAGCATAAAGCCCTCGGTCGACGGAGGCGAGGATCTCGTCCGGCTGATGGTCGCCATTGAGCATATAGGTATTGGTCATGCGCGGCATCGGAATATGGGCATAGGACTGGCGCCGGCCATTGCCGGTCGAGCGTGTGCCCATCAGGCGGGCGTTCTGCCGGTCCTGCATATAGCCAACAAGAATACCGTCCTCGATCAGCACGGTGCGGTTGGATGGTGTGCCCTCATCATCGATGGTCAAGGATCCGCGGCGGCCGTCGATCGTGCCGTCGTCGACGACCGTGACACCGGGCGAGGCAACGCGTTCTCCCATTAGGCCAGCGAAGGCAGAGGTGCCTTTACGGTTGAAGTCGCCTTCCAGGCCATGGCCAATCGCCTCGTGCAGCAGGATTCCCGGCCAGCCTGCGCCGAGGACGACATCGAGTTCGCCTGCCGGCGCCGGGACCGCGTCGAGATTGACGAGTGCCTGGCGTGTTGCCTCGTCGACGGCCGATTGCCAACGGTCTTCCGTGATCCACTGGTCATAGGCTGCACGTCCGCCCATGCCGAACGAGCCAGTCTCCTGACGATTGCCATCACCGGCAACGACCGACACATTGATGCGAACCAACGGACGGACATCGTAAAACCGTTCGCCGTCGGGACGCAGGATTTCAACGACCTGGCGGTTGGCGGCGAGGCTGACGCTGACTTGGCGCACCTTCGGCTCGCGCGCCCGGGCGTAGGCGTCGATCGCCTGCAGCAGAGCGACCTTGTCGCCGAAGGCCGGTTCGGCCAGCGGATCGACATCCTCGTAAAGCGTGCGATTGCGCCGTGTCGGGCCCGTATCGAGCGTGCCGTGATCGCCTCGTGTCACAGTCGACACGGCGTCTGCGGAACGCTTCAGGGCCGCGACCGAGATCTCCGAGGAATGGGCATAGCCCGCAGCATCACCGGCGATTGCCCTGAGACCAAACCCGCTCGACCGGTCATAGGTTGCCTGCTTCAGCCGGCCATTGTCGAACAGCAGCATTTCCGAAGAGCGATCCTCAAGAAACAGCTCTCCATCGTCAGCGCCGTTGGTTGCCTGCCTGAGGATTGCAAGCGCTTCGTCGTCACTAACGCCGTTGGCGGCTAGCAGGATATCGTCGGATGTCGAAGTCATGGCGCCGTCCAATCGGGGTCTTGGAATTCCATCATGTCATGATGGATGTCGGCACATGGCAGCGCAAGCGCAAGGGGCCGGCGATCTACTGCAGCTGTGCATAGCCCTCGGTGAAGCCTGCGAGAGACACTGGAATGCCGATGCCTTCCTCGGGCGTCTGGAAAATAATGAAGGTTGCGACGGAGCCAGCTTGAAGCTTGGCGAGTTCTTCTGTCTTGAGGTAAATCTCGGCGATGCAGCCGTCGAGAACACAGCGCACGAACAAAGCCCGCCCGACATCCTCGTCATCAACCCTGAGACCGAGGCCGGCTGGCAGAAGCACACCCAATGGTGCCTGCACGCGCATGATGTGGTCGGCATTGTCCGCGGTTTTCAGGACAACGACAGTCAGGCCGACGTTCTGCCTGTCTTCGGCCGTCACGCTTTGCATCAATGCGCATTGTTCTTGCGCAGCACCGGGCGGCTGATCACAGCGGACTTGCCAGTCGCCGACGGTATCGCGGACGACTCCTTGGGCAATCGCGGAGCCCGCTAGAGCGGTGAGCAGCAGGCAGGCGAGGCCTGCGCCGAACACATGTCTGAGCCCAAGCGATACAATTCCGTTGGACCTCTGTTGCAACCAGACTGTCGGCAAGCTGAGCCCTCCTCAACGTCCCAAACCAGCAACATCCACGTCGCTCTGTGCACGGCCACGACGAATCGCCGACATAGATCAGGAGACGCGAGCGGTAACAAACCGCGACCCCCTGTCAAGCACATGCCTGCGCCAACAACCACTACAGGACATTGGGCGGCGGAAATGCCGCAATCGAATTGATCTAAGAATCATTGCAGACCGCGGCGAAAATGTGGTTTCTACCGATGCGATGATATAAGCGTTGCGTCGTTAGCGCGGCTAGCTTCCGACGACACGTTGTCGACAAGTGCCAAGCGGGGCAATCTTAGTGCCCTTTAGTGTTGAGATGGCGGATCGTGGCAAACGGTGACGCCAGCGTGTGAAGTTACGGGCTGCGGTCGCAGCACCGACAGCAAGAGGGCTGATTGCGCCAGATGAGTGTTTCCCTATTCACTCCCGTCTTCCAACTAGGTCTTCGGCACGTTACAGCCATCGGCCTGGTGGTCCTCACAGTCTTCATGCTGAGCACAGGTGTTGCCTCGGCGGCCCAGCCGGTTGATTGGCAGATCAATTTCCAGCCGGCGGCATCACCGGTGATGGAGAGCATTCACTGGTTCCATAATTTCATTTTGATCATCATCACCGCGATCACGCTGTTCGTTCTTGCGCTATTGATCTACTGTATCATCAAGTTCAATGCGAAGGCTAACCCGACGCCGTCCAAGACTTCTCACAACACCATGCTTGAGGTTGCCTGGACTGTTGTGCCGGTGTTCATCCTTGTTATCATCGCTATTCCATCTTTCCAGCTTCTGTATTTTGAACAGACCATTCCTGAAGCTGATATGACGGTGAAAGTGACCGGATATCAGTGGTATTGGGGTTATGAGTATCCCGACCACGAAAACATCGACTTCCTGCAGTTTATGCTCCGCGAGGACGAACTCGAAGAAGGCCAGCCGCGTCTTCTCGCTGTCGACAACAATATGATCGTGCCTGTTGGTGCGACCGTGCGTGTCATCGTTACTGCAGCCGATGTTCTCCACAATTGGGCGATGCCGGCCTTTGGGGTGAAGATGGATGCTGTTCCCGGCCGCCTCAACGAGACGTGGTTCCGTGCTGATCGCGAAGGCATCTATTACGGCCAGTGCTCGGAATTGTGTGGGAAGGATCACGCCTTCATGCCGATCGCGGTCGAAGTTATCTCTCAGGAGGCCTTCGAGACTTGGGCGATCGAGCAGATTGCCGCCAAGACCGGCGAAAGCCCCGAACAGGTTGCCGAGCGCCGCGCCATCGAGGCTGAGGAAGACAGTGCCAGCGTTGTCGGAACCGATCGCGAGGCGAGCGATGATCTCGCCGCCGTGACCGCCAACTGAGCCGTCGGAATTCGAGAAAGAGGACTGACTTTATGGCATACGCCGCAGCCCATGACGATCACGGTGTTCCCACCGGCTGGAAACGCTGGGTCTATTCGACCAATCACAAAGACATCGGCACGATGTATCTCATCTTCGCGATCATCGCGGGGCTCATCGGCGGTGTTCTGTCGATCGGGATCAGGCTCGAACTCGCCGAGCCGGGCATGCAGCTCTTCTCCGATGGTCAGGGGTACAATGTCTGGGTGACCGCCCACGGCTTGATCATGGTCTTCTTCGTGGTCATGCCGGCACTCATTGGCGGCTTCGGCAACTGGTTTGTGCCCCTGATGATCGGCGCGCCTGACATGGCGTTTCCGCGCATGAACAACATCTCGTTCTGGCTGCTGCCGCCCGCCTTCTTGCTGCTGGTGATGTCGATGTTCGTTGAGGGGGCGCCGGGCTCAAGCGGCTTTGGCGGCGGCTGGACGATTTATCCGCCACTGTCGACGATCGGCCATCCGGGGCCAGCAATGGATTTTGCGATCCTGTCGCTGCACATCGCGGGGGCCTCGTCGATCCTTGGGGCGATCAACTTCATCACTACGATCTTCAACATGCGCGCACCGGGCATGACGCTGCATAAGATGCCACTGTTTGCCTGGGCGATGCTGGTCACCGCGTTCCTGCTTCTCCTGTCGCTTCCGGTTCTTGCCGGCGCGATCACCATGCTTCTGACCGACCGTAACTTCGGCACGACGTTCTTCGATCCCGCCGGCGGCGGTGACCCGATCCTGTTCCAGCATCTTTTCTGGTTCTTCGGGCATCCGGAAGTCTACATCATGATCCTGCCGGCCTTCGGGATTGTGTCGCACATCATTTCGACCTTCTCGCGAAAACCCGTTTTCGGCTATCTCGGCATGGCCTACGCCATGGTCGCGATTGGTGCGGTCGGCTTCATTGTGTGGGCACACCACATGTATACCGCCGGATTGTCGACCTCGACCCAAGCCTACTTCGTCTTCGCCACCATGGTCATCGCGGTGCCGACCGGCGTGAAGATCTTTTCCTGGATCGCTACGATGTGGGGCGGAGCGATGGAGTTCCGCACGCCGATGCTCTGGGCGATCGGCTTTATCTTCCTGTTCACCGTTGGCGGTGTGACCGGCGTCGTGCTCGCCAATGCCGGCATCGACCGCTCACTGCACGACACCTACTACGTCGTGGCGCACTTCCACTATGTGTTGTCGCTCGGCGCGGTGTTCGGGATCTTCGCTGCCTGGTATTACTGGTTCCCGAAGATGTTCGGCTACATGTATTCCGAGTTCATCGGGAAACTCCACTTCTGGGTGACCTTTATCAGCGTGAACATTCTGTTCTTCCCGCAGCACTTCCTCGGCCTGGCCGGCATGCCGCGGCGCTACGTCGACTATCCGGATGCATTCGCTCATTGGAACCAGATTTCGAGCTATGGCTCGTATCTCTCGGCGTTTGCAGTGCTGATCTTCCTCTATGGCGTGTTCGACGCGTTTGCGCGCAAGCGGGCCGCGGCCGAGAACCCGTGGGGCGAAGGGGCAACGACATTGGAATGGACCTTGTCATCGCCGCCGCCGTTCCACCAGTTCGAGACTCTGCCGCGCATCAAGTGATCTGCGGGCATGGGAGACTGGAGCGGCTGACAAAAGCGACGTCCCGCTCTATCTGATCCCGAGAGACGCATGAAACATGCCCGGCACCTATGAAACGGTGCCGGGTTGGCATTAACAGCGGCCGCGTATCGCGTCTGAAGGACCACAACGGAGTTAGCGGGTGTCATCGACAGAGGGGACGGTTCAGTCAGCGCGATATGCTCGGAGCGGCGTCCGGGCGCGTGCTGCCGAAGCTACTGTGCGCGACTATGTCGATCTCCTGAAGCCACGGGTGATGAGCCTTGTGGTCTTCACCGCACTCGTCGGCCTGGTTCTTGCGCCTGGTGAACTTCATCCGCTGATCGCCGCGTCCGCGATCCTGTTCATAGCCATCGGTGCCGGCGCCTCCGGTGCGCTGAACATGTGGTATGATGCTGACATTGATGCCGTGATGAGCCGCACGCGCGGCCGTCCGGTTCCGCGCGGCGCTGTCACCGGCGAAGAGGCCTTCACCTTTGGGATCACACTGTCGATCGGCTCGGTGCTGGCGCTTGGCCTATTTACGAACTGGCTCGCCGGAGGGTTGCTTGCCTTCACAATCTTCTTCTATGCCGTCATCTACACGATGTGGCTAAAGCGGCGCACGCCGCAGAACATCGTCATTGGAGGTGCGGCAGGTGCGTTCCCGCCGATGATCGCCTGGGCGGCCGTGACCGGGACCGTTTCGCTTGAAAGCGTGGTTTTGTTCCTGATCATCTTCATGTGGACTCCGCCGCATTTCTGGGCGCTGGCGCTCTATAAGTCTGGTGACTACGCGCGTGCCGGCGTGCCGATGCTGCCGGTTGTTGCCGGAGATAGGCATACGCTTCGGCAGATTCTGGTCTATTCCTTGATTTTGGTGCCGCTCGGTCTTGTACCGTCGTTGATCGGGCTGGCTGGGTGGGCCTATCTGACGACAGCGCTGGTGACCGGGGCTGGTTGGCTATGGCTCACAGCACTGTTGATGCGCGCGTCTCCCGACGAGCGCGATAGCGTTGCCAAGCAGTTCTTTGGCTATTCGATCCTCTACCTTTTCGCGCTGTTTTCGGCGCTGTTGGCCGAGGTTTTGATCGGGATTGCGCCGTTCCCGTCACTGATCGCACACGGGGTGCCGGCATGACGGCGACCGACAACAACGAGTCCTCCGTGCCCGACAGCGTGGAGACACTTGAAGAACACGAGATTGATGACCGCGAATTGATCGCACGCCGGCGCAAGAGGTCCATCGCACTGGCGATTAGCCTCGGCGCGATGGTCATCCTGTTTTATGCGCTGACCCTGATCAAACTTGGCCCGCGTGTCTTCGATCGGGCATTATGATTATTGATGACACAGTCGGGCGATAGCTTGGGACCCAATATGACAGACCGTGAAACAATGACGGGGAATGACGTGAGGCTTGGACGCGACACGACTGTGGACGGCGCGAGCACGTCCCACCGTCATGCGCGCGTTGCCGTGTCTTGCGTTGCTTTCGTCGCGTTCATGACCGGGATGAGTTTTGCCGCCGTGCCGCTTTATGACCTGTTTTGCCGTGTGACGGGGTTTGGCGGTACGACGCAGCAGGCTGATGCTGCCTCGACCACCGTGATCGACCGCGACATTGCCGTTCGATTCGATGCCAATGTTGCCCAAGGACTGCCTTGGGAGTTTGGCGCCGAGCAGGTCGAGGTTGAGCTCAAGGTTGGTGAGAACGGGCTGATGTTCTACACGGCCGAAAATCTGTTTGAGCACGCCACAATGGGAACGGCGACCTTTAACGTCACCCCACTCAAGGCCGGGCAGTATTTCGTCAAGACGGCGTGTTTCTGTTTCACCGAACAGACGCTTGAATCCGGGGAACGAGTTGAGATGCCGGTCGCGTTTTATGTTGATCCGCGCATTGCTGATGATCCGGAATTGGATAACGTGCACACGATCACATTGTCCTATACGTTCTTCCCCGTTAGAGATGGGGAAACGCTCGCACAGGCGCTTGCGCCGGAACCGAACGCAAACTAACGCCGCGAACCATTTCGTCCGGCGGGCGCCGGACAGACCGGACGCTTTGGGGGAAAGACATGGCCGAGGCCCATACCAAGACCCACGATTATCATCTCGTTGATCCGAGCCCCTGGCCGGCGGTCGGCGCGGTCTCGGCCTTTGTAATGGCGATCGGCGTCATTTTCTGGATGCATGGCCAGATCGGCCCGTGGATCGCCATCGTCGGGTTTCTCGGCATCGCATACACAATGATTGCCTGGTGGCGCGATGTTATTCGGGAGAGCCATACCGGCTATCACACGCCGGTCGTGCAGCTTCATCTGCGTTACGGCATGATCCTGTTCATCGCGTCGGAGGTCATGTTTTTCGTCGCGTGGTTCTGGGCTTACTTCGATCCAGCGCTGTTCCCAGATTCGGCTGTTCAGGCACAACGGACGGAAGTCCTTGGCGGCACCTGGCCACCGGAAGGCATCCAGACCTTCGATCCGTGGCATCTGCCGCTGCTCAACACCCTGATCCTGCTGACCTCGGGGACCACAGTGACGTGGGCGCACCATGCCTTGATCCATGGTGACCGTAACGGGCTGAAGTGGGGTCTGATCGCGACGGTCGTGCTCGGCATGATCTTCACGATGATCCAGGGCTACGAATATGCCGTCGCATATTTCTCGTTCACGGGTCACATCTATGGCGCGACCTTCTTCATGGCGACAGGCTTCCACGGCGCTCATGTGATTATCGGAACAATCTTCCTGGCCGTTTGTCTGGGGCGGGCGCTCGCCGGCCAGTTTACGCCTGAGAAGCATTTTGGTTTCGAGGCGGCTGCCTGGTATTGGCACTTTGTTGACGTGGTCTGGCTGTTCTTGTTTGCAGCCATCTATGTCTGGGGGGCAGGACCGCACGCGGGTCATTGACGGGCGCGTCCGATCGCTGCGCCGGCCAATCCCGACGTCAGACGCTTGAACCAGGCGCAGCGACGAAACGCCACGCTCCACCAGGTCAGGTAGATGCGACAAGGTCCTGCTTCAAAAGCGAGGACATCATCATGGCGGTTCCGCCAATTCCCACCGGTCTTGCCGGTCGCTGCCCGAACTGCGGACAGGGATCAATCTTCAAGGGGTATCTGTCCTTGAACGAGACCTGCCCGGTTTGTGGCCTCGATCTGACTTTTGCGGACGCAGCCGACGGTCCGGCGATTTTCGTGATGATGATCGTCGGCTTTGTCGTGGTTGGCCTCGTTCTGATTATCGAAGTCCTGTACGTTCCGCCGATCTGGCTGCATCTTGCCTATTCCGTTCCACTTCTTCTGGCCCTGTCGCTTGGTCTGCTGCGTCCGTTGAAGGGTGTGCTGATCGCGCTGCAGTATCACCATGACGCGGCTGAGGGTCGGCTCGACCGCGATCCGTGAGGCTGGCATGCGACCCCTTATACAGGCCGCATTCTGGCCGACGATCGCCTGTCTTCCGGCGCTGGCCATTCTGATCGCGCTCGGTGTCTGGCAGATTCAGCGGCTTGAGTGGAAAGAGGGCCTGATCTCACGCATCGACGATCGGGTTGCCGCCGACCCCTTATTCCTTCATGAGGCGATGGGCCGGTTCGACGAGACTGGCGACATAGAGTATCTGCGGGTCTCGGCGTCTGGCGTCTACATCCATGACGCCGAGATGTATCTGTTTGCGCATGGCCCCGAAGGCCTCGGCTGGCATGTCATCACGCCGTTTCGGACCAGGCCTGGCGGCTACATCCTCGTCAATCGCGGCTATGTGCCGGATCGGGCGCTCGACGAGATGCCGAGGTCGACGGATTTTGTCACGATAACGGGCCTGCTGCGCGGGCCAGGTGAGCCAAACCAATTCACTCCGGACAACGAGCCCGACAACAATGTCTGGTATTGGCGCGATCTCGGCGCCATGGAGAGCTATGCCGGCAGGATCGTCATGACCCGCAATCGGTTCCAGGTCTTGCCGTTTTTCTTGGATGTTGAAGAGGAGGGGGACGATCTCTGGCCGCGCGGCAGCGTGACCCGGCTCGACCTGCCGAACCGGCATTTGGAATACGCGCTCACCTGGTTTGGCATGGCGGTTGCGCTGACAGTGGTTTATGTCCTGTTCGTCCGATCCCGTCTCAGGCGACGAAACAGCAATGAATTATGACAGCACGCGTGGGAACGCGCCCACGCTTGGCTTCGCCGACACGATCCTCCAAGGGCTGGCCCGTGACGGCGGGCTTTATCTGCCTGAAACCTATCCAGTCTTGACCTCAGACCAGATCGCTGCGTTTGCCGGCCGCGGTTATGCGGATGTCGCCGAAGCGGTGATCTCTCCCTTCGTGGACGGTGACATCGGTGCGGGCGATTTCCGCGCTATGCTCGACAACGCCTATGCCGGGTTCCGTCATCCGGCCGTGACACCCCTGATCCAGATTGGGCCAAACGCCTTTGTCCTAGAATTGTTTCACGGGCCTACGCTCGCCTTCAAGGACGTGGCCATGCAGCTTCTCGGGCGGATGATGGATCATCTGCTTAAGGACCGCGGCGGGCGGGCAACCATCGTCGGTGCGACGTCGGGCGACACCGGCGGCGCCGCAATCGAGGCGTTTCGCGGTCTCGATGCCGTCGACATCTTCATCCTCTACCCTCATGGCCGGGTCAGCGATGTGCAGCGCCGCCAGATGACTACGGTAGCTGCGGAGAATGTCCACGCGCTCGCGATCGAGGGAACGTTCGACGATTGCCAGGCGATTGTGAAGGGGATGTTCACCCATGAGGTATTCCGCGACCGCGTCGCACTGTCGGGTGTCAATTCGATCAATTGGGGCCGGATCGTTGCCCAGGCTGTCTACTATTTCGTTGCGGCTGTAGCCCTTGGCGCACCGCATCGCCGGGTGAGCTTTTCGGTACCGACGGGCAATTTCGGCGATATATTGGCCGGCTATATAGCGAAGCGAATGGGGCTGCCGATTGAGCGGCTGGTGATTGCGACCAATGTCAACGATATCCTCGCGCGCACGCTTGAGACCGGTCGCTACGGCGTGGGCGGCGTCGTTGCGACCCAAAGCCCGAGCATGGACATTCAGGTGTCGTCGAACTTCGAGCGCCTATTGTTCGAGGCAACGGGCCGAGATGCAGATGCCGTGCGCCAGATGATGGCTGGTCTGAAGCAGTCCGGCAGCTTTACAATCCCCGAACCCGCCCTTGATGCCATCCGCCAAGACTTCGATGCGGTTCGTGTTGATGAACACCAGACCGTGGAAATCATGGCGCAGGTTTTGCGTGATTCTGGCTACCTGCTCGATCCGCACACCGCCGTTGGCGTCGCGGCCGGTCAGGACGTTGCGCATGACCCCGCCGTGCCGATGGTCACACTGGCGACCGCACATCCGGCCAAGTTCCCCGACGCTGTTGAACGCGCAACGGGGCAGCATCCTGCGTTGCCGGCAGGCATAGCCGATCTTGCCGACCGTGAGGAGCGGTTTACGGTCACTGCCGCAGATCAGGCGGCAGTCGAAAGGCTTATTCTGGAGCGGTCACGCTTGGCGGCATAACTTGCGCGCAGCTCGTTATACAGCGGGATCGGGCCGATGTTGTTTTTGACAGCTGCTACGATGACACTGCCCAAGTTTCCACGCTGATCGATAGAGACATCGATCACTATCAACGCTGTCACACGGCCTTCACTGCCCTGCAATCGTTCCGTCACGGACCTGCATCACGGGCGACATCGCTTCCTTGCACACTAAGACGTGGAGCGGCTTTGCCGCGCCGCGATCTCGCGCATTGACGGAGGAGGCTCATGCGTATCACCCAATCCCTGGCCCTGGCATTCGGGCTGTCGACGGCGTTGGCAACGCCGATCTTGGCCGAGACGACGGCCTTTCCTGCAACCCTTGCCGGTCATGCCATTTTGCCGGCTGCAACCTTTATCGACCCGCCGGAAGATGCGCCGGCGTCTCTGGCAATCTCGGGCCGCTACACCGGTGGCGCACAGGGCCGAATTGACGAGGTCGGCACGCTGCCAGGTGCGTCCTTCCTCGCCCCAGGCGAGAGCCCGCGCTACACCGGTCTCTCAACACCGTTCCTAGGTCAGCCGGTACAAGGCTTCTCTGGCATCAAGGCGATGGGGGATGGCACCTATTGGGTCTTGGTCGACAATGGCTTTGGGTCGAAGGCCAATTCACCTGACGCCATGCTCCAGATGCATCTCGTCCGGCCCGACTGGGAAACCGGCGGTGTGCGCATTGAGGAGACCTTGTTCCTCAACGATGCCAATCGCGTCCTGCCGTTCAAGATCGAACTGGACGGCTCCGAAAGCCGATATCTGACCGGGGCCGACTTCGACGTTGAGAGCTTCCAGCCGATTGGCGATAGCATCTTCATCGGTGATGAGTTTGGTCCCTATCTGATCGAGATTGATCTGACCGGCACCGTCACGGGCTTTTTCCATACGACGGTCGGAGATGCCACGCACGTCTCACCGGACAATCATGGCCTTAGACTGCCGTCGACGCCGGACGGGACGGTCGGATTCGACGTGCGCCGCTCGCGCGGCTATGAAGGCATGGCAGCCGCACCGGATGGCTCGGTGCTCTATCCGATGCTCGAAGGCCCGCTCTGGGATGCCGAGACCGGCGCTTGGGAAATGCTCGACGACCAGCAGGTGCTGCGGATCTTCGAGTTCGACACCGAGGCTCGCGCCTTCACCGAAAACTACTGGTTCTATCCGCTCGAAGCCGAAGGTCATGCCATCGGCGACTTCAATATGATGGATGCCGCGACCGGCCTTGTCATCGAGCGCGACGGAAATGAGGGTATTACCTCGCTGGCTTGCCCGGACGGGGAGATCGCACCGCGCTGCTTCGAGGATCCGGCGACCTTCAAGCGGGTCTATCGCATCGAACTTGGCGAGCCGGGTACGGTCGTGCGCAAGATCGGCTATATTGATCTTCTTGATATCGCCGATCCGAATGGCGTTGCCATCCAGGGCCACGAAGACGGCCGATTCACCTTCCCCTTTGTGACGATCGAAGATGTCGACATCGTTGATGATGAGCACATCATCGTCGGCAACGACAACAATCTGCCGTTCTCTGCGGGGCGTCTGCCACGCAAGCAGGATGACAATGAGATGATCCTGCTTAACGTGGCCGATTTCTTGGCCGCCGAATAGGGCTAGCAATACAGAGGCGCCAGGAAAGTGCTGCGATTCTGCACCATTTTCTCGGCGCCGCCGTTTGCCATATAGCGATGCTGTTGCTGTTTAGGCCTTGCAATCTGACTGGGAAAGGTCCATCTCCAATCGTGAGGGGTTGTCGTGACTTGGATAAGGCGACCCCGCAGACGTTCGGCTAGACTGCGCTACCCTTGAGCGGCGAAGGTCTCTTTGGAGCCAATGCGAACAAGGTGACTGTGATCTTTCCCGACATTCTGTGTGCCCGATTATGCCGCTTTCGCGCCATTCTTGGGCGCTACCGTCCAAGACACCCCTGAGCGTGGCTCGGAGGGCGCGGATTCTAGCGCTCCAGGAACTCTCGGTCCGCAAGGTCTTCGGCGAGCAAGGTGTGACAGAGCGCCAGCATCAGCGCCGTATCTGTCGCAGGC
>JBCBSK010000072.1:0-17946 GCA_039819185.1 Pseudomonadota bacterium | reverse complement strand
GGAAGCCCTCGTTGCGCCAGCCTTTCCGATGGACGATATCAGCCAGTTCGGCCCCTATGCAGAGATGTTCGCGGCGTTTCGCGATCCCCAGCAAGGTCCCGTTCTGCTGCTGGAGCAGAACGTCTTCATCGAACAGGTTCTACCTCAAGCAATCCTGAGGCCGCTGCGGCCACAGGAGATGGACGCCTATCGCGCGCCCTTCCCGGACCCGGATGGCCGTCACCCCTTGCTGATGTGGCCGAACGAATTGCCGATCGCAGGCGCGCCAGCGCGCAATGTCGAGGTGATCGAGGCGGTCAATGCCTGGCTGACAACGTCGGAGACTCCAAAGCTCCTCATCTACTTCGATCCCGGCGTTCTGACCCCGCCCGAGGCGGCGCAGTGGATGCAGGCCAATTTCGCCAATCTCGATATTCGGTTCGGCGGGGCCGGCCTGCACTTCGTTCAGGAAGACCAGCCCATCGCCATTGGTCGGATCACCGCTGACTGGCTCCAAACGCTTGACGCAAACTGAAAGGACAGATGATGACCTTGAAAACAACGCTTGCCGCAATCGCACTCGTCTTCGGTCTTGCGATGCCGACATCTGCCGAGGAACAAGATGGCTCCGTCTATCTCTTGGCCAATTTGCAGGTGGACGATCTCGACACCTATCTGGCGGAGTATGGTTTTCCTGTCACGCCGATGCTGCTGGAAGTAGGTGCCGAAATCCTGGTCGCTACCCCGCAAGTTCAAACATTGGAAGGGGACTACACGTCGAATTGGAGTGTCGTAGTGCGCTTCCCGAGTAGCGAAGCGGCTGAAGCCTGGTATACCTCCCCGGAATACCAGGAGCTGATCCCGGTTCGGCAGGATCTGACCGACACCGAGGCGTCAACCTTGGTGATCGCCCCACACTTCGTCATGCCAAATTGACGAGCTAACACGGGGCTGCCCGGTCACATGCCGGGCAGCCAATCGACCTCTCCGTGTCAGAATGGAAGCGGAGCAGCCGTTATACGGTCAGCGGCCCGCCGGCCGCTATACGAGGATCACAGCGCCAAGCCGTCTAAAGCAGAAAGTCGCTTTGTGTTAGCCGGCCAATATCCTCGACATCGATCTCGAAATCCGACTGTTGATCCCCATCGAAATCGATCTCGATGCGGATGTCATCGCCGCGGTCTACGAGACGCAGCTGATTGTCGTTATTGCGTTGGAAATTTCGGTCGCCACGAAAATCAAGATTCCCGGAGACAAGGCCAGACAGATCGATGTTATCGTTTTGCCCGCGTGAGAAGTCGGTGATGTCGTCGCGCGTGCTGCCGGTCGTGCCGGAATGGGATCTGCCGTCAAAGACGAAGCTGTCACGGCCGCCGCCGCCGGTCATGACGTCCTTGCCCTTCTGCCCGATAAGGGTGTCGTTGCCACGGCCACCGATCAGGGTATCGCCCCCGTCTCCGCCGCGCAGCGTGTCGTTGCCGTCATTGCCGCGCAAGTCATCCTGGCCGCTGCCGCCGCGCAGATCGTCGCCGCCGTCCCCGCCACGTAGCGTATCGCGGCCATCCTGACCTAGCAGGGTGTTTTTCTTGTCATTCCCGGTGACTTCATTGTTCAGCCCGTTACCGGTACCGTCAATTGCGTCGTTTCCGGTCAGCTCCAGCTGTTCGATATGGTTGCCGAGTGTGAACGACACAGAGGCCTCCACCATGTCGGTTCCATTGTCGCTGGTTTCGATCACTTGGTCGTTTGTGTTGTCGACACGGTAGGTGTCGTTGCCGGCATTGCCGCGCATCTCATCGCGGCCTGAGCCGCCATTCAGCGTATCGCTGCCATCCCCGCCGCGCAGATCATCACTGCCATTGTTGCCGAAGAGCTCATCCGAGCCGTCATTACCGCGCAACTCGTCACTGCCGTCACCGCCGAACAGATCGTCGCCGCCTTGTCCGCCGCGGATATCGTCCGAGCCGGCGTTGCCGCGCAGCGTGTCATTCCCCTCTTCGCCCTCGATGGTGTCGCCTGCATCGCCACCGAGGATGGTGTCACCGCCACCACCGCCGAACAATGTGTCACTGCCCGCCCCGCCTTCGATACGATTGGCGGCATCAGTACCACGGATCGTCTCATTGGTGATCTTCTCGACCGCACCGCGATCGACCGTCCCGTTCTGGCGGT
Organism: Pseudomonadota bacterium; assembly: GCA_039819185.1. Lineage (GTDB taxonomy): Bacteria > Pseudomonadota > Alphaproteobacteria > Rhizobiales > Tepidamorphaceae > JBCBSK01. The sequence goes on along the minus strand of JBCBSK010000072.1, from coordinate 15,795 downwards.
CCTCGCCCCGGCCATCGAGTGGTAACAGTTCGGTCGTCGTCAGATCATCATCGACATCGTCGAGATCGGCGCGGACCAGCGCGTCGGTACCGGTATCGATCAGGGCGCTACCATCGAGCGGCGACAGCGTCAGGGTCGTGCCGCCATGGTCGAGCAGTTCGCCCAGGCCCGGGTCGCCGCCATTTTGCGTGTTGCCACTGAGATCGGTGTCGATCCCCACCGTCGTGCCGAAGAACGTCCCGCCTGCATTAATCAATGACGACGAGGCGAAGGTGAAGATGTCAGGATCGGCGAGGGTTGCCGTGTTACCGGCGACCACAGAATTGGCAATCGACAACGTGGTATCCGTGAAGACCTCAATGCCGCCACCGGCGCCATCGGTCGAATTGCCGACAATGGTACTGTTGCGAACGGTGAGCGAGACGTTGGACCCGGTGCTGATCCCGCCGCCCCTCGTATCTGCCGAGTTGTCGTAGAGCGTCGTGTTCGTCAGGGCGAGACTTCCGTTGCTGCCGACAAAGACAGCCCCTCCAAAACCTTCTGACGCGTTCCCTGTCAGCAGGGAATTGGTAATCGTAGCGTTTCCTTCCGCATTGATCGCGCCGCCCCGCACACTACTTGCGATGCTGTCACGGATCGTGCTGTCGACGATCGTCAGGTTACTGCTAGAGTTTGCAGAAACCGCACCTCCCGAAGACGCGAAACCGTTTTCGAGCGTCAGGCTTCTGAGCGTGACATCGCTGTTGGTGATGGTGAAGATGCGGCTGTCGCCGGAATTCGCCATACCATCGTTGTTGGCGTCGCCCGAGATCGTGATGTCGGCTTTGTTGTCGCCATCTATGTCGCCGTCGATGGTGATGTCTTGGCTGATGCCCAGCTCACCCTGGGTGAGCACGATCGTGCTGCCTGCCAGAGTGTCGGCGAAAGTGATCATGTCGCCGTCGCGGGCCCAGAACAGCGCTTCGCGCAGGGACAGGCCATCACCGTCGGCGAGATCGTCCAGCAGCGAGGAGTCGATGCTGTTATCGAACGGCTCATCGGCATCGGTTGTCACGACAAGCTGAAATTCCGTCGCCCCGATGTCGATACCTGACCCGACGACGCGGTCATTGCCATTGGCGTCCGTCGCAGGCCCTGTCCCCGTACCGGCATTGATCAACGCGCTGTCCGCATCGGGCAGACGTGTCTGGACGGCCCCGCCATTGTCCTGCAAAGCGCCCAGACCAGGATCGCCGGCATTGTTCTGGCTGTCACCGCCGATGTCGCTGTCGAGCGTAACGTTTGTCCCAAAAAACGAGTTGGTCGCATTGACGGTGCTGTCGTTGCTGCCCGTCTCGCCAAGATCTTGGTCGCCAGTTCCTGCGGTGTTGCCGGCAAGAACGCTGTTGGTCACGTTTAGCGTGCTGCCGTTGTAGAGGTTGACGCCGCCGGTGTTGCCGCCGGCGTCGTTGTCCGTGATGGTTGAATTGTTGATCGTCAGCGTCGCATTGGTGCCCGTATCGATACCGCCACCATCATTGTCCGACGAGTTGTCGTGGATCGTTGTATTGGTCAGAGTGAGACTTTGACCCGATCCGACAAAAAGGCCACCGCCGTAGGCCGGGCCAGAGGCGACGCTGTTGGCCGCATTCCCCTTTATCGTGGAGCCGGTGATTGTAACGGTGCCGCCACCGAAGACACCGCCGCCATAGCCCAACACCCCGTTGTTGGCGTAGACAGCACTGTCCTGGATGGTGCTGTGCCGTAGAGTGAGCGTCGTACCGCCTCCGACATATATGGCACCACCACGAGCGCCATTGGCAGCATAGTTGTCAGCAAACCCATTGGCCAGGGTCAGACTGTTCAACTCGACCGTTGCGGTACTGGTGACGTTGAAAATCCGGCTGTCGCCTGAGTCCGCCACACCGTTGTTGTTGGCATCGCCGGACAGGGTGATGTCGGCCTTGTCGTCGCCATCGACATCGCCATCGATGATCAGGTCCTTGTCGAGAACCAATTCGCCATTGGTCAGCCGGATCGTGCTGCCAGCCAAGGTGTCGGCAAAGGTGATCGTGTTGCCTGAACTCGCATGCGCGATGGCTTCCCGCAGTGTGAGACCGTCACCGTCGTTGAGATCGGTGCGAAAGTTTTCCGCGGCGGTGCCACCGGTTGTGACGGTGTCGCTGTCATCCGCCGATGTAACGACGAGCTGCGCCTCGACCGCGCCGATATCGACCTCGCTCCCGGCCACGCGGTCGCCGCCGTTCGCGTCCTCGGTCACCCCGGCAACGACAAGTATCGCGTCGCCAGCGTCGATGAGCGCGCTGGTGGGGTCGAGCGCGCGGGTCTGGACCGGCCCGCCATTGTCTTGCAGCGCGCCGAGGCCGGGATCTGCGACCAGCGTGGCAGCGCCGGAATCCACCGTGAAGCCGGCGGTCGAGGTGACTGTCGAGTTGGAAAGCGAGATCGTCGGGCTTCCGGTCCCGAACAAGTCGGAAATATCGACCGCGTTTGGCGCTTGATTGCCGGCCAAGACCGAATTTTGGAGCGTGAGGGACGTCGGGCTACCAAAGGTCGTGGCGTCGATCCCACCGCCACGCGTGCCGGCCTCATTGTCCGTGATAGTGGAATTGTCGACGGTGACGGAGGCCGCGGTAACGCGAATTGCGCCACCATTCTGGGCGGCGGAATTGCCATGCAGGGTTGTATTGACAATGCTGGCGACGGCGCCGCTTTGCACGGAAATCCCGCCACCGGTCGAGACCGTTGCCTCGTTGCCGATGAAGGTCGAGCCAAAGACGTTAAGGCGCGAACTGTTTCCAGTGACATGGATGCCACCGCCATACTGGGCCGAATTGTCCCGAACGGTGCTGTGGTTGAGCGTGAGCTCCACCGAGGTGCCTACGAGGATCGCACCCCCGCCATTGGTGACGCTGCCGACGCCATTACCATCCGTCAGCGTCAGACTGTTGAGGGTCGCGTCGGTGTTGACGCCGCTGACCGCGAAGATCCGGCTCGCATTGTCACCGGAGATCGTGATGTCGGCCTTCTCGTCGCCGTCGATGTCGCCATCAATCGTCAGGCTCTTGGCGACGGCCAACTCGCCCTGCGTCAGTGTCAGCGTTGTGCCGCCGAGGATCTCATCGAAGGTGATCGTGTCGCCGGCGCTCGCGTGAAAGATCGCTTCACGGAGCGACAGGCCGTCGCCATCGGCGATGTCGGATGCAAGGCCGCCCGCGCCGCTGTCGCCGGCGGCCTCATCAAGATTGGTCGTGACCGTAATCGTCGTCATAACACCATCCCCTTTGGCTTGCGGCCAAACTGCCCCAAATCACACATCCCGGTAATTAAGGTTCAGGCCGCTCATGGCGGTCATCTGCCTCTGTCAGCGGCCAGAACCTCAGATTTTGGCAGTTGTATCAGCTTCCCCTGTCGCATGTAACGGCCCCGGCATGACTTCTTGCTGCGCGGCATCGCTTTGCTGCGCCACAATCCGAAAGGCGCGGGAACTGGGCAGATTGCGCCAGAATGAGAGCTTGGCGTAACGCTCGAACAGATCTGGTGGCAGCACCGTTTCGCGTGGGCGCGGTGCGACCTGGCGATGCACCCGATGCAGGCCATCAAGGCCAAGCTGGGCATCGAATTGCGGCGCGTCATACTCCACTGCCTCGAAGTCATGCACGAACCGCTCTTCGCCCAGGAACTCGTAGATCAGCTTGAAGACCTCTGACGGCCGATGGGTGATCAGGTCATATTCGACGATGACGATGCGCTCGGCGAAGTCCGAGTAGCAGGCTTCTTTCAGCGCGTGCCAGGGGAAGCCGACCAGCCGGTTGGCGCCAGCCAGCGCCTCGACGCGGGTGAAGACCGTCGAGCGTTCGGCGGGAGTGTTGTAGAGGCGGGTGTGCTCGAAGGCGTTCTGACGGTATTGCCGTTCCAGCGAGTCCATGATCCAGGAGATATCGCGCACCAGGCAGATCAGCTTGGCATCGGGGAAGAGCTTCATCAGTGCTGGCAATTGCGCCGTCCAGGCCCGGTTGGTGTCGAAGATGACCGGCTCCTCGCGGTCGGCGTAATAGCTGTCGAACAGCCCACGCAGGAGACGCGCGCGCTGGTCCTGGTCGACCATGGTCGAGAGCTCGGTGCCGGCGGAGACTTGTGCGATGAGTGTGTCGAACAGCCCCGCGACGGGGCTCGACATGCCGGCATGAAAGCGCGGGTTCTGGCGCAGTATGGCGGCTGTCAGCGTCGAACCCGAGCGCGGCAGTCCGGAAATGAAGTGAAACGCCCGGTTGGTGCTCAACGCCGCGACTCCGAACCCTATCCAAAACTTGGGCGACGCTGAGGAAGCCCCCTTTCGGACACCTTAGTTGAGTTTCCGCAGACTGCGAAATGACTCGGAGGCTTGGTCGCGTATGCTTTGTATTGCCGGCTAACAGAGGTGGTTAGCCTGACGTCTCTGGCGCGTCGGCTTTGGCTTGCTGAACCCCCTTTAAAGCGCCGTATAAGCCATCGAGAACCATCTCGGGTGCTTCCAATTGCGGCAGGTGCCCGACGCCCGGCAGGGACAGGAAGTCGGCGTGCGGCACGCTTGCATGCAGCGCCCGGCCGCGTTCGATCGGGATCCAGGGATCGTCTTCGCCCCACAGGATGCTGACCGGGCAGCGGATCTCACCATAGTGCGGCTCGATCTCGGCGGTGTATCGCTCATCTGCTTGAGCGAACTGACGATAGAAGCTCGTCTGCCCTTCCGGCGACAGCCAGGGGGCGATCAATGCTGCAAGATCACTCGCCGCAATCTGGGAAACAAGCGCACCTTCGATATACGCGGTGACGACCGCCCTGTGAATGTGCGGTGGCAGCCCGCGAAAGGCGTCGACATGCTGTCCAACATGGTCGAAGAACGCGGACCCCCATGGGCGCATGGCTACAACGTTCATCAGAACCAGCCGTTCGAAGTCGCATCCGTGCAGGAGATGGGCGCGCAACGTGGTCGCGCCGCCGAAATCATGCGCGATCACTCTGGGGCGCTCCATGCCCCAATGCTCGAGCATCTCGGCGAAAACGGCACCTTGAACATCAAGGCCGGTGCACTGGTCTTCGCGCTTCTCTGACTGGCCATAGCCCGGCATGTCATACCAGTGGACACGATAGTGCTCCGACAGTGCCGGGATAACGCGATGCCAGGAGAACGACGACCAGGGCCAACCATGCGCCAGAACGAGATCCTGTCCAGCACCGGCATGTCCCGAGTCGACGCGGCCAGCCTGTGTGTTGACGGTATCGGTCAGCTGCCAGTGTGTCATGACGTTCCAACAGTTGTTTCGTGTAGTACAGAAGATTTAATTTGAAAAAATATAATAAAACCACGTCTTATAAATCGTCACCATAATTGAATGACACTAATTTAACATACTCAATCGCTCTCCTGATGGATCATCATCCCAGCAAAAATTGTTATCGGCAAATCTCCAGCAGTAATATTTAGGTTAATGTGGCCGTAAATACAGATACTTCGCTGTAGGTCAGCTCTCCCATGACGCGATACGGCTCATATCTCGAGTGTCGAACGGACGTCGAATGTTTGCAAATCCGCCGTCTGACAAACGTCAGGAGAAACCTCACCGACGCTGCCAGACAAGCGAATCTGTGACAAGCCTGACGTGCATTTGTGCTGAGCGTCTGGGAATATGTCGCTGAAGCCAGATAGCGTGAAGCTATGACGCAAGGGGCTGTCGAGATGCTCTCTAATATAAACAGCGTCAGAAGACTGCAGACCAAGTCACGTTCTTTTAAGTGGGATTCTGATTGAAGCGGGATTGTGGTTCGAACGCCAAAAGGAGTTTGCCATGGCCCGCTTTGACCTCAGTGATTGTGGCTGGAGCATCCGCCAGCCGCTTCCCCCACGCAGGTTCGCGGGGTCGCTTCTGTCGATGACCGCCGTGTCATCAACGGCATCTTGGGGCGGCGTCGCACCGATGCTCCGTGGGTTGACAGTCCGGAGCGCTACGGCTTGCATATGACCTGCTACGATCGGTTCGTTCGCTGGCGCAAGGCCGGGGTCTGGGATCGGATATTGCGCGCTGTATCAGAGGCTTACGATGGCGATGTCGAGATGATCGACAGCTCTTCCATCCGCGTTCACCAGCATGGTGCGAACGGCAAAGTCCGCAGGACGGGCGACCCGATTGCATGGGCCGTTCGCGGGGTGGCCTGACGACGAAGACCCATGCGGTCGTCGCCGCGCCCGGTTTGCCGATCAAGCTGAGCTTGAGCGAAGGCCGGGCCTTTGACAGGCATCAGGCACCAACTCTGCTGAACACTCTTCCGCCGCATGCCATGGTGCTGGCTGATCGTGCCTATGATGGCGATGCCATCCGAGCGCCCATCCCCGATCAAGATGCCTGGGCCAAGATCCCGCCGATGCCACATCGCCGGCTCAAACCGGTGTTCTCGAACCCTCTCTACAAAATGCGCAACCTGGTCGAGCGGTTCTTCAAGAAACTCAAGAACTTCCGCGCCGTGGCGACCCGTTACGACAAGGACCCAGAAAACGATCTCGCAGGTGTCAAACTCGCATCAGCTCGCATCCGGCTGCGATCTAATGAGCCGGAGAGCTCGTGTGATCAAACGTCACAAGGCTTCGATCACGTCACCGATGGTTGGAAGCAGGGCAACGCGTCCCTGCAACCTCCAAACACTCCGGTCCACCCGGCAGATCAGAGCAGAAAATCACCAGCCCGTAACGTGCCGATGTCGAGCACGTCGATTGCCATGTTCGCCTGGCCATTGCCGCTGAGATCGATCTCGATGGTCAGATCGGACCCTGTGTCTTCGATCCGGACCTGACCGTCCTGACGATCGAAGGCGTCCTGACCGATGAAGTTCAAGGTGCCCTGGAACAGATCTTCCAGATCGATAACATCTTCGCCGCGTTCGAAATCGGTGATGTCGTCAGCTTGATTGCCCTCGCGGGAATGCGAGCGGTCATCGAAGTCGAAGATGTCATCACCATTGCCGCCGGTCAGGATGTCCTTCCCGGTTTCGCCGCGCAGGAGATCATCGCCAGAACCGCCCTTGAGTTCGTCGTCGCCTTCGCCGCCGATCAAGCGGTCATCGCCGCTGTCACCGCGCAACTCGTCCCGGCTGTCACCGCCGCGGAGTACATCGTCGCCGCCATCGCCGCGTAGCTCGTCGCGGCCGCCATCGCCGCGTAGTGTGTCGTCGCCGCCATTGCCGCGGATGTTGTCATTGTCGTCGCCGCCGCGTGCTTCGTCGTCCCCTGAGCCGCCACGGATCGTGTCCTTACCATCATCGCCGCGCAGATCGTCGCGACCGTCATCGCCGAGAATGGTATCGCCACCCGATCCACCTTCAACCCGGTCATTGCCGCGCCCGCCATCGAGATCATCGCTGCCAGCGCCGCCAAAGATGGTGTCATTGCCGCGCCCGCCGTCGATATCGTCGCGCCCGCCATTGCCCGAAAGGCGATCATTGCCGCCCTCGCCGGACATCTTGTCGCGACCGTCAAACCCCGACACGACATCGCGGTCATTCGACAGGCGGAACCGGTCATTGCCGGAGAAAATGTCCTCGATCAAACGTCCGTCATCAACTACGGAGCGGCTCAAGATGGCGTTGTAAACCTCGCCTGCGTCGACTTCGACGCGCTTTGCGCGCCAAGCGCGGCCAAATCCGCCGTCACTGTTGAGGAGGACGACTTCCTCGACGGTTCCGGAGACAAGCTCGCGTTGCGAATTCACCACGAAATCAGTGCCGGATATGCGAATCTCCTGGCGATTGCTGCCGCTGCCCGCGGCGATGGTGAGCGTGCTCTCGCCATTACTGTTCTGGAACGCAATCGCCGCATTGTCCGGGTCGAAATCGTTCAGGACGATATCTCGTTCATTAAACCCTTTGAATGCATCAAAAAGGACATCGGAATTCGACATGTCACGAAATCTCCCCAGATCGGCCAAGACCGCTCACAAACGGCACACGCGCAAAATCACGATAGCCGGAACAACAATGGCAGTCTTTGTATGAAGCCGCCGCAATACAAAAGCAAGACGAGCTTTCGGAACTGCAAACCCGTTAACACCCGCGATCACGGCTAACGCTCGTATGCCGCAAACAGGCAAGCCGTTGACGCAGATGCGCGAACGTCATCCCATCTCGGCGCTAGACTTTGACGAGGTCGAACCAATTGCCGGCATCGCGCCGGGGGAGGAGGCGCCATGCTCGACAAGGTGGTTTTAAAGGATGCGTTGAGTGCAGTGCGCCGGCCTGTTGCCGAGGCGCATGGCCTGCCGAACGATCTCTATGCCGACGCCGAGGCCTTCGCGTTCGAAACGCAGCGCATCTTTCACGGTGGCTGGGCGTGTATCGGCGTTGGTGCGGATGTGCCCGAACCGGGCGATGTCATGCCGATTGATCTCCTCGGCGCCCCGCTGCTTCTCGTGCGCGACCGTGCTGGCGATCTCAAGCTCTACCAGAATGTTTGCCGTCATCGCGGCATGATCCTGGTTCAGGAAAAGCGCAACGTCTCCGGCGTGATCCGCTGCCCCTACCACTCCTGGTGCTACAGTCTGGATGGACGCCTGCGCGCAACGCCCCATGTCGGCGGCCCGGGGATAAGCCATCACGAGGCCGTCGATCCGGAGCAGACCGGACTGATCCCCGTGCGAATGGGCGTCTTCCTCGATTGCATCTTCGCAGATCTATCCGGACAGGCAGAACCGTTCGACGACTATATCCAGCCGATCGCCGAGCGCTGGTCGGACTTCGCCGATCGGGCGCTCCACCATGGCGGGAAGAGCTCCCGCTTCACGCTCGACGTCAACTGCAATTGGAAGCTCGCGGTCGAGAACTATTGCGAGAGCTACCATCTGCCCTGGGTGCATCCGGGACTGAATTCCTATTCCCGGCTTGAAGATCATTACAATATCGAACAGCCTGGAGCCTTCTCAGGCCAGGGCACACTGGTCTACAATCCCGCATTGTCAGCCGAGAAGGCATTTCCCGACTTCCCAGACCTGCCGCCGAAATGGGACCGAGCGGCGGAATATCTCGCGCTCTATCCGAACGTGCTGTTCGGCGTGCACCGCGATCATGCGTATTCGATCCGGCTCGAGCCGCTCGCCCATGACCGGACGCGCGAGCATATCGAGATCTACTACACCGATCCGGACGTAGCGCGGTCGGAAGATTGGCAGGATCTGCGCGCCAAGAACGCGGCCCTCTGGAAAGAGGTCTTCATCGAGGATATCGGCGTCGTTGAGGGCATGCAGCGTGGCCGCGGTGCGCCAGGATTCGATGGTGGGGTGTTCTCGCCGGTGATGGATTCTCCGACACACTGCTTCCATGACTGGGTCGCAAGCCGCCTCGGCTGATCGGCTCGGCGGAGATCCGATTGATCGCGCCGAGCTCGATGTGGCCCTCAAAGCACTGCATGGAACCGGTGCTGCAGGAGAGTTGTCGCGTCTGCACGAAACAGCGGCTGAGATGATGGCCGACTCGGCATCACGACGGTTTCACCTGACGCATGCCTGGGTGTTTGCGCTCGAAGCCGGTGACGTGGAACGGTCCAATTCGCTCGAAGCCAAGCTTTGCGCACTTGGCGGCCTGAGCAATGGTCAGTCCCGTCAGCAGACTCCCTGCGATGACATGGATGTGTGAGGCCTCAGGCACTGTTCCGATCAGACACTGAAGACCGGCACGTGTCAGTCGGTTTCTGCGGGCGCCTTGGCGTGTGATCCACGTAGCGGTGCGATGATCCGGGTCACAATGAACAGAACGATCAGCCCGAGACCAAGCCCGATCAGTCCGTCCAGGAACGCCACGATGGTCCATTCGATGATTTGCTGAACACCCTGCGGCACCATATGGCCGACTCTTTCGGCAAAATGGTGGATCGTCTCATAGGGTGCGATCAGGCCAAGTTCATAGGCACCGTGAACGATGATCGAGCCGCCGACCCAGATCATAGCCGCGGTCCCGATGATGACGAGAAGCATTAGCAGCTTCGGCATGCTTTGCACGATCCAGGCGCCGAGCCGGCGTGTTGCCGACAGGCGACCTTCCGTCGCCATATGCAGTCCGACATCATCCGCCTTCACGATCAGCGCCACAGCGCCATAGACCAAGAGCGTGATGATCACGGCCGCGACAAACAGCGCTCCGGCCACCATCGGCAGCGAGAGATCGTCCGGTAGTGCAGACAGCACAATCGTCATGATCTCGGCAGACAGGATGAAATCCGTCTTCACCGCGCCTTTGACCTTTTGCTCTTCAAGCTGCGGGTTGGCCTGCTTCTTTTCATATAGTTTCTCCCCGTTGTGATCGGCGGGATGGAGTGCATGCCAGACCTTTTCCGCGCCCTCGAAGCACAGATAGGTGCCTCCGACCATCAGAAGTGGAGGAATGGCCCAGGGCGCGAAGACCGACAGCAGCAAGGCCGCGGGCAGCAAGATGATGATCTTGTTGAACAAGGACCCGCGCGCGATCTTCCAGACAATCGGCAACTCGCGATCGGCGGAAAAGCCATGGATGAATTTGGGCGTCACCGCGGCGTCGTCGATGACCGCTCCGGCGGCCTTGGTTGAGGCTTTGACGCCTTGGGTGATCACATCGTCGATGGAGGCCGCCGCGACCTTTGCAATGGCTGCCACATCATCGAGCAGCGCGAGAAGTCCGCTCATGCGTTTCTATCCTTGACCAGATTGCGCCCCAATCGAGCGCGCATTCTAAAGCGGTTCCATCTTAGACGGAATCGCTCGGTCATTCTAAGGATGATGCCGTCGCAGCTTCCGCCAACGCCACTGTGCTCTCAAGGTTTGAAGAGAGAGCGGGCAGATGCTGCGCACCTGTCTCTTAAACAGACAGTGCAATGGCTTTTGCGGACACCCATACGGGTCTTGGCGCTGGAGTCCGGCAATGGATGACGAACCGGTCAGTTCGAACTGCAGTTTGAGATCGCTGGTGCGCTGTGACGGGCTGTAAGACGCTTAAGCGTTCGCCAGCTTGTAGTCGTCCGCGCCGACATTGATTTCCGCACCGCGCGCCTTGGCAACACGCGCCTGCAAGGCCAAAGCATCCGGTGCAAAGTCGCTTGATGGCGGCGTTTCCAGTTCATAAAGCCCCCAGCGATCGCGGCCGCGCACCAGCATGGCCGTGTCGTGCTCAAGCATACTCTGGCGCACATCGGCACGGATATAGTTGATCGCAAGACCAATACGCCGATCGTCTGATTGGTTCGGCTGCGAGGCATGCAGCACCCAGCCATGATGCAGCGACATCTGCCCCGGCTGAAGCGGGCAGGACACCACTGGCTCGTCAGCTCCGATGGTTACCGTCTGGCCGCGCGACAGGACGTTGTCGGTCTCGAAGGTTTCAGCATGAGCGCGCTTACCACCCCGATGGCTGCCGGGCACCATCCGCATACAGCCTGATTGCTCAGTCGCAGGCGACAGCGCCACCCAGGCTGAGACCACGCCATCCTCGCTATCAAGACCCCAATAAGTCTGGTCCTGATGCCAGGACACGAAGGCCTCGGTCTTCGGCTCCTTGATCACAAAGCCTGAATCCCACAACAGAATGTCCGGCCCCAGGATCGCCTCGACTGCATCTAAAACAGCCCGATGGCGGACGATCCGGTCGGCAGCCGTCATAATCAGGTGCGGTTTGACCACGAAATGGATTGGGCCATGCCTGGTTTCGATCGTTTCCAGATCACGACGCAGCGCAGCCGCTTCCGCCGGCGCCATCACGTCGATCGGCCCGAGAAACCCATCAGCCCAGTATCGTGCCACATCATCATTCGACAGTGCTGCGCCCATGTGATCCTCCCAAACGCAACCGGTTCATTTGGGAAAGTCTCGCGCCAGAGACCCTGACGGAAAAGCGAGAATGATACGCGCTGAGAGCAAGTAGAACTTGGCCTCAGATCTGTGCCTGATCGGCAAGACCGGTCCGTGCGACCTCAGAGCCCGCCTTATCGCCGCAAAGGCTGGGTCGCCTGGAGCATCGCGAGGATCAACGCGTCGCGGTCACCGGACAGAGCGTTGGTCGGCTGGCCATGAGCCTCCTGGCAAAGCCCCGAGACGAGCACGGCGGCAGTGTCCGCATCGATCTCGGGTGCCCCGAGGCTGTCCCACCAGCGGTGGAAGCTGGGTGCGTAACGGCTACAGAACTCCGCCATGCCGCCTTCGCCGGCGCCGAGATGAAACAGCATGTGCGGCCCCATGGCCGCCCATCGCAGGCCGGGCCCGGCCCAGACCGCCTTGTCGACGTCTTCAACAGACGCCACGCCTTCCTTCACGAGATGGATCGCCTCACGCCAAAGTGCTGCCTGCAGCCGGTTGGCGACATGGCCTGGCACTTCCTTGTTGACCCGGATCGTGACCTTGCCAAGCGCTTGGTAGAAGGCTTCCGCCGCCTCGACAACGCCATCTGCGGTGCGCTCATTGCCCATCACTTCGACCAGCGGGATGAGGTGCGGTGGGTTGAACGGATGGCCAAGCACAAAGCGCGAAGAATCGCGAAACCCGTCCTGCATTTCCGACAGCGTCAGGCCGGAGGCGGACGAGGCAATGACGGTTTCGGGTCCAAGCGCCGACTCGATCCGGGCATAAAGCGCATGCTTGATCTCGATCCGCTCGGGCACGCTCTCCTGAACGAAGGACGCGCCAGCAACAGCCTCCGCCGGGTCGGCGTGGAAGGTGAGCGCGGACGCATCCGCCACGGTCACCAGGTCCAACGCCTCAAGCGTCGGCCAGGCCGTCTCGACATAGCGGCGCACGCTCTGCTCGGCATCAGGCGCCGGATCATGCACGCGCACGGTCAACCCTTGCGCCAGGAACAGCGCCGTCCAGCTCGCGCCAATCACGCCAGCTCCGAGCGCGGCAACGGTCTTGGTGTCGGTCATTCAGAACAATCCAGGCTGGAGTGGTGAAGCGGCGGTCAGTCCACCATCGACGGTGAAACACTGGCCGGTAACGAAGGCAGCCTCGTCGGAGACTAACCAGACCACCATGCGGGCGATGTCGTCGGGCGCGCCGAACCGACGTGCAGCATGGCGGGCGAGCGCGTCCTGCTTGGCAGCCTCCGGGTCGTCGGCAAGATCGAAGGCAGCGTCCGCCATGCCGGTCATGATCCAGCCTGGCCGCACCGCATTGCAGCGAACCTGTGGCCCATGATCGACGGCGATCGAGCGGGTCAGCCCATGCACAAAGGCTTTTGACGCGTTGTAGAGCGCAAGAGACGGATCCGCAGCGTCACCAGAAATCGACCCGATATTGACAATGGTGCCTTGGCCGTCAGCCTGCATGCTCGGCACCACCGCGCGGCAGCAGTTGAAAACGCCGCGGCAATTGATGCCGATGATGCTGTCCCAGTCCTCATCGGTGCTGTCGGTGATGGTCTTCTCAAGCTGCACACCGGCATTGTTGACCAGGATCGACGGCGCGCCGAACAGGCGTTTCGTCTCGGCCACGAGGCTGGCGACCTGATCCGGGTCAGACACATCGCAGGACATCCAACCGATCGCGTCCGGCAGGCCGTCGGGCCGGCTACCGCGCCCGCAGGTCATGACATGGACACCGGCATCCGAGAGCGCGCCGACGATGGCGCGGCCGATACCGCGCCCGCCGCCGGTCACGATGGCAGTCCGGTCGCTGATCCCGATTGTTTCCTGTTCAGGCATGGACGACGTTCCAGAACGTATCGATTTGTCTGTTGGTCGCGTGGCCGGACGGAAAGCCCGTTCCCACTTTTCTTGGCCACGCTCTAATGCGCGACGCAGACATGGCGCTTGACGGTGTAGTGCTCGAGCGCGTGCATCGACATGTCATAGCCGGTGCCCGAGCCGCGCATCGCGACCCAGGGCAGTTCCGGGCTGAACACGCCGTGGGTGTTGACCCAGCTCATGCCGAAGCGCAGCCGCTTGGTGACCTGCATGGCGCGCGACACATCGCGGGTCCAGACCGACGAGGCCAGGCCATAGATCGAGTCATTGGCCCAGGCCACGGCCTGGTCGACATCCGAGAATCGCGTCACCGAGACGACGGGCCCGAAGACTTCCTCACGCGCGATCTCATCGGTCTGTTCGGCATGGGCGACGACCGTCGGCTGGTAGAAAAAGCCCGAGCCCGCCCCGACGTCGCCACCGGTCAGGACCTCGATGTGCGGTACGTCTTTCGCCCGCGCGACATAGCCCGACACCCGCTCGCGCTGGGTCTGGCTGATCAGCGGCCCCATGTCCGTGTCCTCGGCCTTTTGCGGGCCGATCTTGATCGTCGACACCGCATCTGCCAGGTCGCTAACGAAGCGGTCATACAGCGAGGCGTCGGCATAGACGCGGCAGGGCTGGGCGCAGTCCTGACCGGCATTGAAATAGGCGCCGAACTTCAGCGTTTCGACGGCGGCCTCGATATCGGCGTCGTCGAAGATGATCACCGGCGCCTTGCCGCCGAGCTCCAGATGAGTGTGGCGGATCTTGTTCGACGCTGCCCGCATCGCCGCCTTGCCGGTCGACGGCGAGCCGGTGATCGAGATCGCCTCAACCTTGTCGTGATTGATCAGCCGGTCGCCGATCGTGGGGCCTCGGCCATGGACGACGTTGACAACGCCTTTCGGGTAGATCTCACCCATGATTTCCGCGAGACGTAGTGTCGCGAGCGGCGTCATCTCGGACGGCTTCAAGACCAGCGTGCAGCCAGCAGCAAGTGGCGCGGTCAGTTTCCACGACGCCATCATCAGCGGGTAGTTCCAGGGCGCGATCGAGGCAACGACGCCGACCGGATCGCGCCGCATCAGCGACGTGAACCCTTCGACATACTCGCCGGCGGCAGATGCCGTCATCGTCCGGGCAGCACCGGCGAAAAAACGGAACGCGTCGATTGTTACCGGAAGTTCGTCGCCTTTGACCGAGCCGAGCGGTTTGCCGCAGTCGAGGCTTTCGAGTTCGGCGAGCTCGTCGAAGTTCGCGTCCATCGCATCGGCAAGGGCGAGAAGGTGCTCTCCCCGTTCGGCCGGCGTGGTCTGCGACCAGGTTTCGAAGGCTTCGTCAGCGGCTTCGACGGCAGCATCAACCTGTTCGAAGCTGGCTTCCGCGACCTTTGTGATTTCCTCGCCGGTTGCCGGATCCAGCACCGACAGTGCCTCTCCGGTGCCTGCGACCATCTTGCCGCCGATCAACTGATTGGTTTGCATGTCACGCTCCCCTCTACATTCCCATATCTCTTCCGGACCCAAATGACGCAGTCCGTCATCCCGGACGTTACAAGCGTCTCAAACCCTATGGGTTTCAGTTCAAGCTTGTTAGATCCGGGATCCAGAATAGCTTCTCCCGAGACCTTCGCTTCTGGATTGCGGATAACTCGAAAATGCAGCCAAATCAGAGATTTGGGCATTTCCGGCTTCCGGAATGACGAATTGTAAGATCATCGCTAAAACGCCACCCGGTCGCCACCCTTGAGGCCAAGCCGCTCGCGGGCTTCGGATGGCGTTGCAACCGAAAGCCCCAAGGCTTCAACAATGGTCTTGATCTTCTCGACCTGCTGGGCGTTCGACGTCGCAAGCTCACCCTTGCCGATATAGAGCGAGTCTTCGAGACCGACTCGCAGATTTCCACCGAGCATCGCGGCCTGGGTCGCGAACGGCATCTGGTTCCGGCCGGCCGCCAGGACCGACCACTCATATTGGTCGCCGAAGAGCCGTTGGGCGACCCAGGCCGCGATGCTCGGTGGAAATCTGCGAGTCGGTCTCGAAGACTCGCTCTATATCGGCAAGGGTGAGCTTGCGACGTCGAACGCCCAG
>JBCBSK010000071.1:0-18060 GCA_039819185.1 Pseudomonadota bacterium | reverse complement strand
CGGTGACGCCGATGCGATGGTCACAGGCATCACCCGCAACTATACCGCCGTTCTGAACGATGTGCGCCGGGTGATCGACGAAAAGCCTGGACATCGGGTCATCGGTGCATCGATCGTCCTGACACGTGGTGGGGCGAAGATCATTGCCGACACGGTGGTCAACGAAATGCCGACGGCGACGCAACTCGCTGATACCGCGGAGGAAGCAGCGGGGCTGGCGCGCCGGCTCGGTTATGAACCGCGTGTCGCGATGCTGGCCTATTCCACATTCGGCTATCCGCGCGGCGAGCGCTCGGACCACGTTCGCGAAGCAGTGCGCATGCTCGATGATCGGCGTGTCGATTTCGAATATGACGGTGAGATGGGGGCCGATGTGGCGCTCAATCGCGACAAGATGGCGACCTACCCGTTTTGCCGCCTGTCAGGCCCTGCGAATGTCCTGATCATGCCGGCGTTCCACTCGGCCTCCATCTCGACCAAAATGCTGCAGGAACTCGGCGGTGCCACTGTCATCGGGCCGCTGCTCGTTGGCCTAGACCGCTCTGTCCAGATCGTGCCACTCGGGGGTACTGACACCGATCTCGTCAATATGGCTGCCATTGCCGCTTACAATGTGAATTTCTGAGTGTCGGCCGCTTCCTGTCGCGCCGAAAGATCCTTTGGGTGTTATCCCGTCTGCCTGGCCAACGTATCCGCAGGCCGTTCGTTATCGGGCCATTTGAAGCGGTCGGCGTAGCGCTGTTGAAGGTCGTCAAAAGCAAAAATAACACAAACATCGGTGGTACCGAACTGGGCGTCGATGACCGCACCGCGCGCACATTTGGCATTGATCCGAAGATAGCCTTTGATCAGGGGTGGCAGGTCGCGCAGCACCTGCTTGATGTTGATCGCCTCCTTGGGCATGCGGTTCATCTCGATATAGCGCGCGTCAAGTGCCGCAACCGGCCAGTCAGCCCCGGCGCTGGCGAAATGATGCAGGTAGGAGAGTTGTTCCTTGAGCCTTTCTGGGTCCGTGCCATGCAAGCTGGCGCAGCCGAAAAGGACGTCGTGGGGGAAGACATCAAGATAGCGATAGATCCCCATCCAGAGAAGTTCCATCGTCCGCTTGGTGCGATAGGCTTCGAGCACGCAGGATCGCCCGACCTCGAGAAACCGTGTGGCGGGTTGAGCCGCGAGCATCGGCCGGATGGTGAACTCGTCCTCGCTGTAGAAACCGCCGTGGCGTTCGGCAACCTCCTGACGCAACAGTCGATACGTGCCGACAACGACAGGGCGATTGCGCCTGTGGCGCGGAAACTGCGTCCAGTCCGGCGCGTGGTCTATGACCAAAAGGTGATCGCAGATCGGATCGAACCGGTCTGCATCACGGCGCAGAAGGAAATGACGCATCGATGGCCGGGCGCTCATTTCGCGGTAAAATACTCGATAGCGCAGCGCCTGCGCCTGGCGCACCTCGGTCCAGGTTCGTGCCAGCCGAACCTCTAACGATCCTATCCGGCCAAGTGTCTTGGGATAGCTGCGATGGGCGGGCAGCGCACCAACACGCGGCAGCGGCATTGTTTTGATAATCTTAGGCGTCCAAGCGTGGAGCTGTGACGACCCCGCTCCGCCGCTGTGGCGTTGCGGCCGCCTGCTTCCGGCATGTGGCCCGATCTGCATTGTTGTGGCGTGCCCCCCAACGGTGCTCTGTTCGAAAGAGACGTTTTCGGGAAGTGTCGTGATCGCGCCCGGAATTGCAAGGGCAAGACGCAAACCGGTTTTGCCACCCGGATGATAGGCATCCTGTCTGACATGCCCGCCGGACAAGTGATTTGGCCTTAACGGAGCACAGGTCAACCCGCGTCAATGAGCGGCGTTATCCTGGCGTTTGATTGAAGCACTTGGATGTGGCCTATGCTCGAAGCGCTGTATCGCCACAAAGCAGGGTATGGATCTCTGAGACGAGACGGTCCGGGTCGATCGGCTTGGTGAACACCGCATCCATGCCGGCCTCGAAACAGGCGGTGCGATCTTCGGAGAAGGCGCTCGCCGTTAGTGCAATGATGGGGAGCTCAATCCCCTTATCCCGCAGGATACGGGTCGCCGACAAGCCATCGAGACCCGGCATCTGAACGTCCATCAGGATGAGCCGATAGCTGGCGCCGGTGTCCGTGGCGCGTTCGATGGCGGCAGCACCGTCTTCGACGAGATCGACAGTGACGCCGGCTCGCTCCAATGCTGCCCGTGTCAGAAAAGCGTTGATTGGATTGTCTTCGGCGACGAGGACGTGAACACCGGCTTGGGCCTGGATATTGTCGATGTGTTGCTGTTCGGACGCAATTGTTGCCGGCTTGTCTTCACGTGTCGGGCTTTCACGGGCTAGGAGCCGGTCACACTGCGCCAGAAGCGTGTCAGACCGCACGGGAACCATGAGATACCCGGTATGGTCCGTTTCCGCGAGCCGTGGAATGGCATCCCGTTCGGCCGGTGACAACAGCGCCAAGACAGGCACCTGCGGGCCAGTCTGATCGCGAACGAGGCCGACATCGCCATCCGTGATTACCAGATTGACGGAGGCGTCGTCGAGAGCGGAGAGCTCTGCACCATACTCCGCCAGTGTCGCAGCCAAGGCACGCGCCGTCATTGGCCGCTTCGAAGCGACGGCGATATGCTGGCCGGCCAGCAACTGGGCCATTGCGTCTGTCTGTAGGCGTGGAGTGATGTCGTCTGTCGTCTCGCATCGCATGTATGATAGCGGCAAACACACATCAGCATGGGTCTCCCGGTCTAGGCGACGCAGGCTGATCCGGCCGCCCATCGCATCAACGATCCGGCGGGTAATGGCAAGGCCGAGGCCAGTGCCGCCATAGGCGCGGGACGGACCAGCATCAAGCTGTTCGAACTCCGCGAAGGCGCGCTCGGCCTCTCCGGGTCCAAAGCCGATGCCGGTATCAATCACCGTCAGCGTCAGACTGTCGTCCTCTTCGTTGCTGTCGAGTGCTATGAATACGCCCCCTTCAGCGGTGAACTTGATGGCATTGCCGATCAGATTGAACAGGATCTGACGAAACCGATCCGGATCACACATCATCTGGCACGGTACATCTGGCGCGATGTGGGCCGCCAGATCCAGCCCTTTGTCGAAGGCGCGTGGCGCGAGCAGTTCCGTTACGTCCTGAACCAGATCGCGGATATCGGTCGGGCGCGGCATGAGATCCAGATGACCTGCCTCGATGCGGGAAAAGTCCAGGATGTCATCGATCAGTCCGAGCAGCTGTTGCGCCGATGTTCGGACGGCGGAGGCATAGGTGCGCTGCACGGGGTCAAGATCGGTATCGAGCAACAGCCCCCCCATACCGAGAACGCCGTTCATCGGCGTGCGGATTTCATGGCTCATCATCGCCAAAAAGCGTGACTTCTGCGCGCTGGCCTGTTGCGCGCTATCACGCGCGGCCGCCAGAGCTTCGGTCAACGTCACGTCCTCGGTCACATCCGTACCGATCAGATCGAAGCAGGGGCGGCCGCCAGTATGCGCACGTGTTGGCAGCACCCGCCATTGTAGCCAGCGCTGACCATTCGGTGTGTCATGAGTGATGCGGCCATCACCGGCAATCACTGTTTCCAAACTGATCGGCATATCTTCCGGGGGGCCGAACAGGTCAACGAAGGCAGAATTGGCGAATACCGTGCGGCCATCCGGCGTCAAACGAATGACGGGATCTGCAGAGCCGCGCAACATGTCGTCATAGGTGCCGGCGATCTCGACCAACTCCCAATTCTGATCGGCAAGCGCCTCGCGATCGGAGCTGAGCATGTCAATTGTGCGGTTGAGCAGTGCGATGCGGCGGCGACCGCGTGCATAGGCGCACAATGCAGCGAAGATAACGAGAGGAGATGTGGCGGCGGCTGCATAGAGTATCGCCTGCGCGCTCCCCTCGACCGGTGCGGCATATGACAGGACAAGAGCGGCGATGAACGCGAATACGCATACGATCGTGGTGATCGAAAGCGGCGCGGTAACGGACAAACGAGGCATCGCACGACAAGGTCCATGGACAGACTGGCGACGCATACGCTGTCCTGAGCTGCAACGCGTCACGTCCCCAAGTGTCGCAGTACACGCTTAAGGCGCGCTTAAATTGCATACATACTCATGCTCACATGGCGTGCAGCATCTATTCCGGAATCTCGAGCACGCCCAAAAGGTTGCTGGGCCCCAAAGCCGAGTGCCTCGCTCAGGCGGCGAGCTTTTCGCGATTGCCAAGCCCGGAACGATAGGCCAATGCCTCGGCGAGATGGGTGCGCTTAACGGAACCGCCGCCATCGAGATCGGCGAGTGTCCGTGCAACGCGCAGGACCCGGTGGAAAGCGCGTGCACTGAGTTTCAAGCTTTCAGCCGCTTGCGCCAGAAGCGCATGACCGGCGGGGTCGGGCTCGGTGATATGTTCGAGAAGCGCCGTTGGAACGGTTGCATTGGTCGTCGTCTCGGGTAAGTCCATCTCGGCATAACGTGCGGACTGAACGGCTATCGACCGGGCAACGCGCTCCGCAATGACGGCACTCGGCTCGCCCTTCGAGCGGGTCAACAGGTCCGATGCAGAGACTGCCGGAACATCGATTTGCAGATCGATACGGTCGAGGAAGGGACCTGACAGCCGCGCCTGATAGCTATCAGCGCAATGGGCACCGCGCCGGCACGTGTGACCGGGTTCGCCGGCATAGCCACAGCGGCACGGGTTCATTGCGGCAACGAGTTGGAACCTGGCGGGATAGCGCACCCGGTGATTGGCGCGCGCGATGACAATTTCTCCGGTTTCCAGAGGTTGGCGCAGGGAATCGAGTACTTGCGGCTGGAACTCCGGTAACTCGTCGAGAAACAGAACCCCGCGATGGGCCAGAGAGGCTTCGCCGGGCCGGGCGTTCAGCCCACCACCGACGAGGGCTGCCATGGAGGCCGAATGGTGCGGTGACCGGAACGGGCGCAGATCCGACAGTTGACCGCCTTCGATCCGCCCCGCCACGGAGCGGATCATCGACACTTCGAGCAATCCATCCGGTTTCAGGCGCGGCAGGATCGATGGCAACCGCGCCGCAAGCATCGACTTGCCGGCCCCAGGAGGTCCGACGAAGAGGATGTTGTGACCACCGGCCGCAGCCACTTCGAGCGCGCGGCGCGCAAGGTCTTGACCGCGGATGTCGGCGAGATCGCTTGCCGTGATCACCTCGGTTTCAATCTTGGGTTCGGGACGGGACAGAACCTGTGTGCCTTTTATGTGATTGGCGAGCTGCACCAGCGAGGCCGGCGCCACGATCGTCATATCGGTCGCGGCCCAGGCGGCCTCGCTGCCGCAAGCCTTTGGGCAGATCAGGCCGAGATCACGCGCATTGGCGTCGATTGCTGCTGGCAGAACGCCGGCGACGGGGCTGATCGAGCCGTCGAGTGCCAGTTCACCCAAGGCGACAAACCGGGCCAGCCCATCGGCGGGAAGTGCTCCGATCGCGGCCATGATCCCCAGAGCGATCGGCAGGTCGAAGTGGCTGCCCTCTTTCGGCCTGTCGGCGGGTGCGAGATTGACGACGATCCGTTTGGCCGGCAGAGCTAGTCCGATCGCAGTCAGGGCCGCCCGAATGCGTTCGCGGCTTTCCGCGACCGCCTTGTCGGGAAGCCCGACAATGGTAAAGGCCGGCAACCCACCAGCGACCTGGACCTGAACATCGACCGGTTTGGCGTCGATCCCGTCAAACGCCACGGTGGCGACATGGACAACCATTCGTCTCTCCCTGATACGCGCAGAAAGAGTAGACGTGTTGCGGTTTCAGCGCAAGAACGAAAATAGAACGACTTATGATTTTGTCAGCCGTGCCTCGATCGCATCCCAGGTCAGGGCGGCAGCGTCCGGTCCACCAACATTTTTAAGCGCGCGAATGCCAGTCGGCGAAGTAACATTGATCTCGGTGAGATAGCCGCCGATCACGTCGATGCCGACGAAAATCAGGCCTAGCTCCTTCAAGCGCGGGCCAAGACGGGCGCAGATCTCAGCTTCCCGATCGCTGAGTTCGGTCTCGCTGGCGACTCCGCCACGCACCATGTTGGAGCGCAGATCGCCCTCTGCTGGAACCCGGTTGACGGCGCCTGCGAATGCGCCATCGACAAGCAGGATCCGTTTGTCACCATCGCGTACTTCATGCCGGTATTGCTGGATGACCCAGGCCTCCGGGAAAGTTGCATCGAACAGATCAACGAGCGAGCCATAGTTCTCGTCGCCATCCCTGAGCCGAAACACGGCCTGGCCTCCATTGCCGTAGAGCGGCTTGATCACGATATCGCGGAACTCGTCTCGGAAGGCCAAGATCTCGTCGCGGTCGCGCGTGATCAATGTTGGCGGCATCAGGTCCGAAAACTCCAGAACGAAGATCTTCTCGGGGGCGTTGCGGACGGATGTCGGGTCGTTGACGACCAACGTCTTGGGATGGATGTGATCGAGGAGATGCGTCGTCGTGACATAGTTCATGTCGAACGGGGGGTCCTGGCGCAGCAGAACGACGTCCA
The DNA here is from genome assembly GCA_039819185.1 of Pseudomonadota bacterium. GTDB lineage: Bacteria > Pseudomonadota > Alphaproteobacteria > Rhizobiales > Tepidamorphaceae > JBCBSK01. Next base: position 11,531 of record JBCBSK010000071.1, on the reverse strand, counting down.
TCTCTGTCAGATCAGTGCGGACCGCGTCTCCAAGCGTCGCATGGTCGCCCGCGACATCGCGAACCTCAAGCGGTTCGAGTGTGGCGGTCAGGCTGCTGTCACGCAGCGCCAGTCGGCCGGGCGTGTAATGAAACAGCCTATGACCACGCCTTTGGGCCTCCAGGAGCAACGCGAAAGTGGAATCGCCAGCAATCGAAATGCCGGAGATGTGGTCCATCTGCACCGCGACGTCTAAAGCCATCCCAGTCTCTCCCCGTGGTCAGCGTGCCAGTCTGCCATCCGCCCCGAACGCATCGCGGACATGGCGGATGCGTCCACGCCCGATCATGACCGCATCGAAGCGGAGCGTGTCTTCGGCGAATTCCGGCCGCCGCGCAAGCCAAAGACTGGCGGCTCGCGCGATCCGCGACTGTTGAAGGGGCGTGATGGCCTCGGCGGCCACATCCAGTGAAGCGCGCTGCTTGACCTCGACGAAAACAATCGTGCGCTTCCGACGCATGATGAGATCGATCTCGCCGGCGGGCGTTCGTACCCGCCACGCGACCGGTTGGTAGCCCTTGAGCAACAGGAAAACGCTTGCGATCCATTCAGCTGTCCGGCCACGCCGGTTCGCGGCACGCCGTCTTTGCGGTGTGCGTGGGTCAGTCATCCTCTCGGTCCGATAGCGCAAGTGCACGGGTATAGACCTCGCGTCGCGGTAGGCCGAAGGCGTGAGCCACTTCTGCTGCGGCATCGCGGACACTCAAAGTCTCGAGCGCCGAACTCAGGGCATCATCGATCTGATCGGCCGTTGGGGCGACGGGTTTGCCGGGCGGGCCGACCAGGAGCACGAACTCGCCCTTGGCGGGGATGTTTCCGGCATCCATACGCGCCGCGAGGTCCGATAGGGCCGCGCGCTCGACGCTCTCGAAGCGCTTGGTCAGTTCGCGTGCAATGACAGCGTCACGGTTGCCGAGCGCATCGTGCAGCGCGGCAAGCGTAGCGGCCACGCGTTGCGGCGCCTCGTAGAAGACAAGTGTTGCCGGTATGTCGGCGAGTATCTGAAGGCGACGTGCACGTGCCTCGGCCTTGGTTGGCAGAAAGCCCGCGAAGTGGATCTGATCGGTTGGCAGGCCGGACACGACAAGGCCTGACAACAGTGCGGAAGCCCCCGGAATTGGTATGACTGGTAGATCACGTTCCCCTGCTTCCGCGACGAGACGGTAACCGGGATCGGATAGAAGCGGTGTTCCCGCATCTGAAACGAGTGCGATCGTCGCGCCTTGTGACAGGCGGTCGAGGATACTGGGCCGCACTTTTGGGCCGTTGTGATCGTTGTATGGAGCAGTCTTGGTGGCAATCGCGTAGGCGTCCAGCAAGCGGCGGCTCAGCCTTGTGTCCTCACATAGGATAAGATCGGCGGCGGCCAGCGTTTCCAGAGCGCGTATGGTGACATCACGCAGATTGCCGATCGGGGTCGAGACAATGTAGAGGCCAGATGCAAGCTCTGGTGCGACAATGCTTTGGCCGGAAACGGAATAGCTGGCATGTGACAATGGCTCGTCGGTCCTAGCTTTCGGGCCAGTTTTGTCGGCCATTTGCATATCTGTTCCGGCGTATGATGCGTGATCTGATGCAGCGCTGCCACATGTTAACCGTAAACGATAGCTTAACAGCATTCGGTCATGCTTCATGTGGGAACCAACGGGCTTGTGCCCTAGAGTTTAGGCGTCATCGGGATACGGGGGCTCCTGGGGCAGGTGATTCGGGCGGAGGCTGTCGCGACGCGGCAGATGCGGCATGAATGGTTTGACGGGCAAACAAGGCGAGCGTGATGGACGGCCGCTGGCGAACCGCCGGGCGGTTCTGCACGGTGCTGCGGGGATCGCGGTGCTCGGTGTGGCAGGATGTGCCGGCGGCCCGACCATGGTCAGCAATGATCCGGTACCGACACCTCAGCAGCAGCCAGGCCTGGCGCCGATCGGAACGGGTCCGGTTCAGGTCGCGATGCTGCTGCCGCTGACCGCACAGGGAAATGCGGGCATCACGGGCCAGGCGCTGCGCAATTCCGCCGAACTGGCGATCAGCGAAATTCAGGGCGCACAGGTTACCATTACCCCCTTTGACACCGCGGGCACGCCGGCCGGGGCTCAAGCTGCCACACAACAGGCGGTGCAGCTTGGAGCACGCGCGATCATCGGGCCGTTGTTTGCAAGCTCGGTAATCGCCACCGGACAGATCGCGACGGGGGCCGGCATTCCCGTGATCGCGTTTTCATCTGATCCGAACGCGGCCGGGCGCGGTGTCTATCTCCTGAGCTTCCTGGCGGATGCGGACATCAGCCGCATCGTCTCCTATGCGGTCAGCCAAAACCGGCGCTCCTTCGCCGCTCTTCTCCCAGCGACAGCCTATGGACAGGTTGCGGAGGCGGCTTTGCGGCGCACGGCCGCCGAGCGTGGCGCCCAGGTTGTTTCCATCGAGCGCTATGAGGCGGACGCTGTTCGCATCCAGGAGGCCGTGACCCGTATGGCGCCGGTGATCGCGGGGCCTCAAGCGCGAGCGGACTCGCTGCTGATCCCCGACAACGCATCTGCACTTGGCCCGATCGCCAGCGCGCTGGCTGTCAATCGGGTCGATGTCAACCGGCTCAAGTTGCTCGGCTCGGGTCAATGGAACGATCCGGGGGTTCGCGCCATTCCCACCTTATCCGGTGGTTGGTATCCCGCTCCGGACGAGAACGGCTTCCGCAGCTTCTCGGCCCGCTATCGGGCGCGCTTTGGCTCGGAACCACCGCGTATCGCAACGCTTGCCTATGATGCCGTGACGCTTTCCGCAGCACTCGCGCGGATCAATCCGGGCAATCCCTATTCGGCCCAGGTCTTGACCAATGCGGACGGATTTTCCGGTATTGATGGGATCTTCCGCTTCCGTCCCGACGGCACCAATCAGCGTGGGCTGGCGGTTTACGAAGTCCGTGGCGGCGCACCGTCCGTGCTCGATCCGGCACCGCGCAGCTTCACCGGAACCTGAGCCGCATCACGCCGCCAAGTCTGCAACAAGTGCGTTTAGAACCAGGAACCCGTCTGGGGTTGCGCGAATGCGGTCGTCGCCAAGCCGTGTGATCAGGCCATCGGCTTCAAGGACATTGATCTGCGATGGCTTGAGCGGCTGGCCGAATAGCGCTGCGTAACGGCTCAGCGAAATCCCTTCCGCCAACCTCAGCCCCATGACGAGGAATTCGTCGGCGATTTCAACATCATCGAGAATGAGGTCCTCGGTCAGGGCATGACCTTCCGCCAGAACACGGGCGCGCCAGGTCTCGGGATGACGCTCCGTTGATGTCGCAATGCGACCCTGCGCTTCGCCCAGCCGGCCATGCGCGCCGGGCCCGACGCCGACATAATCGCCTTGACGCCAGTAAATCAGATTGTGCCGAGATTCCGCGCCTGGACGGGCGTGGTTGGAGATCTCGTAGGCCGGAAGTCCCGCTTCGGCGGTCATGTCTTGTGTCAGCTGATAGAGATCGGCGGCAAGATCAGGATCCGGAACGGTCAGCTTGCCGGCGCTGTGCAATGCCGCGAATGGCGTGCCTGGCTCGATGGTAAGCTGATAGAGCGACAGATGATCCGGGCCACGATGGAGTGCGTCTGAGAGTTCCGCTCTCCAGTCGTCCAGTGTCTGGTGCGGCCGGGCATAGATCAGATCGAAGGAGACGCGGTCGAACACATCGCGAGCAGTAGCGAGCGCGGCATTCGCCTCCTCTGCGGAATGAAGGCGGCCAAGCGCCTTGAGATCGGCGTCGTTCAGGGCCTGAACCCCGAGCGATACCCTGTTGACCCCGGCCGTGCGATAGCCCCGAAATCGGTTGACCTCAACACTGGAGGGATTGGCTTCGAGCGTGATTTCAGTATCAGGCGCGATCGACCAAAGATCTGCAATCTTATCGAGTACGTCTGCGACCGACGCAGGTTCCATCAGCGACGGCGTGCCGCCGCCAAAGAACACGGACTCAACTGTTCGACCGGGTGTCCTGGCGGCAAAAGTGTCCAGTTCGCGCTCAAGCGCTGTCACAAAGGACGCCTGATCGACGGGCTCGTGCCGGACATGGCTGTTGAAGTCGCAATAGGGGCATTTCGACGCGCAGAACGGCCAATGGACATAGACGCCGAAGCCGGCATCAGGGTCGTCGGATGGTCTTGGCGCAGCACGTTCCAACAGCGAGATATCGGCGCTTTCGGTCACTCATTCCTCCGGGGCGAGCAGCGTGCGATAAAGTTTCTCGAACGCCCGCGCCCTATGCGACAGGCCCGCGGCGTCGCCCGGCCGCCAACCATGCTTTTCGTCTGCGCTCATCTCACCGAAGGTTCGATCATGGCCTGAAGGCAGAAACATTGGATCATAGCCGAAGCCCTGCGTCCCGCGCGGTGGCCAGACGATCTCGCCCTCGCATTCGCCGCGATACCGTTCGATGTGTCCGTCTGGCCAACAGAGGCTCAAGACGGCGACGAAGCGCCCCGTCCGCTGGTCTGGCGCGATTGCCCCTTTACGCTGAAGCTCCTCCTCGACCATGCGCATGGCACGGTCGAAGTCCTTGTCGGGCCCGGCCCAGCGTGCCGAGTGAATGCCGGGCGCGCCATCAAGTGCATCAACGGAGAGACCTGAATCATCCGATAGCGCGACAAGCCCAGACGCATCAGAGGCTGCGCGTGACTTGATGTCGGCATTTGCCTCGAAGGTCTCACCGTCCTCGATCGGATCGGGCAGGCCAAGTTCACCGACAGAGATCGTCTCAATACCAAACGGTACCAGAAGCTCACGGATTTCGCGGACCTTGCCCTGATTGCCGCTGGCGACGACAAGCTTGTCACCAAGCGATCGTCGTGTCTCCGTCACGCGACCACCATTTTCTGCAATTCGGTCAACTCGCTGGTGCCCTTGCGCGCAAGTTTCAACAGCGACAGGAACTCGTCGTCTGTAAACGGCGCTTTTTCCGCCGTGCCTTGAATTTCGACGATCCCGCCTGTGCCGGTGAGGACGAAGTTCGCATCCGTCTCGGCGTCCGAATCCTCGGCATAGTCAAGATCGAGCACCGGCGTGCCCTGATAGATGCCGCAAGAGATTGCAGCGACCGAGTCCTTCAGTGGAGAGTCTGTCAGAACCTTGCGTGCAATCATCCACTGAATGCAGTCGTTAAGCGCGATCCAGCCGCCGGTGATCGCGGCCGTCCTGGTGCCGCCATCGGCCTGCAGCACATCGCAGTCAATCGTGATCAGACGCTCACCGAGGGCTTCCAGATCAATAACCGCCCGCAGGGACCGTGCGATGAGCCGCTGGATTTCGAGCGTCCGTCCACCTTGTTTGCCGGCGGACGCCTCACGCCGCATCCGGTCATGGGTCGAGCGCGGTAGCATGCCGTATTCCGCTGTCACCCAGCCACGGTTCTGGCCGCGGAGCCAGGGCGGCACCCGGTCTTCCAGGCTTGCCGTGCAATGGACCAGCGTGTCGCCGAAGCGGATCTGGCACGACCCTTCGGCATGCCTGGCGACCGCGCGCTCAATTTTGACGGCACGTAATTCGTCGGGGGCGCGGTTCGATGGGCGCATGAAAAGTCCTCTTGCAAAGGCGGATCAGAACGCGGGTGATAGCGCCCTTAGGGGCGCTTGGCCATGCCGAAGCGCTTGACGATGAGCCACCGCATGCAAAAATCTTCAGCATGAAACCTGTTCACGAACTCGGTGATGGACAAAGTCCGGCGTCACCTCTGGCTGACCTCGACCAGCGCAGCCGCGAAATCTTCCGGCGGATTGTCGACAGCTATCTCGACTCAGGCGAGCCGGTCGGTTCGCGCAATCTGAGCCGGGCGCTGTCGATCAGCTTGTCGCCAGCGTCCGTGCGCAATGTGATGAGCGATCTGGAGCGTCTCGGCCTGATCTATGCGCCGCATACAAGTGCTGGCCGGCTGCCGACCGAGACGGGACTCAGGCTTTTCGTCGATGCGCTGATGGAGGTCGGCGATGTGCCCGCCGCTGAACGCCGGCAGATTGATGCAGGTGTCGCGCAGCATCAGGATGGAGGGGCCGAAACACTGCTCAACGAGGCAGGCGCCCTGTTGAGCGGGCTGACACGTGGTGCTGGCGTGGTGCTGGCGTCGACCTCGGATGTGTCGCTCAAGCACATCGAGTTCCTGCGGCTTGAGCCGCGCAAGATCCTCGTCGTGCTGGTTGGTGCGGATGGCCAGGTCGAGAACCGGGTGATGACGCTCGACGAGGACATCCCGCCCTCGAGCCTTGTGGAAGCTGCAAACTACATCAATGCCATGCTGCGCGACATGACGCTTGATGAAGCGCGTCTGGCGATTGAAGCCCAGCGTGAGACAATCCAGCATGAGTTGGACGAGTTGACCGGCCGCATCGTCCAGGCAGGGCTCGGAAGTTTGACGGACTTTAAAGATGGCCGTCCGCCAACCTTGATCGTGCGTGGCCAGGCCAATTTGCTGGACGATGTCAGCGCAGCCGAAGACATTGAGCGCATCCGGCTGTTGCTGTCTGATCTCGAAAACAAGGCTGATATCATCGATCTTCTGTCCTCTGCCGACAGCGCCGAGGGGGTGCGCATCTTCATTGGCTCGGAAAACAAGCTGTTTTCCCTGTCCGGCTCGTCGCTCGTTGCAGCTCCCTATCGTGACCAGGACAGCCGGATCGTTGGTGTCCTCGGTGTTATCGGTCCGACACGCCTGAACTATGCCCGCGTCATTCCGCTGGTTGACTATACGGCCCAACTCGTCGGTCGACTGCTACGCTAAGCCGATCGGTTGGCGCCGGTGCGGTTGATTTTTCCTGTCGAAGGGCTGATATCCGTGACTTGCTTCCAAACCTGATGATTTGAGACGGAATTCGGACATGACCGAAGACGCCAAGCCTTCGCCTGACATTGATATGGCAGCATCGGATCCCACAGAAGCCGACGCGCGGCTTGCGGAACTCGAGGCGGAAAATGCCAACCTGAAAGACAGGACGATCCGGGCGCTGGCTGATATCGAGAACCTGCGCAAGCGGTCCGAGCGCGAGGTGCGTGATGCGGGCCAGTATGCGATTACGAAATTCGCCGGCGATATGCTGACGGTGGCGGACAATCTGCGCCGCGCGATTGAGTCCATGCCTCAGGACCAACTTGCCGACCAGGCGGTCAAAACATTTGCCGAAGGTGTCGACATGACCGAGCGCGAATTGCTGCGCGTTCTGGAACGTCATGGCGTGCGCAAGCTCGAGCCGAAGGGTGAGCGCTTCGATCCGAACTTCCATCAGGCGATGTTCGAGATCCCCGATGAGGCAACGCCTGCCGGCACGGTGGTCGAGGTCGTCCAGTCCGGCTTTGCAATCGGAGATCGTGTGCTGCGTGCGGCACTCGTCGGCGTTTCGAAGGGCGGGCCGAAGCGAGCCCCGACTGACGCTACATCGGCGGAACCTTCCGCGGCGGCGGCAAAGCCGGATGCTGCAACAGATACGGCGGACCACGTCGACAAGACGGTGTAATGCCGGCGGCGGCAAAGTCGGAAGGGCTGCCTGAACCGCACCTTACCGCGGTGCCCGTTTCCACGCCGCCTGCCATTGCCGCACCGAGCGTGCCGCGCATCCAGCGTATCACAACGCTCGAGGATATTGCCGCCATTGAGTTCACGGATGGTATGGCGGCTGTTGAAGTGCCGTTTTCCGTCGTTGAACAGATTGAGTTCAAGAACGATCACCGCTCTCGCAGCGAGCGTATGCTGAAGCTTGAGCGCTCGATCCGCTCACATGGCTATACCAATACCTATCCGATCATCGCTCGTATCGGCCGCAAGGGCCGCTGGGTGATCATCGATGGCGGCCACAGGCTGACGGCGGCTCGGCGCATCGCCCATGAGTGGCTGACAAACCTTGTCGGACCGAAGGTCAACTCGATCTATTTTCTTCTCTTCACGACGGATGCGAGCTGGTCCAAGCTGCGCGATATCGCCTGCCATACCGTGCCGAACATGCTGCTGCCGGAGGTCCCGACGGAGGTTTTCCTCGACGAGGACGAGACGGTAATTGCGTCACCCGTCAGACCCGACCGGAGTTGATGACTGTGGCTGCTGCGGAGCTTTGGGTTTTCGATGGCATCAGGTGACGTGGCTGGCCTGGGATATGTGTCAGCGCTATTCTGCGGCGAAATGTCGTGAAACCGCCTTGAATCCAGGCTAATGTCATCGGCAATGCATTCGTATGCATCTTGGCTGCATCCGAGATAGAGTGCACACTCGGCATCTGCAGTTTGAAAGAGTGCAGAGACCCGTCGGGGATCAACGGCAGGTGCTGAAAACAGGCATGCAAGGCTAGCTCCCGAAAGCGTGCCGAGAGCGAAACAGGGACGACGTGGAGCGATGACCCAGCACGGTGTATTTTACTGGAATGAGTTGATGACCCGCGACACGGGCGCAGCCAAGACGTTTTATGCCGAGACACTCGGCTGGACCTATGACGAAATGCCGATGTCGGACGGGTCAGGCACCTATGTCGTCGCCAAGACCGGCGACACCATGGCCGGTGGCTTCTTTCCAATGAACGGCGCGGAATATGATGGCCTTCCCGAACACTGGATGGCCTATATTGCGGTCGACGATATCGATGCGCGCGTTGCCAAGGCCGAGGCAAACGGGGCAACTCTGATGCGCCCGGTGTTCGACGTTCCAGGCGTCGGCCGGATCGCCATGATCAAACAGCCCGGCGGTGCGATGATCGGCTGGATGACCCCGACGGATTGACGTTAGCCGGGGCGCTGACGAGGAGGCAGGTCCGATGTTGCTTCATATCCGACCAGCAGGCACGTGGTTCCTGGCGCTTGTCCTCATTCTGACCTTTGTTGCTGCCCTTGCCACTCTGGCCGCAAAGGCTGGACCTGCGGATGTGGTCGAAGTCGAGCTGTCCGGCGATCGCGTGAACGGCTTTCGCTTTGATGTGACCGTCGCGCATGCCGATACCGGGTGGGAGCATTATGCCGATCTCTGGGAGGTCCGGGCGCCGGACGGCACGGTTCTCGGCTCACGGACGCTGCATCATCCCCATGTCGAGGAGCAGCCTTTCACCCGCTCATTGAGCGGTGTTGAGATCCCCGACGGCATCGATATCGTCGCGGTGTGTGCCCGCGACAGCGAGCACGGGTTCGGTGGAGCCTGTGTTGATGTCGCTATCGACTGAGTGCTGCCATCTTCGAGTGGCCGGTAAGGGGCATCTCACGTCACACGCCTGACGGGTCGCGAGACTCAGGCGCAGACGGCACCTCAGTCTGCGCGGCGCGCGCTTCCTCGTCCTCGACCTCCGAAAACAACCAGTCACGGAATGCTGCCGCAGCCGGCCTGAGTCGGACACCTGCCGGATGAACGAGGTAGTAGGCATAGTCCATTTCGACGGCATCGGCGAAGACGTGAACCAGCTTGCCTTCAGCAATTTCAGCTGCCGCGAGAGGTTCGTAGATCAGTGCGATTCCTTGACCAAGGGCGGCTGCTGCTACGGCAAGGTTGGTGTCGTCGAGATGTGAGCCGAGTGCCGGGTCGATTCCGTCAAGCTCGGCCGCCCGCAGCCAGGCGGTCCACATTTCGTCGTCATCATCAGAAATCAGCACCGCGCCTGAGAGATCGGTCGGGCTCTTGATGCCTGCTTCTGTCAGAAAGGTCGGACTCGCCACCGGCACGATACGCGCCCGCGAAATGCGGTCGGCGATGAGGCCCGGCCAATCTCCCGGCCCCGTCCGGATGCCGAGATCGACCCGGTCCTGGGTGAAGTCGGCAAGCTCATAGCTCGGCTCGACATGCAGCGTGATGTCCGGCCGCGCCTTGCGGAATCGCAGGAGCCGCGGCAGCAGCCAGCGGGACGCGAACGTCGGCTCGACGCTGACGACCAGCGGTGCGTTGGGTGCCAACGTCAACTCGGCGATGGCGCGTTCGATCAGATCGAAGCCGCGCAACAGCGGCTCGGCGAGCCGTTCGCCTTGCGGCGTCAGCGCTATGCCGCGCCCCTCGCGCCGGATCAGATCAACCCCGATATCGGCTTCGAGCTGACGAATCTGATGGCTGACGGCCGATTGTGTGACTGACAGCTGATCCGCCGCGGCCCCCACCGCGCCCGTGCGGGCGACGGCGGCAAAGGCGCGCAAGGATGACAAAGGCGGTAGGCGGGTTGGCACAACGATCTTTCAAAACATGAATCAGACTAATATATTGGCGAAGACTTCTCGTTTGTCCAGAGGGCGCGAAAGGGGCATAATCTCTGCATGAACAAAGCGAAACGCTACTCAATTGGGCATGCTGCTTTGTTGATCAGGAGAAAGACGATGAGAATGCTTCATGACGTCATTGACGTTTTGCAAACCACGTTTTCGCTAATGGCCGGCCTAGATCCGGATGCAGCGAAGCCGGCGGGCCGTCGCCCCGCCGACAATGACAACGACACTGACCCCGAACGTGCCCGGGCTGCCTGAGCAGCCTGGGGCGCTTGACCACTTCTGACTGTGTCTCGGCACTTCCAGTGGAAAACACCCAGTCACCGCATTATCCGCTTGATTGCACCTCGTGCTTGAGATTGCTTGCCGCAGCCTGACATTCGATCGCTGCAGCACCATGGCCGACCCTTCCACAGCGTCCCTGACCTCCGATATCCCCGCTTATGACCGTGACCGTCTGGTCGCTCTCATCCGCGCGCGGTCCTATCGCGAGGGTGAGTTCAAGCTCGCCTCTGGCCGGACAAGTCGTTTCTACATCAACATGAAGCCGACCATGATGCATCCGGAGGGGGCGTATCAGATCGCGCGTGGCATCTGCGATCTCGTTGCGGACGACAATCCTGCGTTTATCGGTGGACTCGAGATGGGCGCGGTGCCGATCGCTGCCGCCATCGCGCCGGTTAGCTTGCTGCTTGGCCGTCCCGTCGGTACGTTTTTCATCCGAAAGCAGGCGAAAGAATATGGCACGCGTGCGCTTGTTGAAGGACTTTCCGACGATGACGTTATCGAAGGCGCCACGGCAGTCGTCATTGAGGATGTGACCACGACAGGCGGGTCTGCGATGAAGGCCGTTTCGGCCCTGCGCGGCGCTGGTGCGTCGGTCGCAGCCCTTGTGACCGTCGTCGATCGCAAGGAAGGTGCTGCGGATGCCTTCGCGGCAGCCGAGATCCCCTTCCGGGCCTTGCTGACGATTGAGGATCTTAGCGGGTCATAGTCTGGTCGCGACTTCGCCCTAATCAGCCGTCATGTCGCCATTGAAGGAGATCCACATGACGGTATGGCTCTATGACTTGTCTTGTTCGGGCACGACCGCGGGCATTGCCGACCGAATTGCAGCGGCAATTGATGTTGGCCGTGAGAGCATACAACCGGCCTCCGGTGTGATGCCAGCGCCGCGTGGGGTCGGCATCTTTTTCGGCGGCATGGTGACGATCCTTGGCCGCACACGCGCGGCGCTGGCATCACACCGGAGGCCGGTTGTATGCTCTCACGGCCAACATCAATTGCCGCTGCAATTCGGTCGGCAATGCCCGCGG
>JBCBSK010000070.1:0-18223 GCA_039819185.1 Pseudomonadota bacterium | reverse complement strand
TGCCGCCCGCCAACCCAACGCGCGGGTTCCGGTTCGAACTTGCAGGTCTCACCTCCACCATTTTTGTTTGCGCGTTGCCGCCCGCCAACCCAACGCGCGGGTTCCGGTTCGAACTTGCAGGTCTCACCTCCACCGTTTTTGTTTGCGCGTTGCCGCCCGCCAACCCAACGCGCGGGTTCCGGTTCGAACTTACAGGTCTCTCCTACCCCGCCTGCGCGCCGGCCACCGTCGCTTCGAGATGGGCAATCAGATCCGCCGGCAGGCCAAGCTTTCTGGCCAGATCGTCGAGATAGGCCCGTTCGGCCGGTTGGTCGACGTCGATCGCGAGCAGAGAAGCGGTGTAAATCTCGGCTGCAAGTTCCGGCGTCGTGCCGAGGCTTGCGATGGCGCCCGCATCGAGCGGCGCCTCAATCTCTTGGCGGATGAAGGCGGCCTCTTCCGCACCGAGACCAGCCCGGTCCATGCCCTGCATGATGCGCTGGCGTTCGGCGGCGTCGATATGGCCATCGGCTTTTGCAGCCGCGATCATCGCCCGCAACACTGCGATAGCAGCCTCGTTCGCCTGCGGCGCTTCCGGCGCAAACGGCGTATCGGCCGGCGGGGGGAGCATGTCCGATGGCGGCGCGGCCTCAGGCTGTTTGCCGGCTTGGTAGTTCTGATAGGCTTTGTAAGCCAGCGTTCCGACAGCGGCGAGTGCGCCAAGCTTCAGCGCGCCACCGCCAACGCTGCGTCCGGCCTTGGTCCCGAGCAGCATCATCGCCAAGCCACCGGCAGCCGCCCCACCAGCAAAGCCGCCAAACTTGCCGTCCGTCAGCCCCTGTCCGAGGTTTTGCAGCATCGATCCGAGATCGCCGCTCTGGCCCTGCTGCGCCTGGCCGGGCTGGTCCTGCCCGGGCACCGGCTGCTGCCCGCCCTGAAGCTGCGGTCCGAGGAACTGTTCCAAAAGCGCCTTGGCATCGATCATAACTGGCCTCCAAGCCTCATCCTCGCGTGTCATATGCGGATGCGGCGCGCCAAGACAAGGCGCAACTGTCTACGCCAAACCGGTTTCTCACCGGCACTCTGTGTGTTCTGTGTCCGGGAAACCACATCATGGCATAAAAGCGGCAATCGCCACGATCTTTGCCAGACACGTGGTTGTCGGTTCCACGGTATTTATGAGTAATAGCGTCAAAATGTTGTTGTCCCGAGTCGACGGGCGACGAGCAGTGATCCGCGTCATTACCATCTGGGCTGTGTCGGCAAATAGCGGTTTGATGGCGAGACGTGACTAAGACGACTGAAAAGCAGGCGACCGAAGCAGAGACAACCAAAAGGCAGGGGCATTCGACATGAAGCGATTTCTTCTCGCGGCCGTAGCTGGCTTGGCCGCAACTCTTCTGATCTCGACACCGTCGGATGCCCGGATCGAGATCGATCCCGTCAGCGGTCGGGCGATGGAGCAGCTCAACACTGGGCGCGGTGGCTATTCTCCGATCCCACGTCAGGTGGTCGAGTATGAAACCCGTCACCGGGCCGGCACGATCATCATCGACACCGAAGAACGACGTCTCTACCTCGTTATGGAAGATGGCAAAGCGCTGAAATATGGCGTTGGCGTCGGCCGTCCCGGCTTCGAATGGGCAGGCACCCACCGCGTGACCCGTATGGCAGAATGGCCGGGCTGGACACCGCCGGCCGCAATGCGCCGCCGTCAGCCAGGCCTGCCGGCCTTCGTGCCAGGTGGCCCGAACAATCCGCTCGGCGCCCGCGCACTCTATCTCGGTTCGACACTGTATCGTATCCACGGCTCGAATGAGCCCTGGTCGATCGGGCAGGCCGTATCCTCGGGCTGCATCCGCATGACCAATGAAGACGTGATGGACCTCTACAATCGGGTCCGCGTCGGCGCCAAGGTCGTGGTGGTGCGCTGACCACGGTCAGTCGGCAGCAAGAAAACAAGCGACAAAAGCCGGGGCAGAGTGCTCCGGCTTTTTTCATGTTTTGACGTGTCGCAGCATCAGCCGAGCGATGACAGGGCACCTTCGTCAGACCACAGCGGTGCTTTCGATTTCGACTTTCGCACGATCCTCTAACAGGTCGGCCACCTGGACCACCGACATCGCCGGAAATGTCCGCCCCATGATCTCGCGATATGCGGCGCCGATCTCGGCCTGACGCGCCAGATACTCCTGCTTGTCGGTGATGTACCAGGTCATACGCGTGATATGGTCCGGCTCTGCTCCTGCCGCTGCCAGGATTGCCACGGTGTTCTGAAGTGCCTGGCGTACCTGATCGACGAAATCGTCGCTGTGAAACATTTCGTTCTCGTCCCAGCCAATCTGGCCAGAGACGAACACTGATGTTCCGCTTGCCGCAACCGCATGAGCGTATCCCTTGGGCCGTGGCCAACCTTCGGGACGGACAGTGCGCCCGCCGCCAACCTGTCCGCGCACCTGTCCAAGCTGCGCCACGTTCCGCGCGTCCGTCATCAGTTGGCCTCCTTGAGCCTGAAGCGTTGGATCTTGCCCGTCTCCGTCTTTGGCAGCGCGGAGGTAAACACGATCCGGCGGGGATATTTGAACGGCGCGATCGTCGCTTTGACATGCGCCTGAAGCGTCTCGGCCAGCGCGTCCGTGCCTTCCCAGCCGTTCTTCAAAACGACATGGGCCTCGACGATCGCCCCGCGCTCGGGATCGGGAGCGCCGACAACCGCGCATTCCTGGACCGCGTCATGATCGAGGAGAGCGGCCTCCACCTCAGGTCCGGCGATGTTGTAGCCTGACGAGATAATCATGTCGTCATTGCGCGCCTGATACCAGAAATAGCCGTCCGCATCCTGAGAAAAGGTATCGCCGGTAATGTTCCAGCCGTCCCGCACGTAGTTTCGCTGGCGTGCGTCGGAGAGATAGCGGCAACCGGTCGGTCCCTTGACGGCCAGTCGGCCGACCTCGCCGACGGGCAAGTCCTCGCCGTCCTCCCCGATGACTTTAGCTTGATAGCCCGGCACGACCCTGCCGGTCGCGCCCGGACGGATGCCGTCATAGGCAGATGAGATGAAGATATGCAGCATCTCGGTCGCGCCGATGCCATTTATGATCTTGATCCCCGTCGCAGCCTCGAAAGCTTCATAGGTCGGCAGCGGCAAGTGCTCGCCGGCAGAGACGCAGGCACGAAGTGAGGAAATGTCATAGTCACCAAGCATCGCGAGCATGGCGCGATAGGCCGTCGGTGCGGTGAAAACGATCGTCGGCCGGTGCCGATCGATCGCCTCCATCAAGAGCTTCGGGGCCGCCTGTTCGAGCAAAAGGGTTGCCGCTCCGACGCGGAATGGAAACAGCGCCAGGCCCCCAAGCCCAAAGGTAAACGCAAGCGGCGGGCTGCCGGTGAACAGGTCGTCCGGTGTCGGCTTCAACACCTGGTTAGAGAACCCGTCACAGATCGCCAGAAGATCACGTTGGAAATGCGCCGTTGCTTTGGGTTGTCCAGTTGTGCCGGAGGTGAAGGCGATCAGCGCAACATCGTCAGCGCGCGTCGGAAAGGCCTGGAACTCGGCTGGCTTCGACGCCATAGCCTCGGCCAACGCGCCTCCGTCGCGCGCACCGATCAGCCCGACTGACCTGAGCGGCGAACCATCGGCCCGCGCTTCGTTCAGCGCTTCGGCAAGGCGCGCATCACACAGCGCATGGCTGATCTCGGCGCGCTCGATGATGACGCGCAATTCGCGCCCGCGCAGAAGTGGCATGGTGCCGACCGCGATCGCGCCTATCCGCAGCACGGCGAGATAGCTCGCCACCATCATCGGCGTGTTGGCGGCCCTGAGCAGAACCCGATTGCCTGGCCGGACACCGAGATCATCGACCAGAACGTGGGCGAGCTTGGCGACACAGTCCGAGAGATTGGCATAACTCCACGTGTCGTCCGGCGTGACAATGGCGCGCCGGTCGCCCTGCCCTGCAGCGATCCAGCGATCGACGAACACCTCGGCGGCGTTCAGCATCTCGGGATAGTGATACGCTGGATGGGACAGATCGAGATCGGGCCACTCCTCAGGCGGCGGCAGGTTGTCCAGGGCAAAGCTGTCGATGGTGATCGCATCCGAGGCAGACGCAGTCCGTTCGGTCATGATGCGCCTCCTGCGGCTTGCCGATCGGCTGTGGACTGATTAGCCAGATTCCGCGCGCTGCGGCGTGCGTCGAGAACAGACCGGCTGATGACGAGTTTCTGGACTTCGCTAGCACCCTCATAAATGCGCAGCGCGCGCACCTCGCGATACAACTCCTCAACCTTGGAGCCAATCATGACGCCGAGCCCGCCATGGAGTTGGACGGCACGGTCGATCACCATCTGAGCGGTTTCGGTGGCATGCAGCTTCGCCATGGAGGCTTCGCGCGTAACACGATCCGCACCCTGGTCCTTGGCCCAGGCGGCGCGGTAGACGAGAAGCGCCGACGTGTCGATCGCCACCGCCATGTCGGCGAGCGCGCTTTGCGTCATCTGCATGTCGGACAAGGCTGTGCCGGAGATCACGCGGGCATCTGAATAATCAAGAGCCTCGTCGAGCGCCCGGCGCGCCAGGCCAAGCGCTGCGGCTCCTACAGTCGCGCGGAACACGTCCAAAGTCGCCATGGCGATCTTGAAGCCCTGCCCAGGCTCACCAATCAGATTGTCCACAGGGATGCGGCAGTCGGCAAAGCGCAGCGTCGCCAGTGGATGTGGCGCCACGACCTCTATGCGCGCCTCAATGTCGAGCCCGGCTGCCTTGGCCGGAACGACAAAAGCAGACAAGCCCTTAGCACCAGGCGCCTCGCCGGTGCGGGCGAAAACAATGTAATGGCCAGCAATGCCGCCATTGGAGATCCAGGTCTTGCGGCCATTCAAAACATAGGCGTCGCCGTCGCGTCGTGCTGAGCAGGCCAGAGCTGCGACATCCGACCCCGCTTCAGGTTCTGATAGGGCGAAAGCAGCCAAAGATGTGCCGCCCACGACTTGAGGCAGGAAGCGTTGGCGCTGCCTCTCGGTTCCGAACAAGCATAAAGGACCGCTGCCAAGCCCCTGCATCGCAAAGGCAAAATCGGCCAAACCGTAATGGCGCGACAGCGTTTCACGGATCAGGCACAGCGTTCGGACGTCAAGCCGGTCGCTGGCAGTCGGCCCAATTCCTGCGACCGCATAACGCGTTAGCCCAGCCTCCGCCATCGACGCGACCAAGTCGCGGCAGGCATCGTCCGTCGACGCGGCATCATCGATGATCCGTTCGGCGTTGCGTTCGGCCCAGACTTCCACCTGATCGACGATCAGCCGATGGCGCGGCTCAAGAAACGGCCAGTCCAGGAACGTCCTATCGGGCATGGCGCGATCCCCTGTTCCCCTCAATCGCCCGCGAAGACCGGCTTTTCTTTGGCGACAAAGGCCTCATAAGCACGGCGGAAATCCTTGGTCTGCATGCACACGGCTTGTGCCTGGGCTTCGGCCTCGATTGCCTCATCGACTGACATGTCCCATTCGGCATGCATCATCCGCTTGGTCATGGCATGGGCGAAGCTCGGCCCGCCGGCCAGCATCGCCGCATAGCTTTGCGCCTCTGTAAGGATCGCCTCGGCGTCGACAATGCGATTGAGGAAGCCGCAGCGCTCGGCTTCGTCGGCCGGCATGGCACGGCCAGTATAGAGAAGGTCCGCCGCCCGCCCCTGGCCGATGATACGCGGCAGCATGGCACACGCACCCATGTCCGCACCTGCGAGCCCGACACGGGTGAACAGAAACGCGATTTTGGCACGCTCCGTTCCAAAACGAATGTCGGATGCCATCGCCAGACACGCGCCGGCGCCGGCGCAAATGCCGTCGATCGCGGCTACGACGGGTTGTGGACAGGCGCGCATCGCCTTGACCACAGCGCCGGTCATCCGGGTGAACGCGAGGAGCCCCGGCATGTCGCGCTGAACAAGTGGCCCAATGATCTCGTTCACATCGCCGCCGGAGCAGAAATTACCACCAGCCCCGGTGATCACGATTGCCCGAACATCCTCGGCAAAACGCAAATCCTCGAAAAAGCCGCGCAGCTCAGCGTAAGATTCGAATGTCAACGGGTTTTTGCGCTCTGGCCTGTTCAACGTGACCGTGCCCACTCCGTTCTCAAGATGGAACGCGAAATGTTCGGGCCGGCGCTCGGCGAACCGGATCATTGCTTGTCTCCAGGCAGATAGGTCAGAGTGATGTCGTCACGTCGCATGACCGATTGGCGCAGCGCCCCGGTCAGGTCACTGAGGGACTGGCGTTGGTCCTCGTTCAAACCATCGAACAGTTCACGCACCCAGTCAGCATGTTCGGTCGCCATATGGCGGAACAGGCGCTTGCCGTTCGGCGTCAGCGCGACCCTTTGGACGCGACGATCGGCCGAGTCAGCCATGCGCCGCACCAGACCCTCGTTCTGCAGCCGGTCAGTCAGGCCGGTGATGTTGCCGCCTGTGACCATCAATCGCGCGCCCAAGGCACCCATGGTCAGGCCAGATCCACCGGCACGATCGAGTTGCGCCATGTAGTCAAAACGGGCGAGCGAGACGTTGAACCGCGCCCTGAGGCGCGCCGCAAGCTCACGTTCAATGAGATTTGTCGTCGCCAACAGACGCAGCCAGGTGCGGACCGAGCCACGTACCGCCTCGCCATCAATTTCCCGGGCATCGATCAGAGGCTTGTCCATCACATTACCTCACCACCCGCGACCGCCATCGCCTGACCGGTCATCGCCTGGGCAGCCGGAGCGCAGAGATACAGGACGGCAGCCGCAACCTCGTCGGGTACGACAAGCCGTCCCTGCGGATTGTGTGCGGCCAAGCCATCGCGCGCGTCCTCGGCGGAGGTGCCGGTCTTAGCCGTGATCGTTTTAACGGAACGATCAAGCAACGGTGTGTCGGTAAAGCCCGGGCAAACGGCATTGACCGTGACCGAGGTCTCGGCGAGTTCGATCGCAAGAGCGCGGGTGAACCCGATCAGACCATGCTTCGCCGCGACATAGGCCGTAACGTAGGGGTAGCCTTTCAGACCAGCCGTGCTGGCAATGTTGACGATCCGACCGGCTGGAGCGGCACGAAGATGCGGCAGCGCGGCACGTGTCAATGCAAACGCAGCTTCGAGATTAACGGCAAGCATCCGGCGCAGCAGTCCGTCGTCGCTGCGGGCAAACGGCGCGCTTTCCGCTGCACCGGCATTGTTGATCAAAAGCGTCGGCGCCCCGATTTGATCGGACACACTGGCGATAACATGCTCCGGCGTATCGGGCGCCGTGAGATCGGCCTGAATAGCGGCTCCAGACTGGGCAAATGACCGTGCAGTCTCGTCTAATGGCTCTTGCCTGCGGCCTGCGATCGCAACCCGCGCCCCGCACGCGTCCAATACCAGCGCTATGGCACGACCAATGCCAGACCCGCCACCGGTTACGAGCGCAATATGTCCAGACAGATCGACGCTTAAACCGCCGACACGCCCCGTCACATCTGAAACGCCTGCATCCTGAGTGCCGGGCATGCCGCCCGCCACGACCTGTTCAGCGTCTTGTCGATCCTGTCGCGTCGCCATAGCCGCCATTCGCGATCGCGCCCCCTCGCCCTCTGACCGTTTGGTTTAGGTCTCGCACTATGATTGGCCTAAATAGTTTACTTGTAAAGATATAGTCTGGCATGGTTGTTGCCCGAAGCGCATAGCAAAATTGAGCCAACGCTGATTAATGGCTGGAAGAATCTCGCGACAAACCGAAACTCGACAATTCGTCGAGATAGCGTGCCCAAAGCGTGTCCCGATCGCGATCGAGCGTGTCGAAATACGACCAGCTGAAGATACCGGTATCATGACCGTCCGCAAATAGGATGCGTACGGCATAATTTCCGACCGGCTCAAGTGCCGTGATCGTTACGTCACGTTTTCCCGGCACGGTTTGACGCTGCTCCGGCGAATGACCCTGCACTTCGGCGCTTGGGCTATGCACTCGTAAGAACTCCGCTGAAAAAGCACTCGATTTGCCATCATCGAAGGCCAACGTCACATGCGCCTTATCCGCCGACAGCCGAATCTCGGCCGGCCAAGGCGTGTCTGCATCACTCATCGCCAGTCCTTTCGTCGTAAGCTGTGCATCGCAGCCGATCGCTCACGTCAATAACTTCATCGTGATCGTCATGGCTGCCAAAGGCATGCCATCCCGCATTTCCCGTACTGTTGCTGTGGCGCCATAGTTTTGCGCGATTACCTCGGTTTATCACCAATCAATAATCTTGTGGTCTGCTCCTGCCTATGAGCAGCAATAGATGTGAAATGGGTCGACACGACATGGTTCGACTGATGTGTTTTCTCGTGGGGCTTATGCTGCTGGCCAGTGCTGGCACAGCCGAAGCACGTCCGAACACAATGGCTCCGACCATGGCCGTGGTCGCCGACACGGACCGCGCAGTCGGTGCCGTTGAAGCCTGTGCCCACCGTCTGGAATCGGTTCGCCCCCAAACTGTCGAGCGTGAATTACCGGCTCAAGCTGATCTTGCATATTCCATCGATGAGCCATGCTTCTATCAGGCTCAGTCGCATTGCACCGGCACACCCTGTTTCGCCGTTCCCGGCAGCGCAGAGGCCAACTTAACGGTTTTTTCCGGACTTCTCGACACCCTGTCGACGCCCAATCAGAGGCGGGATCCGGGGCATATCGCGGAGATCGTTCCGCCCCCGCCGAAGGGCTGAAAAGCAAGGTTTCCGGACCGATTCCGGGCCAAACTAACCACCCTGAGACTTCCCCGCGCCGCTATGGGCCACAACGGCCCGATCCGGCGCAACCCGGATTTGCGATATGACCCGCAACACAGACGTTTCCAAGATCAGCCGCCGTGGCGCGCTCGCGACAATCGCCGGTGCCGTGGTTGCAGGCTGCACACAGCATACGACCTATAGCCCAACCGGCTTCCGCGCCCCGATCGCCCCGGAGTTCCTCAGCATGTATGCTGCCGTGCCGGACGAGCGATTTCCTCTGCCTGCGATCGACCTGACCCAGATCGATCCGGTCTATTTCCGCCAGCAGGTCGCCCACACCTCGTCTCATCCGACCGGGACGATCATCGTCGATACGGCGAACAAGTTCCTCTATCTGACGCAAGAAAACGGGATGGCCATGCGCTATGGCATCGGCGTCGGACGCGATGGGTTCGACTGGAGCGGACGCGCACGCATCCCCTTCAAACGCAAATGGCCGACTTGGACGCCGCCGGCCGCGATGATCGAGCGCGAGCCTGAACTTGAGAAATACCGCAATGGTATGGAGCCGGGCCTCGAAAATCCGCTCGGCGCCCGCGCGCTTTATCTGTTCGATAACGGCGTCGACACGCTCTACAGACTGCATGGCACCAACGAACCGTGGTCGATCGGTCAGGCCATGTCGTCGGGCTGCATCCGCCTGCTCAACCAGGATGCCATCGATCTCTACAACCGCACGCCGAACGGCACACGGGTGATCGTCGACCACAATATGGGCCCGCCCCCGGCGCCGGTCGCTTGAGGCCAGTCGGGGAGAGACAACGCCCCGCGCATTTGGTCAAAAGCCGGCGCCGCGTGCTGCGACCGGCCACACCGCCTCAACGATCGGCTGCGGCCCGCCAAGGCCGCGGACGGCAACATAGTGATCGTGCAGATTGACCGTCGGGTCACAATGGCCCGGCACCAGCAGAACCCGCTCACCAAGCCCCGGCAATGCATCGTCAGCGCCCTCAAGAACGCCATGTTCGTCGGAGGCGTTGACATAGGCAACGCCCGTCAGGCCATAGGGCGCGGGAAGACCGGAGTCGATGGCACTCGCCTTGTGCCCGGCATCGATCACGGCACGCCCCGCAACCGGCCGGCTCATGACATGGGACAGGACGAAGAGTGCTTGCTCGAAACGCATCTTCGGATCGGCTATCGGCAGGCCGCCATAGTCGGCATCCATGAAAATGTAAGAGCCTGGCTGCAATTCGGTGTGCACGCTGAGGTCGGCGTCCAACGTGAACGTCCCCGTCCCGGCACCGCCGATGATGTCGCAAGCAAGGCCGTTTTCCAGGAACAAATCGCGGGTTCGCGCCGCGATCCCAGCAACATCGGTGACGACTCGGCGCCGCTCCTCGATGTCATGAATGTGCTGAGCACTGCCGTGATAAGCTTGGATCCCGCGTAAGCGCAGCCCGCTGGCGGCAGCGGCCTGACGTCCGAGGACAAGTGCGTCTTCCGGTGTCACTACGCCGCAGCGCCCCTGCCCTACGTCGATCTCAACCAAAACCTGGATCTCGGCTCCGGCGGCCGAGGCTGCCCTGGACAGCGCTGAAACGACGCTTGCATCGTCGACGCAAACCCCGACACGCGCCTGTCTGGCTGCCTGGGCGAGGCGGGCGAGCTTGCGCGGGCTTGCCACCTCATTGCTGACGAGAACGTCTCCGACCCCACCTTCGATCATGATCTCCGCTTCGGAGACCTTCTGAACGCAGACTCCGACCGCGCCTCGCTGAATCTGCATCCGCCCTATGACCGGTGATTTGTGGGTCTTGGCATGCGGTCTCAGGCAATAGCCATTCGCGCGCGCATGCGCCGCCATCATGTCGAGATTGGCGTTAAGGCGATCGAGATCAACGATCAGCGCGGGTGTATCGATGGCCTCGAACGGATCGCCGGGACGGGCGGGCGGCGGCTGCATGGCAAACTCCTCGCGCCGCGGTCAGCGGCTTGGTTACGGCGGCATAACGATCCTACGTGGACAGTGGCAACCACGACAGCCATTGCCGGCGCCTCCTTAGCACCTATACTACGTAGAAACCGAAGTGGGCCGGCAGGATCATAACGCGCCCGCCAACATCACCGGGAACGCTCCATGACGCTTGAAACATCCTTCGAGACCGCCGCCAGCACGCCTCCCCTGGAGATGATCGACCCGTTCGGCCGGCACATCAGCTATCTCCGGGTCTCTGTGACAGACCGCTGCGATTTCCGCTGCGTCTATTGCATGTCGGAGAACATGACCTTCCTGCCCAAGAAGGACATTCTGAGCCTGGAAGAGCTCGACCGGTTGTGCTCGGCCTTCATCGCCAAGGGCGTGCGCAAATTGCGCTTGACTGGCGGTGAACCCCTTGTCCGGCGCAACATCATGAGCCTGATCCGCGAGCTGTCGCGCCATCTTGAAACAGGGGCGCTCGAGGAACTGACAATCACCACCAATGGCTCGCAGCTTGAGCGCTTTGCGCATGAGCTGGTCGATTGCGGCGTCAAGCGCATCAATGTTTCGCTCGACACGCTCGATCCAGACAAGTTCAAGGAGATCACCCGCTGGGGTGATTTCAGCCGCGTTATGAAGGGGATAGATGCCGCTCTTGACGCAGGACTACACGTCAAGATCAACGCGGTGGCCCTAAAGGGCGTCAACGATATCGAGATCGACGACATGATCCGCTTCGCCCATGGCAAGGGCATGGATCTGACGCTGATCGAGACCATGCCGCTCGGCGACATCGACGGCGACCGCACAGACCAATATCTGCCGCTATCACTGGTGCGCGCCAACCTGCTTGACCGTTGGACGCTAACCGACAACCCGCACCGCACGGGCGGGCCAGCGCGCTATGTTACGGTCGAGGAAACCGGAGGGCGGCTCGGCTTCATCACGCCGATGACGCATAATTTCTGCGAAAGCTGTAACCGCGTGCGGCTGACCTGCACCGGCACGCTCTATATGTGCCTCGGCCAGGACGATGCCGCGGATCTGCGCGCACCACTTCGGGCATCGGAAAGCAATGAGAAGCTTTACGCGGCGATCGATGAAGCGATCACCCGCAAGCCCAAGGGGCATGACTTCGTCATCGACCGGCGCACCAAACGCCCATCCGTATCGCGCCATATGAGCGTCACAGGGGGATAAACGCCCGGACCGCCATATCCACTTTTAAGCCGCCGGCCCGATCGGCGGCGGGTCCTCGGCTTCATACAGCGTGCATTCCTCGTCGATCCAGGCCTTGAAGGCTGCAACCTTGTCGCGCTCGCGCGCCAAAGGCGGATAGGCGAGCCAGAACGCAAAACCGGTCGATCGGGCCGGACCGAAAGGCGCCACCAGCCGTCCGTCACGCAGATCCCGGCGCGCCAGAGCCAACCGCCCCAGAACAACGCCGGCCGCATCGATCGCGGCATCAATGGCATGATCGGCGTGCGTAAAGCGTGGTCCCCGCAACGCATTACCGCCATGCAGCCCAGCGTGACGGAACCAGCGCACCCAGCCCCCTTCGGGATCAAGTTGCTTGAGTGAGTCGTCATGCAGCAGGGTCGCCTCGACGAGATCGGCTGGCCGCTCGATTGCCCGCCCCCCAACGCGATAGGCAGGACTCATCATCGGCACAACGAAATCATCGAACAGCTTGTCGACGGCAACGCCCGGATAGTCGCCACCACCGAAGCGGATCGCCACATCAACCTTGTCCTCGGCGAAATCGATCAGCTTCAGATTGGCGGCAATGCGCAGTTCGATCTCGGGATAGCGCTCGACGAAGCGGTAGACACGCGGCGCCAGCCATTTCGCGGCAAAAGCCGGACCGGTTGAGACGACGAGAACGTTGTCGGGCGTGTCAGGCTGCAGCCGCGCCATTGCCTCGGCCAGGCGATCGAAGCCGTCCTTGAGCCCGGGGTAAAGCCGGCTGCCGGACTCGCTCAGCCGGATCTCGCGGTTACGCCGCTCAAACAGCGCACCCCCAAGCCGCTCCTCCAATTCACGGACATGATGACTGATCGCAGACGGCGAGACATTGAGCTCCGCCCCCGCTTTCTTGAAGCTGAGATGGCGGGCTGCCGCCTCGAACGCCTTCAGCCAATTCAATGGCGGCAGCCTGCGAGACATTCGTCACTCCTGTTTGGGCAAATTTTTCTCATCTGAAAGACGAGAAAGCTCTGTTTGTAAAGACTCATAAAGCGAGATATCTCATCTGCACACGGTGACCACACACTCATGGCAGGACGGATCACAAACGATCGCGCACCACAGCATGGAGAGACCCATGGCCCATTCCTTCGACCACCCCACGTTGAGCAGCGATGATATCGACGCGCTCATCCAGCGCGGACTTACCGAGCGGTCGCGCGCCTTCCATGACATGCTCGCGCATATCGCCGCGATGTTTGTTCGCCGCGGCAAGCGCAAGCTGGCCGTGACAAGCGGCTTCTCGGCCGCAGCCCACGCCACGTCGAGCAGAAGCTAAGCGTATCGAGGTATCCGCCGGCGGGCAGATATGTCCGCTGGCCCTTGCATGATGATCGCGGGCGCTCCTTAATCGCCGTCTTGCCGCATGTGCCGCCAGACTCTAGGAACAGTTCGTGCGCGATCCTCCCCCCGCGGCTGGTAACGCAGCCCCGGCGCTCTCGGAGAATGCTCTCGGCATGATCGCCATGACGGCGGCCATGGCGTTCTTCATTTTCAACGACGCACTCGTCAAACTGCTTGCCGAGCGGCTACCACTGTCACAAATTCTGTTCAGCCGTGGCCTGATCGCGACGCTTTTGCTGACGGTCATCGGCCTCGCACTCCGCCAGATCAAGCCTTTGCCGCGTGATGCCACACGCCCGCTGGCCCTGCGGATCGTTGGAGAACTCTCGGCCACGCTTCTCTATCTGACCGCACTTATCAACATGCCGCTCGCCAATGCGACTGCGATCATGCAAGCGATCCCGCTGGCCATGACGGTGGCTGCAGCGCTCTTGCTGGGTGAGGTTGTGCGCTGGCGCCGCTGGACAGCGATTCTGGTCGGATTTCTCGGCATGCTGCTGATCGTGCGGCCTGGCGCGGAAGGTTTCTCGATCTATTCGCTAATGGTGGTCGGTGCGGTGCTCGCCGTCGTGTTGCGCGACATGTCAACAAGACACATGCCGCGCGGGGTTTCATCCTTGCAGATTACCTTGATCGCGATGGCGTGCGTGGCGCTGATGGGCGCCGTCATGGGCCTCCTGACGGGGGGATGGGTTTCACCCACCCTGCGTGAACTGATCTTTCTCGCCATTGCCAGCAGTTTCCTGTCGGCCGCCTTCTATGCCATCACCATCGGCGCGCGCTATGGCGACGTGTCGCTGGTCTCGCCGTTCCGCTACACGGTGCTGCTTTGGGCGATCCTGCTCGGCTGGCTGATTTGGGGTGACCTGCCCGATCTCCTGGCATCCCTCGGCGCGTTCCTGATCATCGGATCGGGACTGTATGTCTTCCAACGCGAACGCGCGCTTGGCAGATATGATGCGACCAGTTCGCAGCCTTGAGCCCAGACGATGGACACCCCGCGATCACTGCAGACGAGACCTGCGTCGCAAAAGCTTGCGGGCGCGAGCCCGGCCGATCATATCGCTGGTTACCCCGATATGACCGATGCGACCCTGCCCATATCTGGCGCCGCCGAGCCCACTGTCCTGTCCGGCACGTCCGACGCTCCACGGCCTCATCTTGTGACTCTGATCGCGGTGACAGCGACCGGGCCGTTGGCGCTCAACATGTTCGTGCCATCTATGCCAAGCCTGGCTGCGGATTTCGGCGTTAGCTACGGAACGGCGCAACTGACCTTGACCTTGTTTCTGGTGGCCGTCGCCCTAGGGCAGCTGTTCTGGGGGCCGGTGTCCGACCGTTTTGGCCGCCGGCCGATGGTATTGCTCGGTATGGCGCTCTTTGCACTAGGCAGTCTGCTGGCGTGGCTTGCCACATCGATCGAGGTACTCTTGGCGGCCCGCGCACTGCAAGCCTTTGGCGGCTCCGCAGGCATGGTTTTGACGCGGGCCATTGTCCGCGACATGCATGCGCGCGAGAAATCAGCCAGCATGATGGGCTACATCATGATGGCGATGAGTGTCGCGCCACTGATCGCTCCCTTAATCGGCGGGATCCTTGACGCCGGATTCGGCTGGCGCGCGAGCTTCGTCGTTCTGACCCTGTCGGGGCTGATGGTCCTGGCGCTTGCCATGTTTGATCTGCATGAGACCAATCACCGACGCCAGTGCCAGAGCGCAGGCGCTTTCCTATACGATCTGTGGACACTTCTGCGCGAGCCGCGCCTGATCGGCTGGGCGATGACGATGTCTCTGTCATCGGGCATGTTCTTCGCCTTTCTCGCCGGCGCGCCTTATGTGATGGTCACCCTGCTTGATCGGACGCCGGCCGAATACGGCCTCTATTTCGCACTCATCTCGCTCGGCTACATGTTCGGCAACTTTCTGTCGGGGCGGTTTTCCGAGCGCTGCGGGCCAAACCGCATGATCCGCTACGGTCTGATCGCCGGCATCATCGGGGCCAGCCTGTTGTTAGCGCTGTTCGGGGCGGGCGTCGTTGCGCCCTGGTCCCTGTTTCTGCCAGTCGGCATCATTGCCATCGCCAACGGACTGACATTGCCGAGCGCCATCGCCAACATTGTCAGCGTCCGGCCCGATCTTGCGGGCGCTGCGTCAGGTTTGGGCGGGTCGATCCAGATCGGGTTTGGGGCGCTGGCGACGATTGGGGTCGGGCTTGGCGCACAGGGGAATAGCGCATTGCCGCTGGCCGTGCTGATCTTCGCTTTCGCCATCCTGGCAATTGTCGCCTATCTCGTGACGCCAAAGCGGATGGACATGGCCTGAGTCACCTCCGACTTGAGCTATCCCTCATAAACGATCTTCGGTGCCGGCTTCAGCGCGCCATCAGCACCAGACAGGGCCCGGCTCCAGACCTTCGCCGCCATGTCGATAAACAGTTTGGCGTGGTCCGACTCGGGGTCCGTCGCGACGACCGGCCGACCTGTGTCCGACGTCTCGCGGATCGTGATATGTAGCGGCACTTCACCGAGGAATGGCACGTCGAGACGCTCGGCCTCGTCACGTGCGCCACCGGTTCCGAAAATGTCCGCCCGATCGCCGCAACTCGGACATAGGAAATAGCTCATATTCTCGATAATGCCGAGGATCGGCACATTGACGCGGGAAAACATGCCGATGCCCTTGCGCGCATCGATCAGCGCCAGATCCTGCGGCGTCGACACGATCACCCCGCCCGACAATGGCACCTGCTGCGCCATGGTCAGTTGCGCATCGCCAGTGCCCGGCGGCATATCGACAACCAGGACATCGAGTTCGCCCCAGTGCACCTCGCGCAGCATCTGGGTTAGCGCCGAGATTACCATCGGCCCGCGCCAGATCATTGGTGTGTCTTCATCGACCAGAAACCCCATCGACATCAGCTTGATGCCATAGGATTCGAGGGGGTGCATCGAGCGTCCCTCGCCTTTTTCAGGACGCGCCGAGACACCGAAGAGGCGCGGCTGCGAGGGGCCGTAGATGTCGGCATCAAGCACGCCGACCCGCAAGCCGGTGGCGGCGAAGCCAAGCGCGAGATTGGCTGTCGTGGTGGATTTTCCAACCCCGCCCTTTCCTGAGGCGACCGCGATGATGTGGTCTACGCCTGGTACGGGGCCAGAGCGGCGTGCCTGGGCGCCTGGTCGTCCGGCGGGACCGCTCGGTGGTGTCTGCGGAGCGGGACTAGGCGTCGGAGATGGGGCGGCACGCCCGGCCGGGTTGTCAGCGGTCAGCGCGACAAGCGCCTGTTTTGCAGGCGTCAGATCGAGCACAGCTCTCTCGGCAGCCTGACGCATCGGCTCAAGATCTTGTGCCTTGTCCGGATCAACACGGATCGAAAACATCACCTTGTCGCCATCGATCGCGATATCGGACAAGGCGCCCGACGATACGAGATCGGTCTCAAGATCAGGACCGGCCACCTTGCGCAGTGCATCAAGAACCTTGTCCTGGGTAAGCTTGTTGGATTGCCACATACCCGGCTGGCTCCTAGCCATTGCCCCGGGCGGGGAACATATGGCTTGGTTGCGGCACGTCAAATACAAAAGCCATTGAGACACTGTCGCTGGCGGACAAGGTCTTTGCGCCGGCATCCTGCGTCATAGATATTGGGCGGTATCGATATCGCGTGGCGACGGCCCATTCTGAACGCGCCGAAAGCCAGCGTCTAAAGGATCTGTCATGCCGGATAACTTCATCATCCGCCCCAATCCGGACGATTCGCGACTTTCCGCGGACGTCTCCGGTCTCGACGAAACCGGCACAAGAACCAATACGCGGGTCGTCACCGAGCGGCCGCTGACCCTGTTTCTGAACACCCAAGAAATCGTCACCATGATGACGATCGGTGACCATCCTGACCTTCTTGCCGTCGGTTATTTGCGCAATCAGAATATGCTTCCCGACGACGTTGAGGTGACCGCAGTCGACCATGACGATGATCTCGGCGTCGTCGTCGTGCGCACCGACCGACCGACGAACTTCGAGGAAAAGCTGAAGAAACGCGTGCGCACGTCCGGCTGCGCTCAGGGCACCGTCTTCGGCGATGTCATGGAAGGGTTCGCCGACGTCAGCCTTGCGCCTGACGCGCGGATCAAGACCTCCTGGTTGTATAGCCTGACCAAGGTGATCAACACGACCCCGAGCCTCTATCTCACGGCCGGCGCAATCCATGGTTCGGTCCTGTGCTGCGAGAACGCACCGCTTGTTTATATGGAAGACGTCGGTCGCCACAACGCGGTCGACAAGATCGCTGGCTGGATGCATCTCAATGGCGAGACTGGCGCGGACAAGATCTTCTACACCACTGGCCGGCTGACATCGGAGATGGTGATCAAGACCGTAATGATGGGCATTCCAGTTCTCGTCTCACGCTCCGGGTTCACCGCCTGGGGGGTAGAGCTTGCACGCGAGGCAGGGCTAACGCTGATCGGGCGCGCGCGCGGCAAACGCTTCGTCGCGGTCTCTGGCGAAGACAGGATCGTCTTCGACGCCGACACCGCATCCGACCGCGATGAAGATCCTCGCCATATTCGCAAAAGCGCCAGAGCCAATTACGATCCTGCCGCATGACAAGAGATATCCGTTCCATTACCGGTCAAGACGACAGCCTAATGCGCGATCTTGGCCGCCACGCGCCGCTGGTTGCCGGCGTCATTCTGGCGGGGGGGCTGTCGCGGCGCATGGGCGGCGGCGACAAATCGCTGAAGCAGTTGGCCGGCCGCCCGATGCTCGACCATGTCATCGCTCGGCTTAGGCCGCAACTCGGCGTGATGGCGTTGAATGCAAATGGCGATCCGGCGCGGTTTTCCGAGTTTGGCCTGCCGGTCGTCGCCGACGTCGCCGAGGTGTGGGTTTTCGCCCATGTCATGCCGGCAAGCACACCGGCCAGGGGGCCGGCAAAATCCTCGGTGAC
>JBCBSK010000069.1:0-18281 GCA_039819185.1 Pseudomonadota bacterium | reverse complement strand
GGGATCATCGGAAAGGCGCGCACGACCGGCGACTTGCCGGTGATCCCCGGCATTGATTTCGCCGGCACGATCGAGACATCTGACCATGCCGACTTCAAGCCCGGCGACAACGTCGTGCTGAATGGCTGGGGCGTTGGCGAAAAGCACATGGGTGGCTATGCCGGCATGGCGCGGGTCAGGGGTGACTGGCTGGTGCCGCTACCCGATGGATTGTCGACAGCCGATGCCATGGCGATCGGCACGGCAGGCTACACCGCGATGCTGTCGGTGCTGGCGCTCGAAGATCAAGGCGTCACACCCGAGTCAGGTCCTGTCATCGTAACGGGTGCCGCCGGCGGGGTTGGCTCGGTCGCGATCGCGGTTCTCGCCAAGCTCGGCTATCACGTCATCGCCTCGACCGGCCGAGCCAATGAAGCGGACTATCTCAAAGGCTTGGGCGCTGCCGAGATCATCGATCGGGAGGAATTGTCCGGTCCTGCAAGGCCACTTGGCAAGGAACGTTGGGCCGGCGGGGTGGACGCGGTTGGGTCCAACACGCTCGCCAACCTGCTCGCTATGACGAAATATGGCGGGGCGATCGCAGCTTGCGGCTTGGCGGGCGGTATGGATCTGCCATCCTCGGTCGCGCCTTTCATCCTGCGCGGCGTCAATCTCCTCGGCATCGATTCCGTCATGGCTCCAAAAGAGAAGCGCTTGCGCGCCTATCAGCGCCTCGTTGCTGACCTGGACATGACCAAGCTCGACACGATCACCCGTCACATAGGGCTTGATGATGTCATCCAGGCGGGCCACGACATTCTCGACGGCAAGGTACGCGGCAGGCTGGTCGTCGATATCGACTGAGCGGTTTACTCGGCGGCGATCCGGTGCGTCGAGACAGCATCTCTGTCGGCAAACGCGTCTGGATACGCTTCCTCAAGACCGAGGGTTTCAACCGGACGGGTCAGGAGGCCGGACACCAGGCTCGCGAGGATCTGCGGCGCCGGCGGGATGCGCGACAGCGGCCCCATGATCCGGTCGCGGATGAAGGGCAGAACGGCGCTGTCGGACTGATAGACGGGCGTAAAGAGATGGCTTGCCGCCTGATAGAGCCAGACATGGCGCCAGCGGAGCCTAGGATAGACTTGAAGCCTGGCGTCGAGCGGACCAGTTCTCTCGGTTAGCGCCGTGGCCAGCGCCCAGGCATCCAGCAGCGCCGTGTTCGCGCCCTGACCAAGCTGCGGGCTTGTTGCGTGATAGCTGTCGCCGAGATGGACCAGCCGGCCTTTCACCGGATGCGGCTCGGTGTGGTGGACGTAGCGCGCCATGACCAAGTCGTCGTGATTGGCAATCTGGCCGAGCAATGCCTCTGTCTCCGGCCAGAGCGCGATAACTTCGGCCTTCCAGGCGTTGAGAGATGTCGCACGCCAGGTGTCATAAGCGTCTTGTTTGAGGCTCCAAAAAAACGCTGTCATCGGCATGGACTGTCCCGACAGGGAGCCGATCGGAAGGACGCCGACCATCTTGCGGGCACGTTCATAACGCTGTTCGAGAGCGTGCCCGTCGAACGGTCCGGGATCGTTAAAATCAAGGCTCGCCCATAGCGCGCCGAAGGGCAGCATGCGACCTGGAGAGCGCAGCGGTGAGAAACAGCCAAGCGCATCGATCACCAGGTCGAAACGGGTTGAGTGCCTGCCGTCCTCGAACACAAGCGCCGGCCGTCCATCGGCACCGATATCGACGTCAGCAATCGTGCGGCCGGTCTCGATGGGAACATCGTCCGCGAGGGCCGCGCGATAGAGGGCGTCGAACAGGCTTGCCCGGTGGACGG
Organism: Pseudomonadota bacterium; assembly: GCA_039819185.1. GTDB lineage: Bacteria > Pseudomonadota > Alphaproteobacteria > Rhizobiales > Tepidamorphaceae > JBCBSK01. The sequence continues at coordinate 16,471 of JBCBSK010000069.1, read as the reverse complement.
CAAGCCCGTAGCGCTTGCCGGCAAGGGCTGAATAGCGCACGTCGAGCACGACCGGACCATCGGCGCCCGAGCGGCCGAACAGACGGTCGATCCGGGCGCTGCGCCCGACGATATCATCTGCGAGGCCCATCGCGTTCAGAACGCTCAGCCCGACGGGTTGCAGAATCAGGCCCGACCCGACCGGTTTTGGTGCATCTAGCCGGTCGAACAAGACAGGCTTGAGCCCCGCGCGCTTTAGAAGTGTTGCGAGTGCAAGCCCGCCGATGCCACAGCCGGCAATCGCGATGTCGCGCGGTAGGTCCGCTTGCGCCAAGGCGGTCATGCCGCATCCCGTAGCGCGCCCGATTGCGGCTCAGACGGTGGCGGAGACGCTGGCGGTAGCGACCGGCTGAGGAGAAGCCGCTGATAGACAAGCCCGATGGCAATCAGGACGAGGCCTAGCCCAATAAAGGACAGTGCTCTGAGAACGCCCTCGAGTTCCGCCATGTCGATCAGGAAAACCTTCAAGACTGCGAGCACGATGATTAGCGCGGAAGCGATCCGAAGCATGCGGATGCGTATGACAAGGCCTGTGGCAAGCAACGCGATGCCGTAGATGAGCCAGGTGACCGAATAGGTATAGAGTTCAGCACTGCTTGGTGCGGTCAAGCTTGTCGATTGCTGGTAGAACCAACGCACCGCGGAGGTGATCCAGACAAAGCCAAGCACCAAGGCCGCGATGCCGGTTAGTGTTGACAAGGTTTGGTCGCGGCCACGCGCGATCAGCGCATAGGTCGCGAATGCGAGTGCTGGGAACAGATAGGCCGGGATCAACGCGTTGATCACAGGTCCGCCGGCGATCTCACCAACATAGGTCCACCAGGGATTACTGAAGACAAGAAGCGCTGCTCCGACAAGCCCGATCCACAAGAAGACAATGTTGAGCCAGCGCGTGATCGATGCGGCGCCCGTCCTGCGGCGCATTTGCATGATACAGGCCACAAGCACCAGGATTGCCACCCACATCCCTACGGTTCCGATTCCTGGTGGCTGTTCAATATCCCCGCCCGAAGCCAGATGATGAACCTGCAGCATAACGAGCAGGGCGGCATAGACCGTTGCCAGAGCCTCGAAGGTATTGGCCGCAATGAGCGCAGACAGCTTGCGGAAGATCATAGCAGCATACCCGAAGGCAAGTGCCGGGATGCCATAGGCCCACAGCAACCAGTTGAGGATCGGCGTCGTGCCGATGCCGGCATTGAGCAAAAGCGGATCGTAAACCGTGCGCGCCACGACGATCGCGGCCACCACCACCGCCAGGGGGCCAAGACCGGCGACCGTGCGAATGCTCGACAGCCATGCCAGGCCAGCCGAAAGAAGCGCCAGTGACACAGTCAACCAACCGGTTTCAAGCAGGATCGTCAGGCCGAGACAGAGGGCAGCCACCGACCCCGCCGCGGAAAAGCCGATCGCCCTGTCGTCCGTCTCTTGATTGGCCGAGCGGCGCATGGCGATCTCGGTCTGCATGGCGTTCAAGGCTGCGAGACCAAGCGCGAGTGCGAGGAACACCGGTGTTGGCTGGAACTGGGCAATGCGCCAATAGGCCGCCGCCAGAAGTGCCACCGGCCCCAGCGATCCGGCGAGTGCGAGCAGATCGCGGCCAGCGGCGCCGCGCCCAAGCAACATGTTCACCAGAACCATTACCGCGCCGAAGCCGGTCGCCCACACCGCAAAGCCGGTTACGCGTTCGGGCGTGACGCCGGCAACACCAAGCGGTCCTTCCGGCGCAAGGGCACCGACCGGCTCGGAGGCGTCGACCGGCACGTCGAATCCGGCCATGACAAGGATTGCAAGCAGCATGGACGTCGCCGCCAGAAGGTCGACAGCGCGGAAGCGGCTCGCCGCCCAAAGCATCGCGCCTGCGGCCGACAGCGAGACCAGCAGCGTGAAGCCCGCATGGCTGGCAGCGGCATTGACGGCCAGGACGAGCGCCGCCATTGCCGACACGACGATCAGCGCGAGCCAGTCGCGTCTTGCCGGTAGGGGTGGTTCGAGTGTGTCCCGATCCGGGTCGTCAGTGAGTGCGCTGTCCGTCGTCGCGGCGTCGCGATGTGCCTCATCCCGATGCACGTCAACAACAAGAAACCCGATCGCAAGCGCCATAAGGACGGCGACATAAAGCGCCATGACGAGATCGTCGAATGGCACCATCCCAACTATCGACAGGGCACCCCAGCCAATCGCGAGCGCACTTGCCGTGATTGCAAGCCAGCGCCACAGCATCAGCCGGGCAAGCGCAAAACCCGAGATGGTGACAAAGGCGAGATAAAGGTAGAGCGCCGCCGGATTGGGCGCATCGGCGGAGACAAAGAATGGCACGGCATAGGCACCGACCAGTCCAAGCCCGGCAAGCGCCCTGCCATGCAGGGCCGACAGAACCATCGTGGCAAGCGCGATCGCGCCCAATACGAGAAAAGCAACCCCTGGGCCGACGAAGCCGTAGAGCGCATGAGCTGCAAACGTCGTCGCAAACAGGCTCGACGTGCCGGCGGCTGTAAGAACAGCTGGGATCGGCACCGCCTTAATGCCGGCGAGCGCTGCAGAGGGGCTCTTACGGCGCAGCCATTCGCCAGTTCCGAGCAGCGCGAGCGAGAATAGGGCGCCAAGGACAATCCGCGCGGCTGGGCCGAGCAGCCCCGCCTCGATCGAATACCGCACTAGGAAGATGCCGCCGAGTGCGAGCGCAAGCCCGCCGACAATCACCGTCCAGCGGCTGCCGAGTCGCGCTTCGAAATCGGCCGTGTCTCTGGTCGTCGGTGCCGCAGCAGGTGGAGGTGGCGACGCTCCGCCGGCTGACACTCTGGCCGATGGATCGCTGGATGTCTTGCCCGAACCATCCCAGGATTTGGCCGAAACTGCCCCCCAGGCTGGTACTGGTTGGTCTGATGGTGCCACATCGGCCGGTTCGCCAGCGTCGTCTGCTGTTTCGGACGGCGTGTCCGGCAACGCGATTTCAGGGCCGGGTTCGGACGGGCGCTCGTCGCCGGTGTCCTTGACGGGCGGTGGCGCCGGTGTCTGCGCTGCGTCCGCAGCCGTATCAGCGGGCTGTGCGTGGAGCCCCGCGACCTGACGCTCCAGGTCTTCGATGCGCCAGGTCAGCGCTCGGACCCGGCTGTTCTGGACCAGTGCCATGACAAGCGCTGCGATCGCGGTAACCGGTATCGCGAGCAGCAGGATGACGATCCAAGCCCAGTCCATGCACGTGCACTTTCGAGACGATATGTTGTTTGCCGGGTTTAACGCAAAACGCCCGTGGTTCCGATACCCTTACGACGTTAAGTGCCAACAAAACTCAAGGCGTGGCCGCGTTACTGCCGCGTGCCGAAACGAAAGCCGGGGGCGGGGCGCTCAAGCTGGACGTCGCGGCAAAAGCGGAACCGTTTGGCGGGTCGGCCACCTGTTTGATCTGTCATCTCTCCGGTCGGCTCGACCATGGCGCTGGCCGCGACCAGGCGGCGGAAATTCTGCTTGTGGATATGCTTGCCGGAGATTGCTTCGACCGTTGTTTGAAGTTCGGTCAGTGTGAAGGCGTCAGGCATCACTTCGAACACGACCGGGCGATATTTCAGCTTGGCGCGAATCCGGCCCATGGCGGTGGCGAGGATGCGTCGGTGATCGAAGCGCATCGGCCGGCCGAGTTCCGGCATATCGGTCCGTGCCAGGGCCGCGGGCCGGCCGTCGCGGGCGGCTTCGACAACGAGGCCGGCAGAATACAAGAGTTCGTAGCGCTCCAGGACCCGCTCCTCGTCCCAAGGCGTTTCGGCGTTCTCGGACTGGCCGAAGGCGAGATCGAGCCGTTGGTCGCGCGGCAATGCGTGCCTCCTCGGCGCGGGATCGGCCTGTTCGCTCCAGCGCGTGAGTGCCGGCAGGATAATGGTATCGAGACAGGTTGGTCGACCGCCGCGCCAATCCTCCCACGGAAAGAAGGCATACCAGTCCTGGAAGGCGGTGCGGATCGCGGTCTGCGACTTGGGGGGTGTTTCGGCGCGGGTCAGCGCGAGATAGCCGACCGAGACGACATGGGCGCCCTGATCGCCTGGCACGGCATGGCGACCCCGGTCACCGAAGGTGTAAAGCTGCTCGACATAGCCGAGATCCAGACCGGTCTGGGCGTCGACCCATTCCCGCAGACCCAGCTCCATCGTGCGATGCTGCAGGGGATCGAAGGGGCCCGATGGCAGGCCTTCGGCGGCGGGGGCATCATCGACCGCGATGACGAGCGGGGTGTCGCCGCGCACCGTCACAATCGCGACTGTCAGGCCAATCTCGATATCGGTGCGGATGGCATCCGGCGGCGTGCCCGGTTTTGGTTGGTGCAGGGTGCTGGTCCGTGTGACCGTGCTCACGGTGTGTCATCCTCCAGCGTGAACTGAAATGGCGTGCCCTCGAAGGCCATCGCGCCACGGCCGATCTGGCGCACCGCGTCGATCATCCGGCCACTCCGCCCGAGCAACTGGTCGGCAAGCGCGACGATGCGCGGGTTCGGGGTCGCGGTCGGCGACAGCCGCCTGAGCCTGTGAGCCAGCCGATATTCGTCGGCCTCGGGATAGAGCAGGCACATGGTGGTGAAGGCTGCCGCCGTCGAGCGGCTGATTCCGGCCCAGCAATGGATCACGATCGGGTCGGCTCGATCCCAGCTTTCTATATAGCCAATCAGAGTCTCGATATGGTCTGCGCCAGGTGGCGTCATGCCAGGCAGCGGTTCGGCGATGTCGTTCATCGCGAGATAGAGGTGTTGATGTGGTGCGATCGCGGCCGGCCGCTCCACCTCCGTTCCTTCGGTAATCAGCGTGATGACGTGGGCCGCGCCGGCCTGGTCGACCGTGTCGTGGAGACGGGACAGCGAGCAAACATGGATCATCGGGTCATCCGCGCGTGAGAGTCCTTAGACCATATAGGCTGATTCTGTGACCGGAACGCGGGTACCTGTCAGCGGACCCCACGATTAGTCCGGACAGAGCGACGAGAACCGCGCCAGGAATTCTGTTTCGCAAGCCCGCGTCGACATTGGTGCCAGCAGATGATCGAGCTTGGCCAGGGCGACCTTGGGGTGTGGCTTGCCGAAGAAGGCACGCGCCTCGTTGATCTCGAACCCGGCCAACTTGGTCGCCTCGTAATAGGCCGCGATGCGGTCGGCCGCTTTGATTTTTTGTCGAAGCGTTTGCGTCGGTGCTGCTGTCAGTCCAAAGCGCAGTCGGATTGCGGTCATCAGGCGGGCTTCGACGGACTTGTAGCTCTCGCCGATGACTGCTTTGAACGGGCTGATCATATCGCCGATGACGTATTCTGGCGCATCGTGCAGGAGAACCGATAGACAGTCCTGCTCGTTCAGGCTGGGCGTGACAAGACGCGCGACCTCCTCGACCAACAACGAGTGCTGCGCGACGGAAAAAGCATGATCGCCGATGGTCTGGCCGTTCCAGCGGGCAACGCGTGCAAGCCCATGGGCAATATCGGAGATCTCGACGTCAAGCGGTGATGGATCAAGCAGATCGAGCCGTCGCCCTGACAACATGCGCTGCCATGCGCGAGGCGCAGCTGTATTGCGGGTGGCGGATCGGACCGGCGCGTCCATGTTCACTCTGCCGCGGCTTCGGATACCGGCCAGCCGAAACCTGCCCAGGCCGGAATGTTGAGTTGGACCGGTGTTTCGCCGGCTAGGACGGGTGCAGCAGCAGCAACGGCGTCGGCGATACGATCGAGGCGGACAAGCGCGAGGGCTTGCGCGCCTGAGACCGAACCAAGCGTGCCGCTGGTCTTGCCTGACGCCGTGATGTCGGTCCCGGGCACTGGCAGAGGGCTACCGGCTGACACGATGACGAAGCGCCGTCGCGCCGTGCCGCGATGCTGCATACGACTGACGACCTCCTGGCCAACATAGCAGCCCTTGTCAAAGTCGACGCCGGACAACTGGTCGAGGCCGATATCGTGCGGGAAGACATCGCCATAGGCGAAATCCTGTCCCGCCTCGGCCACACCAAGCGCGATCCTGTGAGCGTCGTAGGTTTCTTCTGCGACACGGTCTGCGCCGGCTGCATCGAGCGCGATCTCGATTTCCTCGGTCGATGCGACGATGCGGCTTCCGAGGGCCGCAAGCCGCGGGTCTGCGAAGGTTCCTGCGGTGTCGGTCACGTCATTGCCCCACAGCGCTGCGATGGCATGGTCGGGCAGAATGGCCAGATCAACTTTCGATCTCAGCTTGTAAAAGGTCAGCCTTTTGATCAGGTCGGACGCGCTGTCGGCCGGGGTGTCAAGCAGGAAGCCGTCCTCGGTTGCGACTAGGAAAAAGTCGAAGAGAACCTTGCCCTGTGGCGTCAGAAGCGCGCCATGGCGCGCCATACCCGGAGTGAGGTGATCGGTCTCGACGGTGACGAGCCCATTGAGGAAGCTCCGAGCCTCGGGGCCCGTAACCGAAACCACGGCGCGGCGGTCGAAAACGGTTGCCTGAATCCCAGTCATCGCGGCATGTCCTTGTTGGCGTCCGACCCTAGCTATGTAGGACAGTCTTACAAGACAAGCCTATCTGCCTGGCATTGGTAACTCAGCGCCGTCCTGCCTATTCGACCGGAGTCCGACATGACCCAGACCTTCGATTTGCTGCTCAAGGGTGGCACCGTCGTCAATCAGGACGGGATCGGTGTTCGTGACATCGGTGTTCGTGACGGCGGGATCGCAGCCATCGGCGTGCTGAATGGCGATGCTGGCGAGATCATAGATTGCACGGGCCTTACCGTTCTGCCCGGCGTGATGGACACCCAGGTGCATTTCCGCGAGCCGGGACTGGAGCACAAGGAAACACTTGAAACCGGCTCGCTCGCCGCGGTTATGGGTGGGGTGACGACAGTGTTCGAAATGCCGAACACAAGCCCTCTGACCGTGTCCGAGGAAACGCTCGCCGACAAACTCAAGCGCGCCGAGCGCATGCATTGCGACCACGCTTTTTTCATGGGCGGGACAGCGGAGAACGCCGACGATCTGCCCGAGCTGGAACGTCTCCCCGGCGTCCCCGGTGTCAAGGTGTTCATGGGTTCGTCGACCGGCTCGCTCCTGGTCGAGGACGACGACACGCTGGACTATATCCTCGCGCGGATCAGGCGGCGGGCCTCGTTTCATTCCGAAGACGAGCCGCGGCTGATCGAGAGGAAGTCCTTTCAGGTTGACGACGATCCGTCGAGCCATCCGGTCTGGCGCGATGTCGAGACGGCGATGAAATCGACACGCCGTTTGGTCACAACGGCGCGCCGGCACGGCAAGCGCATCCATGTCCTGCACATCTCCACCTGGCAGGAAATGGCCTATCTCGCTGACCATAAGGATGTCGCCTCGGTCGAGGTTACGCCGCATCATCTGACCTTTGATGGTGATGTCGATTATCCGCGCCTTGGCACCTACATCCAGATGAATCCGCCGGTGCGCAACGCCGAGCATCGCGACCGTATCTGGTCATGGGTGCAGGCCGGCGTTGCCGACATTCTCGGCTCCGATCACGCGCCACATACGCGCGACGAGAAGGAGCGCGGCTATCCCAACACACCGTCGGGCATGCCTGGCGTGCAGACGCTGGTGCCGGTGATGCTGAACCACGTCGCCAAGGGCAGGATGACGCTGGAGCGCTTTGTCGATATGACGAGTGCCGGCCCGGCGCGGCTCTTTGGCATGGTGCGGAAAGGCCGGATCGCGGCCGGCTATGACGCGGACTTCACCATTGTCGATCTGAATCGTCGTGAGACGATCACCGACAACTGGATTGCGTCCATTTGCGGTTGGACCCCTTATGCGGGGATGGAGGTTACAGGCTGGCCGATCGGTACGATCCTGCGTGGCCAGAAGATTATGTGGGAGCGGGACCTGGTGACCGGGCATGGCGGCAAGCCCGTCCGGTTCCTGGAGACCATGCAGCCGCAGTCATGACCGGGGCGCTTACCATCCGTTGGCCTAAACCGGAGGAGGCCGAAGAGATCGGCCGCCTCTTAGATGTGCTCAATGCGCATGTCGAAGCCGAGACCGGCCGCCTGACTGGCGATGTCGTTCGTCGGGATCTCATTGGGGCCGAGCGGGCTGCGGAGACGTTGGTCGCAGAGTTTGATGGACGCCTCGTCGGCTGCGCGACGTTTTTCGACTCTTACGAATCCGAACACGTGTCGCGAGGGGTCTATCTGCTGGATCTTGTTGTTGACCCGGGCGCCCGGCGCCTCGGCGTTGCGCGCAAGCTTATCGCGACCCTGTCCGCTGAGACCAAGCGGCGTGGGCGAAACCATGTCTGGTGGAGCGTCTGGCCGCCAAACACCGGAGCAAGATCTTTCTACGCTACCCTTGGTGCGACGAGCGAGGAGATGATTGCCCAAGCACTGCATGGCGAACCGTTCGACACGCTTGCTGAGGAGGGTGCGGAGCTTGATCCGCCGCCGATACGTAATCCCAGCAATAAGGTCTGATGGGATGCCGTCAGCGGTCGGGGTCGCTGGCGAGTTCCTCCATCGGCACCGGGCACTTCCAGACAACGATCACAGCGGCAATCAAGCCCGCGAACAATGCGATCCAGCCGAGCGTGAAGCTCGCATTCATGCTCACGGTACCAACGAAGATCAGGATCATCAGAACGACCATCGTCGCAGCCGCAGTGACGAAGATGGTGACGAGTTCCTCAAAGAAGTCCATCACGGGTAATATCCTTTCGGCCGGGCCAGTATCTCGTTCAGCGCGTGATGGGATCGACTACCGATCCTGACCATCCCAGATCCTGCGCTATTCGCCGGCCACGAAAAAGTGCCAGCTGCCATCGGGCCCGATTCCAAGACGATAATAGGTGTATCGGCCGTAGAGCTCCATGCTTTCACGATCGAACGGTGTAATAATTTTGTAAAGATCAACTTCCTGACCTGGCGTCATGTCGGCAAATGGCACCGCGGCCACATAGGGCCAAAGAAAGAGTTCGGTGTCCTCGCCCGGATCGAGATGCGCATAACCTGCTTCTAGGATTTCGATCATGATGGCGAGTGTTTCGCGGCCGGCATCATCGCCGGCGACAGCGCGCATGTAGGCGACCGGGTCCTCGCCCGGCACATTGCCGAACTCGGGTTCGATGGCTTGGGCCTCAATCACCACGCGCAAAGCCTCGACATCACCGGTTGACGCTGCGGCGATTAATGCCGCGCGGGTCGAGCGCACGGGCTCTGGCAAAGTGTCGGGATCGCGTCCGATGTCAGGCGCCGTGTCATCGGCACCGTCCACTCCATCAAGCCGGTCACGTAACTGTTGCTGGAAGCCGGGCCCGGCGGGTGGACGATCGAGATCGAACTCGGGACCCAGGTCAAGGTCAGGGCTTAGATCGAGATCTGGACCAATCTCGGGTGGTTCATCGGGCAGGGCGTGCGGTATCCGGTCCAGATCGGGCTCGGCACGGGCAGCCATCGCGGGGTTGCTGTACAGGAGGCCGGTCGCAAACATGGATGTGGCAGCGGCAAACAGCACCGTACGGGTCACGCGCCCTGCATGCCCATCACATCGACGTCCCGTCACGGCATCATCCTCCGTGGCGGGTGGCGATGTCATCGGCCAAGCGATTGCCCTCGTCGAGATAGCGGTCGACAATGAAAGCGGCCGCATCGGTGCAGGAGCGATAGGTGCGCTGGAAGCCGCGAAAACCGCGGTTGAAGCCCTCGACCATGCGTGCCCGGCGCACCTCGCTTGGGCCTTCCGCTTCGAGCAGATCGGACATTTGGTCGCGCCAGGGACCGTCGTCCCCACTGCACAAGGGCGACAGATAGTGCAGCGCCCCGAGAATCTCGGCCAAACGCACCATATCGTCGTCATAGGGGCGCTGGTCGATGTCGTCACCGCGCTGGGCGAAGGCGTGCATGGGGGCGAGCAGCATCAGGGCAAGTGTCAACGCCGGCAGCCATCGGCGTCTCGGGATGGTTCCGCGCGGCGTCGTGGTCGAAGGTTTGAAACAGCGTGTCATATCGCGAGCATGACAGACACAAGTGTCTGGGTCATGGCAAGCTGATATGTGATGAGACCGCTGAGTGTGGTTAGCCCGCTTCAGCCAGACGTGCAGCCCGCGCCAGGAGGCTCGGCAGGCCCGGCGTCGTCTCGAAGCGGGTGATGGCGTCCGGTGCGATCCAAGCGATATCGGCTGCATCATCGCCAGCGACACCGTCTCCGGTCAAGTGCCGGGCGACATAGCTCGCGATTACATAGTGGCTGACCACCTGCCCCTCCGCGTCGCGAGTGATCGGCTCAATGATGTCATTGAGCCCAACAAGCGAGGCCGTGACGCCGGTTTCTTCCATCAACTCGCGCGCAACCGCTTCGGCAAGCCTCTCGCCGGCCTCAAGCCGCCCGCCGGGCAGGCTCCATTTGCCGACAAGAGGTTCCCGACCACGCTTGATGATCAACGCCTCAGTGCTGCGAAACACCGCCACACTCACGCCAAGCACGGGCCAGGTCGGTCTACCCGTCATGACAGGGTGATTGGCGTTGAGGGCGCACGTGGTCTCACCGGTGCAGGCTCAGAACAACGCGTCGATGAGGGCTTCGGTCTGCTCCGAGGCACGGCGTTCGGGGAAGATGTCGGCGCGTGATCCATTGGCCAAGGCGCTGCCGCTCGCCACAACGCGGCGGGCGAAGTCGCTTGCCTGATGGCCGACATCACCGGCGATGTCAGGGTGACCAGCATCGATCAGGTCGCCGATCAGCCCGATCGCATCAACCAGGAAGGCATCGAGACAATGCGTCAGATTATCGAAGGCTACGCGACTGTCCGCTGGCGCCGTCTCGTAGCAGGCGATCGCCGCTGGTGCGATGCCAAGATTGGAGTCCTCGAAATGGGAGCGATAGCTGACCGGATGCCAGGCGCGCACGTCGTCGATCATATCGGGCATGTCCCCGATCAGTTCGAGCAGCATGATGGCTTCGTTGTGATGGTTGAAATAGTCCGTCGACAGACCGGTGACACGGTTGATCGTGCGGAGCTCGTCCTCCGCGAAATCGTCCATTACCCGGGCAGCTGCGGCGCCCATTGTCAGCCCTCCAAACGCCGAACGTCGCGATAATGGTTGAAAGTCGCCGCATTGGGTTAACAGGGCTTGAAGGCCGATGCGGCGGATCGTCCAATAATCGAATCATTGAGACGGGAGACGCTGATGTGCGGCCGCTACCTTCTGACCCTGCCGCCGGAAGTGATGCGGCAAATCTTCCGCTACAGAGAGATGCCCAACTTCCCTCAACGCTACAACGTGGCGCCGACCCAGCCGATTCCAGTTGTGATCGCACTACCTGGCGGGGAGCGCTCGTTTCGGCTGATGCGTTGGGGTCTGCTGCCGTCCTGGGTCAAGGATCCGAAGGGCTTTCCGCTTCTGATCAATGCACGTTCGGAACAGGCCGCCACCAAGCCTGCCTTCCGTGCCGCGATGCGTCGGCGGCGCTGTTTGATCCCGGCCGATGGTTTTTACGAATGGCAGCGCGCGCCGAACGGCAAGAAGCAACCCTTCTTCGTGCGAAGGGCTGATGAGGGCCCGATGACTTTTGCCGGTATCTGGGAGACCTATTCAGATCCCGAAGGCGGTGAGATCGACACCGCTGCGATCTTGACCACGGATGCGAATGCTACACTGGCACCGATTCACGATCGAATGCCGGTGATCCTCGATGACGCTGATTACGACCGCTGGCTCGACGTCGATCACACAACACCCGATGATCTGCGCGATCTCATGAGGCCGGCTGAGGACAATGCCGTCATCGCCTACCCAGTGTCGACTCGCGTCAACCGTGTTGCAAACGATGATCCGGGACTTCTCGAACCGCTCGCTGAAACGACGACGCCTGCCGGGTTGACCGAACCTGGAAAACCAAAACGAGCCAAGCCAAAGCCGGATCAGGATCAACTCAAGCTGTTCTGACCAGTTCTTGCTGGAGCGCCTATCATGAAACTAGGCCACGGGAAGCACTCTAAGTCTTGTGTTGTCGACACTCCGGACGCGGTTCGGCTTGCCCGAACGGTTCCCGCTATCGCTGGAATCGCTTCAGCTGCTCACAACAGCTTTCCGGGGTTCATGATCCCCTTGGGGTCGATAGCGGCCTTGATCGCCCGCATCAGGTCAAGCGCGACGGGCGATTTCACGCGAGCGAGTTCATTGCGCTTCATACGGCCGATGCCGTGTTCGGCTGAGATCGATCCGCCATGTTTGAGCACGATCGCATGAACCAGATCGTTCATCTCCTCCCAGCGCGCTAGGAAGGCTGGGCGGTCCGCGCCAACCGGCTGCGAGACGTTGAAATGAACATTGCCGTCGCCGAGATGACCAAACGGAACCGGGCGTGCGCCCGGCACCATCTCGATGACCGCTTCTGAAGCCTCGGCGATGAAGGCCGGAACATGGGAAACCGGTACTGAGACATCGTGCTTGATCGAACCGCCCTCATAGCGTTGTACCTCGCTCAGCATGGTTCTGAGATGCCAGAAATCGGTCCGTTGGCTTTCGGTTTCGGCAAGGGCCGCGTCACTGATTTCACCGGTCTCAAACGCTTCGGTAAGCGTCGTTTCAAGACGCTCGCGCAGGCCATGATCCACGCCGCTGGACACTTCGATCAGCGCATACCAGGGATGGCGATCATTGAACGGATCTCGGCTCCCTGGTGCATATCTCAGGACATAGTCCAGCCCGATGCGTGGGATGAACTCGAACGCCGTCAGCATGGGACCCGTGGCCTCGCGCAGCCGGTTGAACAGGCTGAGTGCCTTGTCGGGCGTCTCGACCCCGGCAAACACCGTTTCGATCGCATTCGGTTTTGGATGGAGCTTCAGCACCGCAGCGGTGATAATCCCCAGCGTCCCTTCTGAACCGATCAGAAGGTCCTTCAGGTCATAGCCCGTATTGTCCTTGCGCAGCCGGTTAAGCCCGTCATAGACGCGCCCATCTGGCATCACGGCTTCGATCCCGAGGCAGAGGTCGCGCGCCGAACCATAGGCGAGCACGCCAGTGCCGCCGGCATTGGTCGCCAGAGTGCCGCCGATCTGGCAGCTGCCCTCAGAGGCGAGTGACAGCGGGTAGAACCGGTCTCTGGCTGCCGCGGCGTCTTGTACGGCTTGCAGCGTGACACCCGCTTCTGCAACCAGCGTGTTGCCGTCTGTGTCGACATCGCGGATCGCGTTCAGGCGGGTCAGCGACACGACGACGTCGGTTCCTGTCTCGAACGGGATCTGGCCACCGACGAGCCCGGTATTGCCGCCTTGCGGCACAAGGCCAGTGCCGGTCTCGCCGGCCAGCCGCACGATCGCGCAGACCTCCGATACCGATCCGGGGCGCAGGACCACTGGCGTCTTGCCGACAAAGCGGTCCCGCCATTCGATGAGATAGGGGCGCTGGTCGTCGGGTATGGTCAGCGCATGGGCGTCGCCGACAATCGCGGCGAAGCGGCTGACGAGGTCGTTATCGATCGTTTTGAGAGTGTCTAGGTTACGCGACATGCCGGGACGATAGGGCGCCGGCACGTGCCCGGCAATCATGCTCCGGTCAGTTCAGAACGCCAGCTGAGCCCGCTTCGGGTTGCGCGGATCATAGGCCACGGACACCGTCTCACCGACTGCATGCAGCGCTCGCGACAGACGGTCTTGCAACCGCACGCGTACGATGCCGCCCGTTTCGTCCTCGAATTCGACAACAGGAAAGGCTTCATCGAACGGGCTGCTGGCGTCCTGCGCCGGCAACAAATCAACGATCTTGCCGACGGCGCGGTGGGCCTTGGAGCGGGTCAGCGGCCATGTCACGACCACGACGACCACAGCAAACGCAAGTGCTGCTGCGGCAATCGCCTCGATAGGCATGGCTGATAGAAATGCGCTCTGCATTTTTCCTCTCCGACCCCGGCTCCAACTCTAGATCTAGGAGATTAATGGCCGCTGAATGTGCGCTGCCGCACAACGGCGTTTGTGCAGTGCAATATGTCTTCTACGAGGCGATTATTTGATCGCTGACTCACATCACAAAGATGTGACGATCAGCATATGGATGTGGATCAGTGTTCTGCCGCTGCACGTCGCAGTCGCTCGTTCATCGCCAACCCAAGCCCGTGATCGGGAATCGGGGTCACGCTGATCGATCTTGCCTCGGACTGATCTGCTCTGCGCAGGGCGTCGAACAGCCGGCTTGCGGCTTCGACAAGGTTGCCGGTTGAGCTGAGCGGAAGCGTCAGAAGCGCATTTGCCGTGAGATCATCATGACCCTGTCCGAAGGTCAGCAGTGCCTCATCGCCCGAGACATCCGAGACATTCAGCCGCAGCGGCTTATGTGGCGCGTAGTGGCTGTCGAGTTGGCCGGGTGCCAGAGGGTGGGTGGTATCAGTCGCGTCGGCGGAAGCAGGGAGGATCTTGCCCAGAATGGCGTCAATCGCTTTGGGCAAGATAAAGCCCGGCCGCAACACACGGACACCATCGCCCAGGCATGCAACGACGGTCGATTCAAGTCCGATCCGCACCTGACCGCCATCGAGAACCATGTCGATCGTACCGTTCAGATCGTCGAGCACGTGCTCCGCTCGTGTCGGGCTGACATAGCCCGACCGGTTGGCGCTTGGCGCGGCGACGGGCCGGCCAACGGTATCGAGCAACCGGCGGGCCGTGTCATGCGACGGGCATCTTAGCGCAACGGTGTCGAGCCCCGCACGAGCTTCCGCCACGATCATGCAGTCCGGTTGTGACGGGACGACGAGGGTCAGTGGTCCAGGCCAGAATGCGTCGGCGAGTTTGCGTGCCCGTTCGTCGAAGATACCTAGCGCGAACGCGGCTTTTGGCTCGGCGACATGGGCAATCAGCGGATTGTGCGCCGGCCGCCCCTTCACCGCATAAAGCCGGGCGATGGCGTCGTGATTGGTCGCGTCGGCCCCGAGGCCATAAACCGTCTCGGTTGGGAAGGCGACCAGGCCGCCTGAGCGTAAGATCTCGGCGGCGTCGACGATCGCGCACGGTGCTGTCGCGTTCATCAGCTGTGTTGTGGCCGTTGCCTTCAAACCGGGCCCTGCATCGTCGTCACGTGTATCGGTCATGGCGATCTTGTCTTGTCCGCGCGTTGACCGCCCCGCTCCACCGCGCCATGTTGACGGAAAATGGTTTTGACCGGCGTCCGGTCGGCCAGAGACGGGGAGGCTGCCTGATGACCTACCGTGCCCCGGTAGAAGATATCTCATTTGCACTCAAGACCGTGGCCGGCGCTGATGCCCTGTTGGCGGATGGCCGCTACGGCGATGTGGGAGAAGAACTCGTCACCGCCATCCTCGAAGAAGCCGGGCGGTTCGCATCCGACGAGATCGCGCCCCTGAACGCCGTCGGTGACCGGCAGGGAACGCCCCTGTCAGACGGTGTCGTGACCATGCCCGAGGGGTTCGGCGACGTTTATCGCGCTTGGTGCGAGGGCGGCTGGGCTGGGGTTGGCGCGCCGGAGATCTATGGCGGGCAGGGGTTGCCGTTGACCCTGTCAATGGCAGTGACCGAGCTATGGAACCAAGCCTCAATGGCTTTCGGCCTCGGCATGGTTCTGACCATGGGGCAGATCGAAGCGTTGGCCGAACACGCCTCCGACGAGATCAAGCAACGCTTTATCCCCAAGCTTGCCTCCGGTGACTGGACCGGAACAATGAACCTGACCGAGCCGCAGGCCGGTTCCGATCTCGCGCTTCTGCGCAGCCGCGCCGAGCCGCAAGAGGACGGGAGCTACCGGATCTTCGGTACCAAGATCTACATCACCTATGGCGAGCATGATCTGACCGAAAACATCGTCCATCTCGTGCTCGCGCGTCTGCCGGATGCTCCTGCCGGCACGCGCGGCATCTCGCTCTTCGTTGTGCCGAAATTTCTGATCAATGACGACGGATCAATCGGCGCGCGCAACGACGTCAAATGCATCGGCGTCGAGCACAAGATGGGCATTCATGCCTCGCCGACCTGCACAATGATCTATGGTGACAGTGGTGAAGGTGCGCGCGGCTGGCTGGTCGGTGAGGAAAATCGCGGCCTCGCATGCATGTTCACAATGATGAACAATGCTCGCCTCGCCGTTGGCATTCAGGGCGTGGCGATTGCTGAACGCGCCATGCAGCAGGCCGAGGCCTATGCCCATGAGCGCCGCCAGGGCCGCAAGGCCGGTATGGGGCCGGACCAGGCAGTCGCCATTGCTGAACACCCCGACGTCAAGC
This sequence comes from Pseudomonadota bacterium, assembly GCA_039819185.1. Classification (GTDB taxonomy): domain Bacteria; phylum Pseudomonadota; class Alphaproteobacteria; order Rhizobiales; family Tepidamorphaceae; genus JBCBSK01. The sequence continues at coordinate 241 of JBCBSK010000069.1, read as the reverse complement.
GCAATCTGATGACCATGCGGGCTTTGACAGAAGCCTCGCGTGCGATCTGCTACCGGACCGCCCTGGAACTCGATCTGGCGGAGATCGGTGCCGATGAAGAGGAGCGCCGCAAGGCATATGAGACGGCGAGCCTTCTTACCCCGCTCGCCAAGGCATTCTCTACCGACATCGGCGTCGAAGTCGCCTCAATCGGCGTTCAGGTGCATGGCGGCATGGGCTATGTCGAGGAAACGGGCGCCGC
>JBCBSK010000068.1:0-18434 GCA_039819185.1 Pseudomonadota bacterium | reverse complement strand
GTTGCGGTTGCGATCGCCATATAGGTCCGCTCCCGGCCACCATATTCGCGGATTGCCCAGGCATGACGTTGCATGGTCAGAGAACGGGCGATGTCGGATGGCACGACGATTCCAGGCTCGAGCAATTGCCCGACCACGCCCTGGGTCGCAATGATTGTGCGTTTGAACGTGTCTGGCAGCGTCTTCGGCACGCCAGGCGTGCGATCCCCCTTGCCGACAGCAAGTTCGCTATCCGCCTGAGTTCGCAGCACTTCGATCTTCGACAGTTCCGCTCGTAGTGCCGTGGGGAACCGATTGCCGACGGCTGCGCCGTGACCTTCCGCCGTTGCCAGCACCTCGGCAAACAACCCGTCGACATGCTCGCGCTGGCCGTCAAGCATCGCCCGCAGATCCGGGCTCAAAGGTTCAACAAGGCCGAGCCCGAGCTGCGTAATCGAGCGTTCGAGCGATAGCGAGATCGTAGCATCCCCCATCATCGCTTCGACCTGTGTCTTGGCCGCAGTGCGTTCCGCAACCTGTAGCGCGCGATAGTCGAACCAGGCCGTCCGTGACAAAACCACGATCGCCGCCAACCCAGCCAGTGTCAGCAGCACAAGCGTTGTTCTCTTGATCATGCGTCCCTCCATCCCCCAAAATGTAGCGACAAGCGCCAAGCACTACGACCGGACCACGCGCCCCAGTTGCGCACCCAGCAGTTGAAGAGGCTATTGCTCAGGAGAGTTTCGCGAGGGTTAATCTATCACAGATTGTGCGGAGTTTCTGTAAATTCACTATCAAAAGGTGTAGAGAATAGAATAACTAAACTTTTGCGCGATTGATTCATTCCCCCAACGCCAATCTGCATATCGCTTTTCTTCGATTCTATATTAGCCGGCCAAATATAATTTCTCACGCCGAAAAAAGGTGGGCCGGGCCCGAGCTGTGCACCGCTCGAAGACCCGGCCCGACTCCGCTGACTGGGGGATCAAGCGGAGATTCTGGCGACGAACTCGGTCACGTCTTGTTTCAGGGCATCGGCGCGACCGGACACCGTCTCGGTGGCCTCTCGCACCTTCTCGACCGCATTCCGGTTGACATCGACCGCCTCCGCAGCACGTCCGACATTGCGCTCAACATCGAGCGCGCTGACAGCGACACGTTGCGAATTGTCGGCAATTTCCTTGGTGGCATCCTGTTGCTGCGAAATGGCGGTTGCCATGTCGCCTGCCGAGTCGCTGAGCAGGTTCAGCGTGCCACTGATCTCCTCGATCGCGGAGACAACGCTCTGGGTACCATGCTGCATGGCCTCGACCCGGCTCGAGATTTCGTCGGTTGCCTTGGCGGTCTGCGTCGCGAGTGACTTGACCTCGCTGGCAACAACCGCAAAACCACGGCCGGATTCGCCGGCCCTGGCGGCTTCGATGGTCGCGTTCAGCGCCAGCAGATTTGTCTGTTCGGCGATCTCCGAAATGATGCCGATGACATTGCCGATGAGGCTTGCGCTTTCAGACAGTTCTGACGCCGTCTGCGTTGCGGCAAGTGCCCGCTCGGCTGCCGTCGCAGTCTGGCTTGCGGTGTTGCTGACACGCTGTGCCAGATCGCTGATCGTGGCCGAAAGCTCTTCGGTCGCGGCGGCAACGGTGCCGACCGTGCCGGCGGCTTCACTTGAGGCACTGCCCGCGGCAACGGCTTCCGACTTCGCCTGATCCGCCGCCGATTGCAGTTCCTCGGACAACATCGCCATCAGATGCGTCGACTGGGCGAGTTCATCTACTGCACTATTGATTGAAACATTGAAGCTCTCGGCGAGCTGCCCCATTTCCTGCTGCCGCGCCTCGCGGGAGCGTTCTTCCGCCTCGGTGCGCTCGCGCTGCAGGCGTTCGCGTTCGTGGGCGTTGTCTCGGAAGACGTGCAGCGCATCGACCATTTCGCCGATTTCATCGTTGCGGCGAATGGCGCTGGCATCGATCTCCGTCTCGCCATTGGCGAGCGCAGTCATTGCCGTGGTCAGCCGTGACAGACGGCCAACGACCCGGTTCGAGATATACCAAAGACATGCAACCAGCAGACCGCCGACCACCAACAGTGTCACAAGCATCATGATCAGGCTCATGCGCTTTTGCGCGGCAAATTCGTGTGCCTTCTGAACAGCATGCTGTCCCGATAGGGCTGACATGTCCTCAGCCGTCTTCAAGGCCGCGGTCGAAATCTCGAAGTAAGCCGGAAAGGAGACGGAATAGGTGCCACGGCGAGCGCCATCGATCATCTGCTGGCGCGTGTTACCGTAACTGCCGAAATACACTCTGTTGATCTCATTTAAGGCGGTGTCGAGATCAGGGCGGCCGTTGATCGCGGATGCCAGTTGCTCGAGTTCGTCGCGTGCCCCCTCAGCAATCGCATGCAGGATCTTCATCTCGCGCAGCGTCGAGGCCGGGATCGGCGTGCTGCTGGCCGCAGCAATCGCCATGTAGGTGCGTTCGCGGCCGCCATATTCGCGGATGGCCCAGGCCTGACGCTGCATGCCGAGCAAATGCGAGATGCCTGTTGGGACCGGAACACCGATTTCGTAAAGACGTCCGATCATTGACTTGGTCATGCCAATCGACGCCTTGAATGTATCCGGAAGGTCCTTCGGAGAGTCCGGCGTACGGTCCACCTTGGCAACCCGCAACTCGGTATCGACCTGGCTGCGCAATCCGCTGATGACGGAAAGCTGGCGCCTGAGACCTTCAGCGAATGCCGCCGCGCTTGGCCCACCGGAACCGCTGTCGGCAAAGGCCAGAACATCTTCGAACAGGCCGTCAACGACGACGCGCTGATTGTCCAGCATCCGGCGCAGGTCGGAACTCATGGGCTCGCTCAACCCCAGTCCAAGCTGGCTGATCGAGCGCTCAAGGGAGAGCGAGATGGTCGCGTCTCCCATCATGGCCTCGAGCTGCGCCTTCGCTGCCGCGCGCTCCGCAACACGAACCGAATAATAGTCATCCCAAGCGACACGCGCGATCGCAAGCAAGGATGCCAGCGCAGCTATCGTCAACAATAGGAATGTCGTTCTCTTGATCACGGCCCCGCACCCCACAACCCACATGAATCTGACTCATCACACCATCGCGATGACGTCACACAGCCGGAGAGTGCGGTGTGGGCGTTTCCATATAGTTAAAGTTGATTCAATGATAGATAATTCGCGCAAAAAGGGTGCCTCTTGATTTGCTCGCTGCTGCCGTCCCGAAGGCCCGACTGCGCGCGTTAACCAATTGATAACCATACACCCGGCAGAAATTGCCTAGGGTCCGAACACGTCTGTCCGGCCTGTGGTGAAATGTCCGACCGGATTGCCGGGGAGAAGCGCAAAGGGCGCGGTTTCCGGCTTCCGTCGGATGGCATCACATCGTTCATCCGCCTTCCGCTGCGCAGATCACAGGTGGCCATGTCAGACGCAACGGTCGGATCAAGCCCATCCGCCTCGCCGGCAAGGGGTTTGCGCTGGATCCTCGATTTTCTGCGCCAGGGCGATGTCGGCCTCGCCTTCGGTGTGATCGCGATCATCGTGGTCTTGATCCTGCCGATGCCGGCCTTCCTTCTGGATATGCTGCTGGCGATCTCGATCGTATTCTCGGTCCTGATCCTGATGACGGCACTGTTCATCCGGTCTGCACTCGAATTCTCGTCGTTTCCGACCGTGTTGCTGGTCGCGACGATGCTTAGGCTTGCACTCAATCTGGCCTCGACCCGCCTGATCCTGTCGGAAGGCCACACCGGCACGGATGCCGCGGGCCATGTCATCGAGGCCTTCGGCAACTTCGTGATGAGCGGCAACTTTGTCATCGGGATCATCGTCTTCTCGATCCTGGTGACAGTGAACTTTGTTGTCATCACCAAGGGCTCGGGTCGGATCGCCGAAGTCGCCGCCCGCTTCACCCTTGATTCGATGCCCGGCAAGCAGATGGCCATCGACGCCGATCTGTCATCCGGACTAATCGACGAGCAGGAGGCCAAGGCACGGCGCAAGAAGCTTGAAGACGAGAGTTCGTTCTACGGCGCGATGGATGGTGCGTCGAAGTTTGTCCGCGGCGACGCCATAGCCGGCCTTTTGATCGTCTTCATCAATGTTGTCGCAGGCATCGTCATCGGCATCGCCCAGATGGAGATGAGCTTCAACCAGGCCGCCCACACATATACGCTTTTGACGATCGGCGACGGTCTGGTGTCGCAGATCCCGGCACTGATCGTCTCGACGGCCGCTGGTCTCCTGGTCTCCAAGGCCGGCGTCAACGAAGGCGGTGACGAAGCCCTCGTCAAACAGCTCTCCGGCTATCCCAAAGCACTTGGCATGAGCGCCTTCGTGATGGGCGTGATGGCATTTCTGCCAGGCATTCCAGTTTTCCCGTTCCTCGCACTTGCGGGCGGCGCTGCAGCACTGGCGATCTCGGTCGAGCGCCAGCGTCGAGAACAGGCCGCCAGCCAGGAAATCGCCGAGGTTGCGGCAGCAACCCAAGAGGCGCCGACCGAAGAACCAATCTCGGCGGCGCTGAAAATGGACGATCTCAAGATCGAGATGGGGTATGCGCTTCTCGCGCTTGTCGGCACCAATGGCGGCGATGATCGTCTCACCGAGCAGATCAAGGCGCTACGCCGCCAGTTGGCAACCGAACTTGGCTTTATCATGCCATCGGTGCGGCTGCTCGACGATGTTCAGCTCGAAGCCAACGACTATGTCATCAAGCTCAAGGAAACCTATGCCGGGCGCGGCCAGGTCTTCCCAGGCCAGGTCATGGTGATGGATCCCGCTGGCAATCAGATCGACCTCCCCGGCTATCACACGTCCGAGCCGACATTTGGTCTTCCAGCAACCTGGATCGAGGACGGATTGCGCGACGAGGCGACGCTGAAGGGCTATACCGTGGTCGACCCGGCAACCGTCGTGTCAACGCATCTGACCGAGATTATCAAATCCAACGTTGCCGAGCTTTTGTCATATTCCGAAGTCTCCAAGCTGTTGCGCGAACTGCCAGATGACGAACAAAAGTTGATCGATGACCTTGTGCCCTCGACAATCACGATCTCCGGCATTCAGCGGGTCCTGCAGTCGCTTCTGAGCGAGCGCGTTTCCATCAGGGACCTGTCGACCATTCTCGATGGACTTGCTGAGGCAACGGGTTTCACCCGCAATCCGCGCTGGCTGACCGAGCATGTCCGTGCGCGGCTTTCACGCCAGCTCTGCGCCCAGCACCAGTCGCCGAACGGCTATCTGCCGATCCTGACCCTGTCGCCACAATGGGAGCAGGCCTTCGCCGAAAGCCTCGTCGGCGAAGGCGAGGACAAATCACTGGCCATGGCGCCGTCCAAACTGCAGGAGTTCATCCAGACGGCCCGCGAGCGCTTCGAGACTGCAGCCCAGCAGGGCGAGATCCCGGTATTGTTGACCTCAAGCGGCAACCGGCCATTCGTGCGCTCGATCGTCGAACGCTTCCGCGCTCAGACCGCGGTAATGTCGCAGAACGAAATCCACCCCCGCGCACGCCTCAAGACGATGGGTAACATCTGAGCCGCCATAGCAATGCTGGCGGAAAATCGGCATCTGCTCCCATCATTTCAGCGTAAGAGCGGTGTGGTAATTGCGTTTCAGCTTACAAAAGCCTGTGTCCGGGGAGAGCTTGCCTCTTGCTCTGGACAATAACGCAGCCTAACCACTACTTTAAGCCGGCTCCGCGCAAGTGTCGTGGTTGAGACCGGCGCCCCAGAGGAGCCTCTTATGCGCTTTCGGATTGCGCTGTCCCTACTCGCCGCCGGCGCGGTGGTCTTGTCGGTTGGCCAGGCCCAAGCTGCGGACACCTTGCTCAATCCGGAACCGATCGCCAACCAAGGCGACGACATCATCATCTGGGTCGGGGGCGGAATCCAGGTGCAGCCCGACTATGTTGGCTCTGACGACTACGAGTTGCAGCCGCTGATCCTGATTGACCCGGAACGCATCCGGTTTCAGCGCTTCCAGGTCATGAATTCCGAACGCCACGTTGGCTTTTCGATTGGACCGTCTTTCGGCTTTGTCGGGGGTCGGGACGAAGATGACAATGCTGCCCTACAAGGCCTCGGCGATGTCGATTTCACCTTCGAACTTGGCTTGAGGGCGCGTTATGAAGCGGAATTCTGGCGCGTGTTCGTGGCGGGCCGTTACGGACTTGGCGGTCACGAAGGCTTTGTCGGCGACATTGGTGCCGATGTGATCCTCAACGTGACACCCAATCTGAGGCTGACGGCCGGGCCCCGTGCGCGCTTCGGCGATGACAATTTCTATGACGCCTATTTCGCGGTTTCGCCGGAACAGGCGGCCGCGTCGGTCGTTGGTCTGCCCGTCTTCGACCCCGATCCCGGCATCCACAGCGTCGGGATCGAAGCGGAGCTGATCTACCAGATCAACGAGGACTGGCGCGCCCATCTCAGGGGCGGCTACGATCGGCTCGTCGGTGATGCCGAGGACAGCCCGATTGTCGCAATCGCCGGTGACGAGGACCAGTTCCACATCGGGTTCGGCGTCGCCTACAGACTGGCTTTTGACCTGTTTGATTGATCCGGTGAGTCAAAATCCGACGCTGTCTCTCGACGGTTACACCGATCTACCTCAGGGCAAGCTTGCGGCGATCGTGACGTTTCTTGAGCATGATGCTCCCGACGATGCGTCTAATGGCATGTCGACGCCGGACGGTCTGCGCCTGACCCGTTGGGAAACGCCTGACGTCAACGCCTATCGTGCTCTGTTCAAACGCATCGGCACGGACTGGCTGTGGTTCTCGCGCCTCAGGCTGAGCGACACGGCGCTGTCCCACCTCCTGAGCGCACCGACGACCGAGGTCTATCTCCCCGAAGGACGAGACGGCCCAATTGGCCTGCTTGAACTCGATTTTGCCGACCCCGATCGGGTCGAACTGTCCTATTTCGGCCTGGTTCCCGAAGCAATTGGCGGTGGCGCAGGCCGCTGGCTGATGAACCAAGCAATCCGACTCGGATTTCGAGCAGGTGCACGCCGGATGTGGGTGCACACCTGCACGCTCGATCACCCGAAGGCGCTTCGTTTCTATCTCGCCGCCGGCTTCAGACCCTACAAGCGCGCCATCGAAGTGTTTGACGATCCGCGCCTTACCGGAGACCTGCCGGCGGATGCACAAGCCTGGAACCCCGCCATCGGCTGATATCTGAGGAAAGCGACAACGATCGGGATTGCCGCACGGGGCAGCTCGTGGTGATGTCAGGCTTTCAGTGTTTTTGTCTTGCGTCCGATGACCCACGACTATCTCGCCGATCCGCGCAACGCCGATATCCTGATCTCGGTCAATGGCGATCTCGTGCCACGCGAGAAGGCCGTGGTATCAGTGTTCGATTCCGGCTTTCTGCTCGGCGATGGCGTGTGGGAGGGCCTGCGCGTCACCAATGGCGGCATCGCATTTCTGAGCCAGCACCTCGACCGGCTCTATGCCGGGGCAAAGACGCTTGATTTCGACGTTGGGCTTGATCGTGCCGGCTTGCGGGCGCGACTGTTTGCCTGTCTCGAGGCCAATGGCATGAACCGTCCTGAGGCTGATGGCGTGCACATCCGCCTGATGGTGACCCGTGGGCTGAAATCGACCCCCTATCAGGATCCGCGTGTCACCATCGGGCCTGCGACCATTGTCATCGTCGCTGAATACAAGACACCGGACCCAGGCCTTCTGTCTCAAGGCGTCCGGTTGTTCACTGTGCATCAGCGCCGCACGGCCCCCGATATGCAGGACCAGAAGCTCAACAGCCATTCCAAGCTGAATTGCATTCTCGCCTGCATCCAGGCAACCAAAGCCGGTTTCGACGAAGCCCTAATGCTCGACACGGACGGCTGTGTCGCGACCTGCAACTCAACGCACTTCTTCATCGTGCGCGATGGCGAGGTCTGGACGTCTGATGGCGTGTTCTGTCTCGGCGGGATCACCCGTGGAAATGTGTTGCGCGTCGCGCGAGACAATGGTGTCACCGCACGCGAAACCCGCTTCACCCTGCATGACGTCTATTCCGCTGACGAAGCCTTCATCACCGGAACATTCGCAGGGTTGATACCCGTTGTTGAGATCGATGGCCGAACGCTTCCCAGGCTCGGAGATGACAGCGATGCGTCTGGGCCCGTGACACGGCGCCTGCGCGCGCTCTACAAGATGCTGCAGCACGACATGAGTGAGACGCCATCCTCGCCGGCAGGGGATGCTGACGTGAGATCCCCTACATGACTTCTGGCAAACTCGTCGCACTCGGGTTGATTGGCATCGCTGTCGCCGTCTTCGCCGGCTTGATGCTGCGCACATACCAATCGATCCCTGGCGATACGATCGTCCTGCTCGATACCGAAACCGGGCGCTATGCGACCAACGCGTGCGTCACGGCCGGCTCCATCGATCCGGATTTCCATGTGCCCGACGCCGATCAAGGCATCGAGCAGATCGACGGACGAACGATCCGTACGACCTATGCGGCGATCCGCGAGCAGACAGCCGAGGACGAAACACTTCTGCCGGACGAAGCCTGCCGCAATGCTGGTGGCTTCTTGGAGGAGCGCACCCTGTTTACTGGCCGGTATGATGGCTGATCAGCCGAAACGCCGGCCACACCGCATTGCCATGTGGTCGGGCCCGCGCAATTTGTCGACCGCGATGATGCGGTCTTTCGGCGCACGGTCCGACTGCCATGTGGTCGATGAACCATTCTATGCAGCCTATCTCGCCGAATCCGGTATCGACCATCCAATGCGCGCCGAGAGCATGGCCAGCCAGCCAATGGATTGGCGGCAGGCAGCGGACGCGCTCGATGCACCGACACCCCACCGAGAGCCGCTGCAATACGAAAAGCACATGACGCATCATATGCGCACGAGCTTCGGCATCGACTGGATTGACGATGTCACCAACGCCTTTCTGATCCGCACGCCGGAGCGCGTTTTGGCGTCCTATGCCAAGAAGCGCGAAGCGGTGACCTTGGCCGACATCGGGTTTGTCGAGCAGGCACAACTGTTCGACCGCGTTGCGGACCGGCTCGGCACAGCGCCGCCGGTCGTCGATGCAGAAGACATACGGCGGGATCCGAAAGCGCTGTTGACCGCGCTCTGTGCGGCACTCGCAATCCCGTTCGATCCGGCCATGCTGTCCTGGGAGGCCGGGCCCCGCGCAACCGATGGCGTCTGGGGCGCGCACTGGTATGGCGCGGTCGAACGCTCGACAGGGTTTGCCCCGCCCGACGAGACCCTGCCCAGCCTGCCCGATGATCTCAGAGAAATCGCCGACCAAGCGCGGCCACTCTACAAGCGGCTGTGGGCTGCGCGGCTCACCGCATAGTCACTCAAACGAGGTCTTGTGTCGCAATTCCAGCCGCGAATCCGGTTTCCACTGTCGCCGGAATTGCGAAAGCCTACATCCGCATACGCTTGGCTTCGGGATCAAACAGCGGTTCGAAGACCGGGGTTGCCTTGCGCATCTCGCCGATAAGCTCGATCTCGAACGACCCATTGGCGCCATTGACGACGAGCTCCGACGGCACATAGCCTTGCGCCAGCGATTTGTCGACATAGTGGGCATAGCCACCTGATGTGACCCAGCCGACGACCTTGCCGTTGTGGAAGATCGGTTCATCACCGAGGCAGTCCGCGTCGGTCGCATCGACGTCGAAGGTGACGCGGCTGAGCTTCGGCCCGGCATCCTTCTCGCGCATCGCGGCATCACGGCCAATGAAATCGTTCTTGGTCAGATCGACAAACCGGTCGAGACCGGCTTCGAATGGGCCGTAGATCGGGCGCAACTCGCGGAACCAGGTCGGGAAGTTCTTCTCAAGCCGCATCGAGAGAAGCGCCCGCATGCCGAAATTGCCGATCCCGTGGCCGCGGCCGGCCTGCATGATGGCGCCATAGAGCCGGTATTCATATTCCGGCCGGGTCCAGATCTCGTAGCCGAGATCGCCGGTATAGGTGATCCGGCTTGCGATACACGGCACGTTGGCGATGTCCATTTCGCGGCACGCCATGAACTTAAAGGCATCGCCCGAGACATCCTCGCCGGCAATCTGTTCGAGCACGTCGCGGCTCTTCGGTCCCGCGATCGACAGACCGACGAGCCCGAGACCCAACGCACGGATCTGGGCCGAGCCGTCGTCTGACAGATGCCGTGTCAGCCAGCGCATATGGTAGCGCTCGGCCTGCAGCGACCCCCACATCATGAAGCGGTCATCGGCAAGCTTGGCGATTGTGAAATCGCCGATCAGCTTACCCTGGTCGTTGAGCATCGGCGTCAGCACGATGCGGCCAAGCCGCGGCATCTTGTTGGTCATCGTCCGCGACAGGAAGGCTTCCGCGCCCGGCCCGGTGATTTCATACTTCGCGAAGTTGGCGATCTCGGTCACGCCGACACCATTCCTGACGCCCAGCACTTCCGTCTTCACATGCGGAAAGTCATTCGAGCGGTGGAAGGAGAAGATGTCGACGGGCTCGACACCTTCGGGCGCAAACCAGAGCGGTGTCTCAAGGCCCCAAGAATCGCCCATGACCGCCCCCTGCGAGCGCATCTTGTCGTAGAGCGTGGTTGTCTGGGTCGGCCGTGCTGCAGGCAGTTCCTCATTGGGGAACCGGATGCGGAACCGGCGGGAATAGTTCTCGCGCACCTTTTCGTTGGTGTAGTCCCGCGTCGCCCAGGGGCCGAAGCGGGCGACATCCATCCCCCAGACATCGAAGCCCGGATCGCCGTCAACCATCCAGTTCGACAGCGCCAGGCCAACACCGCCGCCCTGGCTGAACCCGGCCATAACCGCACACGCGCACCAATAGTTGCGCACGCCTGGCAACTCGCCGACAAGCGGATTGCCGTCTGGCGCGAAGGTGAAGGGGCCGTTGATGATCTTCTTGATGCCGGCCTTCTGGAACGCCGGGAAATGCTTGAAGCCGATTTCCAGCGACGGCGTGATGCGGTCGATATCCGGCTCCAACAGTTCGTGGCCAAAGTCCCAGGGCGTCTCGCGGGGCGACCAGGGCTTGCAGGCCTGTTCATAGGTGCCGAGCAGCATGCCGCCACGTTCTTGGCGGGTATAGATCTCACCCTTGAAGTCGATGCAGTGGACAACCTCTTTGCCGGTCGCGGCATTGATCTCGGCGACTTCCGGCATGTCCTCGGTCAGAAGATACATGTGCTCCATGGCCAGCACGGGCAGTTCCACGCCGACCATGCGGCCGACTTCACGCGCCCAGAGCCCGCCGGCATTAACGACATGCTCGCAATGGACCGTGCCCTGTTCGGTGACCACGTCCCAGGTGAAATCGGGGCGCTGGTTGAGCTCGACGACGCGGTTTCTGAGTACGATCTCGGCGCCATTGATACGAGCTGATTTGGCATAGGCATGGGTCGTACCCGATGGATCGAGATTGCCGTCGATCGGATCCCACATGGCGCCGACGAAGTTCTGTTCCTCGATCAGCGGGCAAAGCTCCTTGGCCTCCTTGGCCGACACGATCTCGGTTTCAAGACCTAGGTAGCGCCCCCGCGCATGCGCCATCTTAAGCCATTCCAACCGCTCGGGGGTGTCGGCCAGGGCCAGGCCGCCGGTCGGATGCAGCCCGCATGGCTGGCCGGAGATCTCTTCGAGTTCCTTGTAGAGATCGATCGTATAGGCCTGGAGCTTGGCGACGTTGGGGTCACCGTTCAGCGTATGGAAGCCGCCGGCCGCATGCCAGGTCGAGCCGGAGGTCAGCTCCGACCGTTCGATCAGCATGACATCGGTCCAGCCCTTCTTGGTCAGGTGATAAAGCACCGAGCACCCGACAACGCCCCCACCAATGACGACAACCTGTGCTGTGGATTTCATGAGATGTCCTCTGTTCTCTGCGGCCCGAACCTATCCCTCGGGGGTCAGGCAAACCGGAAACGTATCGAGCATGTCCAAGCCGGTCTCGGTGATTACGGCCTGGCGTTCGAGTTTGACGCCCTCATGCCCACCGACCCTGCCGATATAGCTCTCAAAACAGATGCACATACCGGGCTCCATGACACCATCATAACCATGGTCCTCCTCGCCCCCTGAATAACCAAGATGGGGGTATTCGTCGCACAAGCCGACCCCGTGAACGATCGCCGAGTAGCGGTTCGGAAAGTACTCTTCCGGCAGCGTAAAGGAGGCGTCGCGGAACTCGAAGAAGGTCATGCCGGGACGAAAGACGTCCAGGTTGAAGGTGATTTGCTCCTCGGCCAGGGCATGGAGCGAGAGCTGTTCATTTGATGGCCCACGTCCGCCGGGACAGACCCAGCTGCGGGAAATGTCCGAACAATAACCGTATGGCCCGACGAGATCGGTGTCGAAGGCCACGATATCGCCGGCCTCGATCACCCGGTCGGAGCATTCCTGAAACCAGGGATTGGTGCGCGGGCCGGAGGCCAGAAGCCGCGTCTCGATCCACTCACCGCCACGCGCGATGTTCGCCTGATGCAGGATCGACCAGAGCTGGTTCTCGGTCATCCCCGGCTCAAGCTGGCGCCACATCTCCCACATTCCGACCTCGGACGTCTGCACCGCGCGGCGCATCGCCTTGACTTCTTCGGGGTGTTTGATGGCGCGGGCAAGCTCCGTAAAGGCCTGGCTTGACTGACAGGTGATGCCCTCCGCCTGAAGCGCCTCGATGCCCATCTGATCACACTTGTCGATCAGGATCCGGCGGTTGCCGCCGCCATGGCTGCGAACGAGGTCGGCCAGTTCGGCTGCCCAGACCTTGACGCGGTTCTGCTCTTCTGGCCCTGCACCGAAATAGAACCAACTCGTCGCGTAGCGGGTCTCATCGACCGTCTCGAAGCCGTCCGACAGATGCTTGCAGCCATGGAAGTCGAACAACACGACCGGACCTTCGGTGGCGATAAAGCAATAGCGCACCGCATTGTGCAGGCACCACACTTGCATGTTCGACGTGTCGGTGGCGTAGCGGATGTTCAGCGGATCATAGAGCAGGCAGCCAGCGACATCACGGGCGCGCAATTGCTGGCGGATACGGTCAAGGCGGTAGCGGCGGACGATGTCCATGTCAGGCGCGGCGAGGCCAGCGTCCTGCCACTCGCGATGAGCGGCATTGCCGGGATCGGATACCGCAACGGCGCCGGCAAGATCGTGCACTGGCCGGCTGCTTGGATCGATCTTCGGTGTATAGGAGATACCGTCCATGTCGATTGCCCTCCCTGGACCGCTCTATTCGGCGGCTTGCGCTGTACGTCCGATCTTCGGTTTGATTTCGACGCCGCGCGCTTCGGGCTCGGTGTCGACAAGCTCGGCGGGAAAGCCCGGCGCGTGCACGGTCGTGCCAGTGGCCTCTTCGAGACGGCGGATAATGTCGGTCGACCAGGCGCCGCCACCGAAACGCTCGCAGGCGTCCTCGAACAAGCGGATCAGCAGTGGATTGATGTCGAGCGGGGTCTCGGTCTTATCGGCGATATCCTGGAACAGGCGGATGTCTTTCAGCACCAATTCATTGGTGAAGCCAACATCGCGGCTACCGTTCAGGATGACCTGACCTTCGGTTTCGTGGACGAAGGAATTGCCTGACGAAATGCGGATCGCCTCATAGGTCGTGGCCATGTCCATACCGGCGCGGGACATTACGACCATTGCCTCGGCCAGGACCGCAAGATGCGCCGTCGCCAGCACATTGGTCATGACCTTGAGCGTCGAGGCCGAACCGAGATCGCCCGTGTGCAGGATCTGCCGGCCCATCAGCGTGAGAAGCGGCAAAACCTGCTCGAAGGTAGCACGATCGCCCGCCGCGAAGATCGCGATATTGCCGGTGGCAGCGCGATGACAGCCGCCGGAGACCGGACAATCCATGACCTTGATGGCGCGCTCTGCTGCAACGCCTGCGATGCGCCGGACTTCATCGGCGTCGGTCGTGCTCATTTCGAGCCAGACTGCGCCAGGTTTTAAATGCGCGAGCGCCCCATCCGGGCCTTCCATCACGGACCGCGTCGCCGCCGGCGATGGCAGACAGGTGATCAGAACGTCGAGACCCGGCGCCATGGCCTGTGGCGTGTCCGACCACATTGCGCCATCAGCCAGGATCGGATCGGCGGCCGACCGGTCAAGATCGCAAACGGTGAGATCGACCCCATGTCGGGCGAGCGAGCCTGCGAGCTTGCCGCCCACTTCGCCAAGTCCGACGAACCCGACTTTCATATGACCCTCCGACACACGTGTCTCCGAATACGGGTAGTGATGCGTGCTGACATGACGACCGAGCTAGAAGTCCGTCGGTGCGCCGCCCTCTTCCTTGCGGCGGGCGACGAAAGTTTCGAGTTCCTCGCGTATCGCACCGTCCATGGGCGGTGGCTGGTAGTCAGCGAGGATCTGCTTCCAGATGCGATGGGCATGATCGAGGGCCGTTGGCGCGCCGCCTTCAGTCCACGCCTCGAAATTACGCCAGTCGGACATAAAAGGCGCATAGAACGCGGTTTCGTAGCGCTCTTGCGTATGCGGGGTGCCGAAGAAGTGGCCATGCGGGCCGACCTCGCGGATCGCCTCGACGGCAATCTCGTCGTCGTTCACCGTCACGGGCTGCATGTAGTAGATCATCTGCTGCAGCATCTCGCAGTCCATGACGAACTTTTCGTAGGACGCGCAAAGCCCCCCTTCGAGCCAACCAGCAGCGTGATAGATCACATTGGCCCGCGAGGTGATGTTCGCCCACATCGAAAACGCTGTTTCCCAGGTCGCCTGCGGATCGGGGCTGTTGGCCGCCGTCGCATTGGAGGAGCGGAATGGCAGGCCATAGAACCGCGCCATCTGGCCTGACATCTGGGTCGCTCGGATGAATTCCGGCGTCCCAAAGGCCGGCGCGCCGGATTTCATATCCACGTTTGATGTGAACGAGCCATAGACCACCGGCGTGCCCGGATTGATGTATTGCAACAACGCCACGGCTGCGAGGCCTTCGGCCACCGACTGGGTCACCGCGCCGATCATCGTCACCGGCGCCATGGCACCTGCGAGGGTAAAGGGTGTGATCATCACCGGCTGGCCGCGTCGGGCGAGCCGCATCGCACCGTCGAGCATTGGCCAGTCATGCTTCAGCGGCGAGGATGAGTTGATGTTGGTATACATGCGCGGGCGCGCGTCGAACTCATCCTGCGACAGACCGGATGCGATGCGCACCATTTCAAGACCGTCTTCCACACGCTCGCTGCCGAGCGAATAGATATGGACGACCTTGTCGGTCAGCGTCAGCTTGTCAAAGATGCAATCGAGGTGGCGGATCGAGGCGTGGATATCCACCGGCTCGACCGGATAGCCGCTCGCCAGGTGGATGCAGTTGAATGTCTGGGTGAGCTTTACCAGGTCCTGATACGCCCGATGGTTGCCGGGATGACGTCCCTCGTCGAGGTTTGAATAGTTCGGCGGGCTACCGACATTCAGAAACAGCATATGCTTGCCGCCTACGGTCACCTCGCGGGTCGGATTGCGCGGTGTCATGGCGAAGGTTTCAGGCGCATGGCCGACCATTTCCATGACGAAGTCGCGGCCCATGCGAACGGTCTTGGTGTCGAAGTCGACCGTGCAGCCCGCCTTGTGCAGGATCTTCAGCGCGTCATCGTTGAGGAAGTCGATGCCGATGTCTTCGAGAATCCGCATCGCACCATTGTGAACCGCCTGAACGCCCTCGGCTGTCAGTGGCTCGGTCGGGGCATCAGGGTTTTCGGGAACGCGCCAGGCTGCTTGATCGAAGCGCGCGCCGCCGCTGCCCGATCGCCTGGTGTTTCCAGCACGCCCCCCAGAGCGGCGACCGCGCCGCCCGCCCTCTGAACTGTCCGGTGTGGAAGCAGGATCCGGTGTATCGCTGATCAGCCTGTCGCTGAGATCGGGCTCTTGCATGATGCTGACGACGTCTCCGCCGTCCCTCCCGCCCCGTGATCAGGCTGCATCGACAACCTTGGGGTTTTTTGAGTTTGCCACGCCAAGTAGCCAACGCTCACGCCACCAGATACCTGACGGAAAGAAGTGTCGGCCCTGAAACACTGTCTGTCGCGCCTGAGAGCGGCATGGATTTGCTTGAACGCGCTGTCGGATGACGCTGACAGACAGGAATAGGGCGTTCTGCGACGCGACCACGTGCTTTGCGATGCGCAAAAGACGCGCTTCAACATCAACCTATTCGACGACCGTCACGATTGGAGCGCCCGCGATGATCTGTCACGAGCTTGCGGCAGTGCCGCCGATCACCATGGGCGCAGGTGCCACGGCCGTGCTCTCCGACATCCTAGCCAAACACCTCCAAGGCGGTGCGATCCTGTTGGCGGCAGATCCTGGCCTTGCGGCAACCGGCATGATCGAGACGATCGCAAATCAGCTTCGCTCTGCGGGTCTCGATGTTGTTATGTTTTCCGACTTTGCCGCCGATCCGTCGGTAACCGAGGTCGATGCGGCACGCGCCACCGCGCGATCGGAGAGGTGCAGCCTTGTTATAGGCCTTGGCGGCGGCTCGGCGCTCGATCTCGCAAAGGCAACCGCGGGACTTGCCGGAACCGAGGAACCGACCGAGGCATTTGCACTATCGGCAACGTCCATGCCGGCAGACACCGCACTCCCCTTCATCACGGTGCCGACCACATCGGGCACAGGCGCCGAAATGACCCGAACGTCGGTATTGACGCTCACCAGTGGCGCCAAGGCCTGGTTCTGGGATCCGGCCATGCGCTCAGCCCATGTGGTTCTGGATCCGGATCTGACGCTCACCTTGCCGCCGCATCTGACGGCAGCGACCGGGCTCGACGCGCTGGTGCATGCCCTGGAGGCCGCCACCAACCAGAACGCCCATGCTGGCAACGCGGTCTATGCGGAAGCTGCGATCCGCATGGTCATGCGTCATCTCGAAGTAGCCGTGCGCGATGGCGCGGACCAAACGGCGCGCGCCGGCATGCAACACGCCGCAGCTCTCGCCGGCATGGCGATCGACAATGGCGGCACGGCAGTGGCGCATGCCATCGGCCATGCGCTCGGCTCGCTCGGTCATGTCCATCACGGGCGTGCTGTCGCACTCGCCCTGATGGCGGCCTTGCCGTTCAACATCGCCGGTGCCCCAGCACGATTTCAGGGCGTTGCGGAAGCCATGGGCCTGAGCACGCCTGAGGCGATCCCAGAGACATTCGACAACCTGGTGCGGCGCGTCGGTCTCGCCGTATCACTGGCCGAGGACTGCCCGTCGCTGACGCCGGAACTGCTGGCAGAGCACGCTGTCATGCCGGAAAATGTCTGGATGACCCAGTCGAATGCCCGCGCGTTGAGCCATGACGACCTCGTTGGGCTGTGCCGGACTGTGCTGACTCAGGCCTGACCGGATCAGACAGACAAGCCGAAACCTAGTTCGGCTTGGTCATGTCTATGTCGTCGATCGACGACAGCATGTCGTTGTCGCGGGCTTCCTTCTCGGACGCCATGGCGGTGTCGACGGCGAATTCGAGCTTCTGGCGTTCGACCTTGATCATACGCTTGAGATGCTCGTTCTCGCGGCGGGCCTTTTCGAGTTCACCGAGAAGCTCGTTGAAGCGCTTGTTAACTTCGGAAATTTCGGCATTGGCATTCAACAGCGCTTCACGATGCTCCTCGCGTTGCTGCACTTCACGCACCAACTGCTCGCTGAGATCTTCGGATGTCGACTTGGCAACCTTGGCTTCCGATTTTGCCCCACGCAATTCGTCAACCGCCTGTGACAGCATCTGGCCACGAATGCGCAACTCGGACTGCAGACCGTCAACCCGGGAGCGCAGGGAGAACAACTCGTCCTCGCGGATGCGGACTTTCTCGCTCGACCGCTTTTCGACGGCGGCATTTTCGGCGATCGCGTTTTCAAGCCGCGAACGCAGTTCGACGTTCTCGGCCTGATAATTGTCGACGTTTTCGTTTGCCGCGATCAACTCAGTCGACAGGCGTTCGATCTCTTCTTCGCCCGCATCGTTCATCTCACGCGCCACGTCGAGGTTCTTTTCAAGTTCGTTAGCGCGCTTGACATAGACGTCGAGCTCAGTTGACACGCGCTCGTTGGTCTCTTTCAGGATCTTGTTTTCGGCCACCAGCCTGTCAACCGCGCGGGATTGCTCCAGCAGCTCAACCTCACGATCACCGGCGACGTCGGTCAGATTCTCAATCTCTTCTCGGTGCGCTCGATCCGCATCGATCAGCATGACCAGTTCGCCACGCGCCTTTTCCAGTGCTGCACGAAATTCCGTCTGACGGTTTTGTAAGGCGGCGGCATTGGCACGCTCGACGTCCAATTCCTGTTGCAGACGTGCTGCGCGCGACTGCTCATCCGTCAGCTGCACGACCAGCTCCTGCCTTTGCGCATCAGGCGGAACTGGATCTGGAAGACAGTTTCCGGGTGCAGCGTCAAAGGCAGGAGCTGGTCGTGCAGCTGACGGATGAGCAGTCGCGCGCAGCAC
>JBCBSK010000067.1:0-18596 GCA_039819185.1 Pseudomonadota bacterium | reverse complement strand
GTAGCGGAAATTGACCATGCGATAGATAAAGATGTTGCCGATCAGCAGCATCAGGCCCGCGAAGCCAAGCCCATACCAGGTCATCGGATCACCCCAGATCTCGCCATAGAAGTCCGGTGCCAGCACGGTGATGATCAACAAAAACCCTGGTGGCAACGCTGTCAGGACCAAGCCTGCGAGCCGCCCTTCCGCTGAGATTGCCTTGATCTTGCGCCGCATCTTGATGCGCTGGCGAATGACACTCGCCAGACCTTCGAGCACCTCACGCAAGTTTCCGCCCGTTTTGGCCTGAATGGTCACGGCCGTGACAAACAACGGCAAGTCCTCCTGACCGACACGGTCCTGCAAGTTCTGGATCGCCGGAACCAGCCCTGCTCCGAAGGTGATTTCGTCGGAGACAATGCCGAACTCGCTGCCGACCGGATCGGGCATTTCCCGTCCCACCATCGCCAAGGCAACTGGGACGGGATGACCGGCCCGAAGGCTGCGCACGATGAGCTCGATTGCATCGGCGAGTTGAGTGCCGAAAAGCTTGCGCCTGGCGGCCCGCATCTGCGCGAGCACAAGATACGGAAGGACAGTCACGCACACGAGACCAACCGATATGGCCTCGACAAGGCTTGTACGCATTACGCCAACCACAAACGCGGCCAGGATGGCGCCACAGGCGATGAACATCGCTAGACGCGGCAATGGCAAGGCAATGCCGGACTGGGTGATCAGCCGGTTGATCTGCGCGAGCCGGAAACCGAAACGCCCGGTCTCGGAGAGGCCGCGTTCGCGGCGGAGTTGGACCAGGATCGACTGTCGGTCACTTGTGGTCTGCATGATCCTGAGGCGGCGATTGAGCTTGGTTCGGTCCGTCTTTCCGCGCGCATAGAGCAGAAACAGCGCCTCAAAAACCATAACGCCTGCCAGCATGGCCGAGGCATAGACCAGATGCACCGCTGTCAGGTCGAACAGAAGAGTCATGTCGGCACCATCAAGCCCCTGGCTCCGACGGATCGAAGACTTCGGGTGGGATCTTGATCCCGCGCGCTGCAAGATCGTCGAGAAAACGCGGGCGTATCCCCGTTGCGCGGAAGCGGCCATGCACCGTGCCGTCCTCATCCGTCGACAGGCGTTCGTAGCGGAAGATTTCCTGCATCTGCATGATCTCGCCTTCCATGCCGGTGATCTCGGCTATGGAGGTCACCTTGCGCTTGCCATCGGAGAGGCGCTGAAGTTGCACGACGAGCCGGATCGCTGCCGATATCTGCTGGCGCATCGACTGCACCGTCATCGGCATCGCGCTCATGCCGAGCATCTGTTCAAGCCGCGAGATCGCCTCGCGCGGATTGTTGGCATGGATCGTCGCCATGGATCCTTCATGGCCGGTGTTCATCGCTTGCAGCATGTCGAAGGCTTCCTCGCCGCGCACCTCCCCGAGGATCACCCGGTCGGGACGCATGCGGAGCGCGTTCTTGACGAGATCGCGCTGGCGGATTTCCCCATCGCCTTCGACATTCGGCGGACGGGTCTCCATGCGTGCAACGTGCGGCTGTTGAAGCTGCAATTCGGCGGCATCTTCAATGGTGATCAGCCGCTCGGTCTGGGGAATAAACGCCGATAGCGCGTTCAGCATCGTCGTCTTGCCCGAGCCCGTACCTCCAGAGATGATCGCCGTTACCTTGCAGCGCACCGCGCCGGCCAGGACCTCAGCCATTTGCGGCGTTATCGCGTCAACCTCGACCAGACGGTCGAGCGAGAGCTTCTTTTTCGCAAACTTCCGGATCGACACCAGCGGCCCGTCGATTGCCACCGGGCGAACCGCGACATTGACACGACTGCCGTCAAGCAGCCGCGCATCACACAGGGGATGGCGCTCGTCGACATGCCGCCCGACGGCTGCGACGATCTTGTTGACGATCCGCAACAGATGCGTCTCGTCCTTAAAGCGTGTCGGCGTGTTTTCGAGCATCCCACGGCGCTCGACGAAAACGCATTCATGACCGTTGACGAGAATGTCGGCGATCGTATCGTCCTTGAGCAGCGGCTCGAGCGGGCCGAGCCCGGTCATCTCATCGAGAATGTCCTTGGTCAGGGCCTCTACTTCGCGCGCATTTAGCGGCAACCGCTCGGCGAGGACATATTCCGAGACAAAGGCATGGATCTCGCGCTGCACGTCATCCTCGGGCAGCTTGTCCATCGCCGACAGATTGAACGCCTCAAGCAACCTGCGGTGCAAGTCCATCTTGGCGTCGAGGATTTTGTCACTGACACCGCTTGTGGCCGGCTTGGGCAATGGCGGACCCGACTCCGGGCGCGGCGCGGCTCGATTGGTGGACGCGGACGGCCCGTCGCCCTGCTTTGGTGGACCCTCCGCGAGCGTTGGCACGGGCACTCGGGCCGTGGCCTTGGTCAGACTTGCAAAACGCGACTGCATGGTCGACCTCATGCGGCCTTGCGCCTGAACGCCTGGGGCATGGCACCTGCGAGCCATGCGGAAAGCGGCTTTGACGTCCGGCGGGTGGTCCCCGGCAAGATAATGCCAGCGAGATCACGAGCGACGGCCGAATCCTGCTCGATGACATCGAGCGGCACACCACGGTCGATCGCCGAACGGACCAGGCGGTAATTGTTCGACACGGTGCCGGCCAGCGCGTCGCCAAGAACGTCAGCGACATCCTTCATCATCAGCGCGCCACCGCCCTTGCCGTCGAAGCGGTTGATGATGACCTTAGGCTTGGCGCGATTGTCAGTCTTGCGGGCAATCGCCGCCAGCATGCGCTGGGCATGGCGGATCCCCGGCACCGTCATCTCGGCGGTGAGGTAGATCTCGTCGGACCCCATCAAGACAGCCTCGGTCCAGGGAAACCAAGTGCGCGGCATGTCAATGACGACGTTGTCGAAATACGCCGATACCAGATCGAGCAAGTGAGCGACCATTTCCGGATCAAAGGATCGCATTTCGGCTGGATCGCTGGGAGCTGCAACCAAAGCAAGACCGGAGCTGTGCCGGCTTAGCATCACTTCGAGAAGTTGCAGGTCGAGCCGGTCCGGCTGGTGCTCGATTTCCTCGATCTGAAACCGCGGTTCGAGGTCGAGGAAGTCGGCGCAGGCGCCGGTCTGGAAGTTCAGATCGACAATACAGGTCGAGGAGGGTGCATGCCGCTCCGCACCCATCAGCAGAAACCCGGTCTGGATCGCGAGCGTGGTATTGCCGACCCCGCCAGAGGCCGGGACGAAGCTGCGGAAACGCGCAGACGGGACCTCGTCCTCGTTCTGGCCGGACACCGCGCGCTCGGCGGCACGCACGAGATCGGAGATTCCAACCGGCTTGGTAAGAAGATCCGCCACCTTGAGACGCACCATCCAGCGCACGATCTCAGGCTCGAGCACGCCCGTCACCAGAAGTAGCGGCCCGCCACGGGCAAAGCGTGAAATTGCCCAGCGTACCGCCTCGGCATTGTCACCGCGCATCAGATCAGTGTCTGCGATCAGAAGCCCGAACCGATCGGGCGCAAGATCTGTCAGCGCGTCGCCGGTCACCGGGACGATCGCTACATCAAGTGCTGTATGGGTGTGGAACGCGCTCTGCACGATGTCGCAGAACGGCTCGTCGTTGCTGAGAACGGCAATGCAGGTGGTAGCGGTCTCGGTCATGTCGCAGCTCTTTGCGTGTCGCTTGGTATGTCACAAAACGGGCACGAGCCCTGCCCCTTAGTCGGTCGTCAGAATGACCTTCTGGGGCGGTGGCGGTGGCTCGGGTGGATCGCGATAAGTCTCAACCGCCTCGACCAACCGCTTGCCATCCCCATCGATGTCGGTGTCGAAGGCGTGGCGCTGCCATGGGTCGGCGACATGCGCCATGCGGTTGGCGGCTTGTGCGTTGCCGGCGCTGAGTGTCAACGTGTCACGGCGATCGAGATATTCCGAACAGCCGGCGGCAAGCGTGCCGAACAGCACGACGGTGATGAACCGACTAAGAACCGATGACTTAGCGCATGTCATAGCCAACCTCCTGACGGGTCGCTGATCGGGACTGTGTTGTTGTTCGCGTCGGTGCAAAAGCGGACACGCTCGGCATCGACTTGCTCGGCGGCGCCGAGCCTGTCGCGATGTCGAGGATGTGCCCCGTACCGGCCAGGCCCGGCGCGGCATGGCCGGTATCTGCGGCATAGGAGGCCGCAAGGCGCGGCGGCACTTCGCCATTGCCATTGACGAAGACATCGATGTCATTACCCGGCAAAAGATCATCGAACGGCGTTCGGATCTCCGTGCCGGGAGCAGCCGGCTGCACCAGGCGGGGCGTGACAATGATGGCGAGATCGGTCTCTTGGCGGCGGAAATTGGCACTGCGAAACAACGTTCCGAGCACCGGCACATCCCCAAGCCAGGGAATCCGGTCCTGGCTCGTCGAGTGGGTTGCCTGCAACAGCCCCGCGATCACGAAGCTCTGACCGTCGCGCAGCTCAACAGACGTCGATGCGCGGCGCACGATCAGACTTGGGATCTCGATGTCGTTAAACTTTAACGAGATCGTCGGATCGATCTGACTGACCTCAGGCTCAATAACCAGATGGATTTTGCCCTGACTCAAGACCGTTGGCGTGAACGACAATCCGACACCGAACTTCTTGAACTCGATGGTGATGCGATTGTCGTCCTGGGCAACTGGGAACGGGAATTCGCCGCCGGCCAGAAAACTCGCCGTGTCGCCCGACATGGCCACAAGGTTCGGCTCGGCAAGACGTCGCGCAACGCCCCTGCGTTCCAGCGCCTGGATCAGGACATCAACATTGGTGCCGCCATCGACGAGACGGGCAAGCACTGTCCCGAAGGCTGGCGCGCCAGAGACAAGTGCGGCCGTGCCGAGCTGAGCTGCAAGATCTTGCGCCGCGATGGTCCAGTTGACCCCAAGCTCGCGGGTTGCGCTGCGGGCCGCTTCGAGGAACCGCACTTCCAGCATGACCTGCTGAGGTCCCGCGACCGATAAGGTATTGACCACTTGATCGCTGTAGTGACCAGCGATCTCGACCGCGCGCTGGGCGCTTGCCGCATCTCCAACATGGCCAGACAAGAGGATCTGACCGTTGATCGAGCGTACAGAAATGTTGGAGCCTGGCAACTCTTGCTCAAGGGTCGCCTGCAAGTCGCCAAGGTCCGAGGTGACTTCGATGTCGAGCGAACCAATGAGCGCGCCATTAAGATCAAACAGCGCAACGCTTGTCGTCCCCAACGCCTTGCCCAAAACATAGAAGGAGGTATCGGTCAGCGGCGCGATGTCGGCAATCTCCGAGTCGCCGACAACAATCTCGGAGAAGACCGCACCGACCTGAACGGTGCGCGATTTGCCACGATCAACCGCCACGCGGCCCGTGGCGGCGCCGGATCGCAATTCGTAGATCGGTGCATCCGCCTTGGCCGGCACGGACGACAGGCCAAACCCGATTGCCCCGGCCACCGCAAGGCACGACACCAGAATGGCGCGCGCAAGGATGTCGACCGATATACGGGCAACCGCCAGATGTGCTGCGATAGGATGATGACGTGATCGGGTCATTGCGGATGTCTCCGGCAGGTGGGGAATGAAGCGCATGGGGCGTGGCCTCCGGTCCTGGCCTAATCGAGCTGGGAGGATGAGACAGCAGAGGCCGAGACAGGGACGGAGTAGTCTTCCCGGACATCGGACCGGACGACGGTGATACGTGCCCGGGCGGACGCATCGCCGTCGTCAAGTCCTTGGAAATGTGATGCGGTTACGTGGCCGATCCCGACTGTCGAGGTGTCGCCAGCACCGCGCAGAACGAGCGACAACCTGCCGGTCTCCATGGCGAGCACGAGCTTCTGGGCTTCGGCGATCGAAACATCGAGCGTGACAACACGCGGCACACCAGGCTCGATGTTGGTCCAGTCAACCACCTGGTCGACCGACAAAACGCCGATCCCCTGCAAAATGACATCGGCGCGTCCGCCGTCCGGCACACCGCCGTCACTGCCACCACTGCGGGTCAGCACGACATCGACCCGATCACCAGGCGAGACGAAGCCGCCAACACCGGCGATCTCATCGACCGGCACGCCAACAGCACGGCGCCCGGCCGGCAACAGCGCCGATAGCCCGCCCCGATCTCCGTCGCCGGTGATCTTTGATGCGAGCACCGGCTCGTTCTCTGCCAACGGAAACAGAACCACCCGCGGCACGTCGCCGAGCAGATCCCTGATCCTGCTGTAGCTGCCCGCGGGAATGGCATCATCCGGCCAGGGGATCTCACGTAGATCTTTGGCGGCAAGGCTTGTGCCAAATGTCAGGGATTGGCTGGCAACAACCAGGGTTCCGAAGATCTGATCACTACGCGCTTGCGGCAGAGGCGCCGGAGTCTGCGGGTCGACGAGCCAGCGTGCCGCGCCAAGTGATGTTGCAGCGGCAAAGGCCGCGACCAGCAGCATTCCAATTGCAACTTTACGCACATACAACCCCTAAACCTGCAATCAATAATACTATATCCTTCCACAATCGAATTAAATTCTCATTATCTACTATGATGCAGCGAAACAAAACTCAAATAATACTGTTTTAAGATTGATTTAGTAAAATATTTTGAAATAAATACTCAAATTTGGTTGGTTTTTCTTCAAAAAAATCGCCCCACCCGTGACTCTCTCGACGGCCTGGCGCCGCACGTTAAGCTTAACAAAAGGTTGCATTTGTCGGTCGCATTAAAATCCACGAAGGTGCGCTCGGACGGCAGACCTCGGGATTGGCCATCATGGCACGACGACGCTTGGCGGGAACGAACAGAGATGATGCGCTCGTCGGCTCCGGCCAGGACGATCGCATTGTCGCACGCGATGGCAACGATTGGATCTGGGGCAATGGCGGCTCAGATTTGATTTATGGCGGTGCAAATCGCGACCGGCTCATCGGTGGTGGTTCTGATGACAGGGTGATCGGCGGCAAGGGCGCCGACCGCTTGTTCGGAAACTTCGGCAACGACGCACTCTCTGGCAACAAGGGCCATGATGTCGGCTATGGCGGCGATGGCAATGATCGCCTGTCCGGCGGAAAAGGTGACGATACCCTGAACGGTGAGGCCGGCGACGATACGATCGCAGGTGGTAGCGGCAATGACCGCCTGTCCGGCGGCTCGGGCAGCGACAGCCTATCGGGTGGTTCGGGCAATGATCGGCTTGCCGGCCATGGCGGCCGCGACACGCTGTCTGGCAATGGCGGGAATGACCGGCTGTTCGGTGACAATGGCCGAGACACGCTGTCGGGTAACAAAGGCAACGATTCTTTGATGGGCGGCGCCGACGACGATGTCTTGTCGGGCGGCGCGGGCAATGATGTCGTCATGGGCGATGGCGGCGACGATACGATCAATGCTGGCAGCGGACGCGATCAGGTGTTCGGTGGCTCGGGCGACGACAAGATCGAGGGTGGCTCCGGCAGCGACGCTTTGATGGGCGAAGGTGGCCGGGATGAGATCCTGGGCGGCGACGGGCGTGATGACCTAATGGGCGGCCGTGGTCGCGACCGCCTGGAGGGTGGCTCGGGCGCAGACACGGTCTCAGGCGACGATGGTGATGACCGTCTGTTCGGTAATGGTGGCAACGATCTCCTAATTGGCGGCCAGGGCGACGATTTCCTGGATGGCGGCGCGGGCGCAAACGTTCTGCGCGGCGGGAGCGATGATGACACCTTCATCCACACGGCACGCAAGAATGGCAACGACCAGATATTCGGCGGCTCGGGTACCGACACCTTATGCATCGAGCTGACGGCTGCAGAAGCGAACGATCCGGCCATCATCGCCGAACTTCGGCTTTTGAACGCAGCACTCGAAGCCGGCGTAAAACAACTCTTTTTCCGCACACTCAATATCGACGCGACTGGGATCGAGCGGCTGAAGGTCGTTGTCGGCGATAGCAAGATCGATCTCTCCAACAGAGATCCGATTGCCGTTGACGACACACTGACCGGTATTGGTATCGAGGACAGAACAATCGACATTCCCGTGGTCGAGCTCCTCTTGAATGATAGAGAGCCGGACGGCGATCCGCTGACCATAACCGACATTTCCGTCAACCCGGACCTGGGAACGGTCTTCTTCAACCCAACCACAGTGTTTTTTCGTTTTGTACCGGCCGAGAATGTCACCGGGCCGGTCGAGATTGCCTACACCGTTGCCGATGGCGTAGGCGGCAGTGACAGCGCCATATTGACCATCACGCTCGCGCCCGTAAATGACGATCCCGTTGCTGGCGATGATGACCTGCAAGCCAGTGCCGGTCAGACCATTATCGTACCGTTCGCCGTGTTTCTCGACAATGACGGCGATGTCGATGGCGACATCCTGACGATCACCGATGTCACAAACCCCGGCACTCTGGCCGATGTCGCCCTCGACACATTGGCCGAAACGGTCACCATTACGCTCGACCCGGCCGCGACGGGCACGTTGTCCTTCGACTACACGGTGAGCGATGGCCAGACAGGCAGCGACAGCGCAACCGTCACGATCGAAGCGCTTGCGCCAACAACAGCTGCCCCATCGGTTCTAACCCGCAACATCGTCTTCAAGGACGATATGAACGAGGTCATCGGAGACGACTACGACACGTTTGTCCTGGTCGACGGTCCCGACAATGGAACACTGACACTTTCTGATGACGGCAGCTTCGTCTTCACACCGGACCGAGACTTTACCGGCACCGACAGCTTCACGTTCACTGCGGAGTCCGATCAGGGCATCATAGAGGTCTTCGAACACGATCTCTATGTCGACCCGCAGCTTCTCGGGCTGCACATGCTGTTCAACAATGATGCCATCATCAATGGCACCGACACCGATCTCGACTCCCAGAACGTCCACCTTACCGACGCGTCGAAACTCGGCGCTGAGGTGATCCGCTATCCCGGCGACTGGCGGCAGTTGCAGCCGGATGGGCCCGATAGCTTTGATCAAGGCTATGTCGATCTCGTGCTTGAAGGCCTCCGGACGGCGGAAGAAGGCGGCATGAAGGTCGTCATGCTGTTCGCTCAAACGGCGGACTGGGCCGCGCCCGACGGCATTCCTCTGCCGCAGTCGATCTGGCATCCGCCGGAAGACCCGCAAGCCTATGCCGACGCGGTCGCCTATCTCGCGCAAGAGGTGAAGGATGCCGGCCTCGACGACGTCGTTATCGGCTGGGAGATCTGGAACGAACCGAATGTCGACCAGTTCTGGACTGACGACATACCGATGCGGACCAACCCCAACGACCCCAATGACGAAGCTTTCGTCCTGCTGGATGCGGCGCAGGCGGCCCCCGGCTATGTCGAACTCCTCAATGCCGCCTATGACGCGCTGAAGGCCGTCGACAGCGACATAACCGTGGTCGGCGGCTCACTGGCCGGTACCGACATCGACTATCTCGAACAGATGACCGCGCTCGGCGCGAAATATGATGTGCTTGGCCTGCATCCCTATACGAGACCAGACGCAAGCAATGATGGTCTGCCCTACCGGCCGGGCGATCCGATCAATTCCAGCGACTGGCTGTCGGAGTTCTGGAACTTCAAGGAAGGCGTCGAACAGATCCGCGCCCATCTCGTTGACGTTGAGGCCGGCAGCAGCCCGGCCAAGGACATCTGGTTCACCGAATTCGGCTGGGATAGCGGCGACGACTGGGGTGACACTGGCGGCGATGCCGAACAGGCGGCATATTACCAGGAAGCCTTCGCCATCATGGAAGACTGGGACTTTGTGACGGTCGCCACGGCCTACCGGCTCTACGACGACGTCGGGGCAGGCGAATTCGGTGATCTGCTCGGCATGTTGACCGAAGACCGCGAGCGCAAGGAT
Source organism: Pseudomonadota bacterium (assembly GCA_039819185.1). Taxonomy (GTDB): domain Bacteria; phylum Pseudomonadota; class Alphaproteobacteria; order Rhizobiales; family Tepidamorphaceae; genus JBCBSK01. Next base: position 8,766 of record JBCBSK010000067.1, on the reverse strand, counting down.
GTCGCCGATGTGTTCGAAGACCAGGCAGCACTCGACGACGCGATCTTCACACCAATCGAGCTGGATTATCTGCTCGTCTGAGCAGGCCGCCGGGCTCTACTCAGCCGCCAATGCCATGGGTACTGCGGCCTCTTGATCAACATAGCCATCGCGGGTCTGCGGCAGCTTGATGCCGAGTTCGCGGGCCGCGATCGTGGTCTTCAGGATCTCCGCTGTGCCGCCGCCGATGGTGAACATGCGCACATCGCGCGCCATCCGTTCGATCGGATACTCCCGCGAATAGCCGCGCGCGCCGAACATCTGAAGCGCCGTGTTGACTGCGGGTATCGCGGTTTCGGACGCAAACAACTTCGCCTGAGCGGCCAAGGTAACATCCGGAAAGCCAAACCCGTCGATGCCCGGCGTTGCCGCGGCCTGGCGCAGGAGCGCGCGTGCGGCAGCCAGCTTCGTCGTCGTCTCGGCCAGCATCCATTGCAGGCCCTGAAACTCAGCGATAGGGCGGCCAAACTGTTCGCGCTCGAGCAGCCAGTCTCGGGCATAGTCGATCGCGCCCTGGGCCACGCCCAACGCCACCGTGCCGGCCCCGACACGCTGGCTGTTATAGGCGGTCATCAGATCGGCGAACCCTGAGCCGAAACCGCGCGGCGTGCGCAGAACCATGCGCTCGGGCACGCGCACTTCGTCGAAGACGAGATGAGCTTCCGGCATGCCGCGTAGACCCATGGTCGGCTCGCGACCCGCCACGGTGAATCCTTGCGGCATCTTGCCATTGGCAGGATCCGCCGCGACGAGGAACCCACCAATGCCCTGATGCTGGCCATCCTGATCGTAGACCCGGGCGAAGATCAAATAGAGCCGCGACACACCGCCACCTGTGATCCAGTGCTTCTCGCCGCTGATCAGATAATGGTCGCCGCGATCAAGTGCGCGCGTGGTCATCTCGGTCGCGGCACTGCCAGCACCCGGCTCGGTGATGCAGATTGCTGGCTTGTCGCCAGCCAGGACAAGGTCGGCCGCAAGTCGCTTCTGGGCCGGACTACCATAGGCCATGATCGCCGAGATCGCGCCCATATTGGCTTCGACGACGATACGCGCGCAGACCGTGCACGCCTTGGCGATCTCCTCGATGACAAGCACGACATCCAGAAAGCTTGCCCCCAACCCACCAAGTGCCTTCGGGATCGTCATTCCCATCAGGCCGGCTTCTGTGAGTGTGGCGACACAGCCCCAGGGATATGTTTCGTCCCGGTCAATACTGGCCGCGCAAGCGGCAAGCTTCGGCGCCAGCACCGCCGCGCGGTTGCGCAGCTCTTGACCACGCGGAGAGATGGAAATTGCTCCGCCCGTATCCTCGATCCGATCCAGCATTCAACAGCCCCGCTGACATTCCCGTGACCCATACGTGATCACGACCATGGTGGTTCAAGTTTGTTAAGGCAATCGATAATTTCTTTAGTATATGATCATTTTTTCTTATGATCAGCTCCCGATAGGAGCTCGCCATGTCGATACATCAACTTCGCGCGCTTGTTGCGATCGCCGACTCCCGCTCTTTCCGGGCAGCCGCCGAACGGCTGCACCGCACCCAGGCCGCGATCAGCCAGCAGATCAAGGCACTGGAAGACAGCTATGGCGGTACGTTGTTCGACCGTGAGACACGGCCGGCGCGGCTCACGCCGCGCGGTGTGATGCTGGTCGAACATGCCCGACGCATCATTGCTGATTATGACAGCCTGCCGGCCCGGCTCGATGCCAAGGCGCCGCTGTCAGGCCAACTCCGCATCGGTGTCATCCCGACAGCCAGCATTCGCCTTCTGCCAGACCTGATCGCCACCATGGCCAACCGCCATCCCGATGTCACGATCCGTATCGACAGTGGTTTGTCCAACACACTTCAGGCGCGGCTCCAGTCCGGCGCCATCGATGCCGCGCTGATGACCCGAGCCGGCCCTCTGCCCGACGATCTCGACGCAACCGTCATCCAGGTCGAACCGATGGTTCTGGCACGCGCCGGGCGTCCTGGTGACACTCCAAAAATCGCCGACTTCGATCGCCTTCCCTTCATTCGCTTCCGTCGCTCGGCGGGCGTTGGACGGGTCATCGACGCATTTCTGACAACGAAAAGCATTGTGCCGGTCGAGGCGATGGAACTCGATTCGATCGAGGCGATCATCGCGGTCGTCGCCAACGGACTTGGCATGACAATTGTACCGGAGGCGGATGTTCACCGCTATGCCGGCGAAACGGTGCGGACAGCACCGATCGACCTCAAGCGCAGTATCATCCTGGTGACGCGGCGCGGTGACCAGCCATTGATGACCGCGTTGGCGGATCTGCTTCGAAACCACGAACGCCTGGATCAAGCATGATCACACCCGGAACGTTGTTTCGGGGCAGAAAAAAGAACGGCCCGCAAAAAGCGAGCCGTTCCAAATATCTCGAAGGACCTTGAGGCCCGATCAGGCGCTCAGCCAGACCTTGTTGTACTGGTGGTACTGGGTCGGGTGAGCCGGGTAGCCGTTCACCTTCTCCGCCGTGATCGTGTAAACCGGGCGCCAGATCGACAGGTTCATGACATTGGCGTCCTGCAGGATCTGCGCGGCTTCGCCGAGCTTTTCCGTGCGTTCGGCTGTGTCGAGCGTCGCTTCGGCCGCATCAAGAGCTGCGTCGAAGGCCGGATCGGAGAACTGCGCCTCGTTCCACGGCACACCGGTCCGGTAGCCGAGCGACATCACCATCGTGCCGAGCGGGCGGTGGGTCCAGGCGGTGGCGCCGAACGGCGTCTTGTCCCAGACTTCCCAATACTTCGACGCCGGCATGACGTTGATGTTGAGCGTGATGCCCGCGTCCTGAAGCTGGGCGCGCATCGCCTCGCAGGCCGTCTGGTGCCAAGGTCCATCGGTGTTGCCGACATCGATGGTCAGCTCGACGCCATCGGGATAGCCGGCATCTGCCAATGCCGCCTTGGCGGCATCGACGTCACGCACCAGCGGCTCGAGCGCCGGATAGTCGGGATGAACCGGAGCGACATGGTGGTTCTCGCCAATGTCGCCACCTTCCGGGAAGACCAAGCTCTTCACGGTGGCATTGTCGATCGCGAGGTTCACGGCGCGGCGCAGATCGGCATTGTCAAACGGCGCCTGAGTCACTTGCATCCGGCAGCACAGCGTCTGCGCGGTGCGGGCCGCAATGATGTTGCCCGGCAGCGACTTGGCGAACTCCATCTGCTCAATGCCGAACTCATAGATCGCATCAACATCACCGCCAGCCATGGCAACGAGCTGGTTGTCCTCGTCGAAATTGTAATAGTGGATTTCGTCGAGATAGACCGTGCCGCCCCAGTATTCGAACGGCTCACCATTCGTCATTTCAGTGACACGGGTCAGGATGCAGCGGTCGCCGACGGCAAGCTCACTGAGCGTGAACGGGCCGGTGCCGATTGGACTGTCCGAGAACGGTGCCGTGAACGACGAGTGCACGATCGCGGTCGGATAGTTATAGAGGTCTTCCGGAACCGACAGGACCGGCTTGTTCAGCGTCAATTTGAACGTATAGGTGTCCACAACCTCGAACGAGCCGTCGATCATGCGCTGGGAGTCGCCATCGGCTTCCATCATGCCCGAGATCGTCGACAGGCCAAGAATACCACCGGCTGCGAGTTCCGGGTTCATCCAGCGCTCGAAGTTCCACTTGACGATCTCGGCAGTCAGTTCCTCGCCGTTGTGGAACATAACGCCCTGACGCAGCGTGAAGGTCCACTCGGTCAGATCGTCATTGGCCGACCAGCTTTCGGCCAGCATAGGCCGGGTAACGTTGTCCGGGCCGGTCATCGAGAGATATTCGACGATGTGGCGTGCCTGGTTCGACATCTCGACCCAGGAAAAGGTCGCCGGGTCATCCATTTTCTGGATCTGCATGCCGACGCGCAGCACACCGCCCTGCTGAGCATTGGCGTCGTCATCAGGAAACGGCATTTCGCCGCCCATGGCATAGGCAGGCGCCGGCAGGCCGGCCATGGCATAAGCCGCCCCTGCGCCGACACCGAGAAGTGCCGCAACGCGCACGAACTCGCGGCGGTTCATACGGCCCGATGCCATCAAATCCTGGGCTTCCCGAACTTTCGGGTGAAGCCGGTCCATATCGGTCATTCGTTCGTCCTCCTGGAGATTAACCTGAACGGTGCGCATTTCTTACGATGCGCAAGCACGTCACGGACTTTAGGCCAGCCAGGCAGCAAAGGTCAAAACACCCCTCGCCTCCAACTTGCCGTTCCCAAGCCGAAACATACAGAAATAGTGGCGTTTCAGGCCGTTTCAGTTGTTTTGGCCGCGATCATACGGCTTTATCACTCTGACAAGCACGAGCCGCGCCTGGCTTTTTCGACATCGGCACAAATTTGTCGCAGGGCGGCGCATGACAAAGCGGATGCACGGATTGCGGGTCTTTTCTGGGATCACCCAAACGACATCCGCGTCACGACTTGCCGCCCGGATGCCGCATCGCTATAAGGCGCGTCTGATATGGCACGGAGCGTGGCGCAGCCCGGTAGCGCACCTCGTTCGGGACGAGGGGGTCGAGTGTTCGAATCACTCCGCTCCGACCATCGTTTTCAAAGGGTTGGCCGGACACCCTTGGCTTTCCAGTTGCCCGACCTGACCGACTTGACGCACTGATACCGGGGCGGACCGTCGCCACATGACAGACACCCCACTGAGCTTCGACCGCAGTGCACCGCAAGCTGGATCGATCACCGATCTTGGTCACGACATCTACCGCGTCATTGCGCCCAATCCCAGTGCGTTCACCTTCACCGGAACCGCGAGTTATGTCCTAGGGGGCGATCACCTCGCCATCATCGACCCCGGCCCCGATGACGATGCGCATTACGACCGGCTGGTCGAGGTTATCGCGGGCCGTCCCGTTCATCATATTATCGTGACCCACACTCATCGTGACCATGTCGCGCTGGCCGACCGGCTCGCCCAAGCGCTCGGCGCCGAAACAGTCGGGGCGACGTTCACGCCTCGGGATGGGAGCGATGGCACGTCCGGACTGGATGCTGCGCATGATCAGGACTTCATGCCGGATATCGCGTTGAGCGATGGCATGCGGCTCAACACGGCCGGCGTCACCCTCGAAGCCATCGCAACACCGGGTCATGCCGCCAATCACTTCGCGTTGGGGCTCGAAGACACCGGCGTCGTGTTCACCGGCGATCATGTCATGGGCTGGTCGACCAGCGTCGTCGCCCCGCCCGACGGCCACATGGGCGACTATATGCGCTCGCTTGAGAAGCTGCTCACGCGGAATGATACGCTCTATCTGCCCGGCCATGGCGATCGGATCGGCAGACCGGAGCGTTTCGTGCGCGGTCTGATTACCCATCGCCGCCAACGCGAAACCAAGATCCTTGATGCGCTGCGGGCTGGCGATCGAACCATCGGGGAGATCGTCAAACGGGCCTATCCTGGCCTCGACCCCAAGCTCGTCGGCGCCGCGAGCTTATCGACGCGGGCGCAGCTTATCTATCTCACCGAACAAGGCCTCGCCCGCGAGGAGGATCAGGACGCCTGGACCGCGCGCTGATCGGCTCCCGGCACCACGCCTACTGCGCGGGCTCCTCCGTCTCGGCATCTTCCGGCGCTTCGATGATCGCCGTCGAGAGTGCCACGAGTTGATCGGCCAACTCATCCAGGAACCGGTCGATGCGGTCGGCATTGGCGCCAAGATCGTGGCGCGCAAAGCGCGAGGCGGAGCGCATATCGACGCGAGCACCGTCGGCGGTCCCGGTCACGACGATCAGGACATCATCCTTGAAACCGAAGATCTGTGTCGTTGCGACGGCCTCGATCCGGCCTGTGAAGCCCGGCGTCGGCTGCACAACGTCGAGAATCTGCCACCCATTGGCTTCAACAATGCCCTCGGCGACGGCGAACACATCCTCCGGTGCGATATTGGCGAACAACGGCCGGACGGCGGGATAGGCGTTGCGTTGGAGATCGGCGTTTGCGCGCGGATAGGTCAGATCATTGGCACCTTCGGGACGCGCGGCGAGCGCTGCGTCGAACGGCGGCGGCGCCGTCGGCGCGGTCGTGATGTCAGACAGCAGCGGGCGCTCGAAGAAGCGATAGCCAGCATAAAACACCGGCACCAAGACGATCATGCCAAGCAGGATCGCAATCACCGCGTCCCGCCCGCCGCGATAGCGATCGCCGATGATCGACGGCAATGCGCTGACCCCGAGCCCGAGAGCGGCCAGTGCGATCAGGACACCGACCGCATAGGTGATCAGCGTTGTCGGTGTGTCGGCAGACCCCAAGCGCTGGCCAAAGATCGCGATTGCTGCAACAGGCAGCGCGACAAGCGCGAAACGTCGCGCCCATCTCGCCCGATGTGATACGCGTTGAAAGCTGCGCTTCATTGTCCCCCGAGACCGTTCCGCCGAAGAGCATAGAGAGCACGTCTCAGGACTCTGGCCTCAGGAGGCTGTCGCCTTTGTGGCCTCACCCCGGCAGCACATAGTCCTGGAACTGATCGCGCAGCCGCGTCTTCAAGATCTTGCCGGTGGCGGTATGAGGTATCTCTTCGACAAAAACAACATCGTCTGGCATCCACCATTTGGCGATCTTGCCGGCCATGAAGTCGAGCAGATCCTGTTTGGTCAGCGACACGCCCTGTTTCGGCACGATGACGAGCAGCGGACGCTCGTCCCATTTCGGATGCGCAATTCCGATGACGGCTGCTTCCGCGACATCGGGATGACCGACGGCTAGGTTCTCGAGATCGATCGAGGAAATCCACTCGCCGCCTGATTTGATGACGTCTTTCGCCCGGTCGGTAATCTGCATATAGCCGTGCGGATCGATATGAGCGACGTCACCGGTATCAAAGAACCCTTCATCATCGAGAATCTCGCCGCCATCCCCCTTGAAATAAGACTTGGTAACGGCGGGTCCGCGCACTTTCAGCTTGCCGAAAGTCTTACCATCCCAAGGCAGTTCTTTGGCTTCGTCGTCGGTGATCTTCATCTCGACCGTAAACGGCGGATGGCCCTGCTTTTCGAGGACGTCGAGCCTGGCGGCTCCCTCGAGATCGGCATAGACCGGCTTCAGCGAGCAGAACGATCCCAGCGGGCTCATCTCCGTCATGCCCCACGCATGGCTGACCTCAACCTCGAAATCACGGTTAAAGCGCTCGATCATCGCCCGCGGGCAGGCCGAACCGCCGATAATGACGTTGTCGAGATAGGGCAGCTTTCGGCCGGTGTCGTCGAGATGCTGCAACAGGCCAAGCCAGACGGTCGGTACCGCGGCCGTCGAAGAAATCTGTTCGGTGTCCAACAACTCCCACAACGAGGCACCATCCATCAGCGGACCCGGCAGCACGAGCTTCGCCCCAACCATGGGTGAGGAAAACGCCAGTGACCAGCCATTGGCATGGAAGAATGGCACGACCGGCATCATTGTCGTGCGCGAGCTGAGATTGAGCATGTCCGGCTGGGTCATCACCATCGAATGCAGGACATTCGAGCGGTGCGAGTAGACGACCCCCTTGGGATTGCCGGTGGTGCCGGAGGTGTAGCACATGCCGGCAGCCGCGTTCTCGTCGAGAGCTGCCCAGGCGAAATCGCTATCGACCTCGTCGATCCACTCTTCATACGCAACGACGTTCGCCAAAGTGGTTTCGGGCAGATGGGCATTGTCGGTCAGGACGACGACCTGTTCGAGCGACGGCGTCTTGTCGGCGATCTTTTCGAGGATCGGCAGGAAGGTCAGGTCGGTGAAGATCATCCGATCCCCGGCATGATCGATGATCCAGGCGATCTGTTCCGGAAACAGTCTCGGGTTGACGGTGTGATAGATGCCGCCGACACCGAGAATGCCATACCAGGCTTCCAGATGCCGCGCGGTGTTCCAGGCGAGCGTCGCGATCCGGTCGCCCGGCCGCACGCCCGCCTTGTCGAGGCGTTTGGCGACCTTCAGTGCCCTGTCGCGCACCTCCGAATAGGTCGATCGAACAATCGGCCCCTCGACCGACCGCGAAATGACGTCGCGCGCACCGTGGTACTGGGCGGCATGGTCAATGATCTTGTGGCACAGTAGCGGCCAATCCTGCATCAGCCCGTGCATGGTCCTCCCTTCCGTTTTATGTCTTTGGATACGTTGTCGAACGGAGCCTGCAATCTAAGGCCGGGCTGCGGAAATGTCATCCGTTTGTCGCCAAGCAGGTCGATAGAACACTGGTCGGCACTTAAACCACCTGTGACATGTCGATTTAACGCTTCTTACCGGTAAAATTCGTCGTTTCCGACAGCGCCGCGACATGCTATCGCGTGCCCGGTCGCGGTTGGCAGTATGCTGGCGCGGCCTCCGTCCTATCAGGCCGGCACAATGGGCCTAAAACCAAACCACAGGACCAATCCGATGAGCATGAGCGACGCCCCCCCGCAAGCTTCCGTTCCGAGCCCAGACGCGCTGATGGGCAAGATGCAGATCATCTACATCCTGTATCTGATCCCGAACCCGATCACCTGGATCGTCGGGGTCGTGATCGCATCGAACAACAAGGCCTTCGCACCCGAAGCCCTTCAGACTCATTTTGCCTATGCGATCCGAACGTTTTGGATCGGTCTGATCGGCTATATCGTCAGTTTTCTCTTGATGTTCGTCTTCATCGGCATTCTAGGCTTCATCGCGCTCTTGGTCTGGTCGGTCCTGCGCTCGGTCAAGGGCATGTCGCTGTTGCAGGAACGTCAGCCGATCCCGG
>JBCBSK010000066.1:0-18811 GCA_039819185.1 Pseudomonadota bacterium | reverse complement strand
GTAAACTTCGCCGCGGACCTCGAACGCGCCATCGGGTCCAGCCGAAGATCGACGGTCTGTCGGCCTCGCTGCGCTATGAGGATGGTGTGTTCGTGCGCGGGGCGACGCGCGGCGATGGCGAAGAGGGCGAGAACGTCACCGCCAATCTCAAGACAGTTGCCGACATCCCGCTACGTCTTGAGGCTGGACCCGATGGCGCGTTCGAGGTCCGCGGCGAAGTTTACATGTCGCATGAGGATTTCGCCCGCCTTAACGAGCGCCAGGCGGCGAATGGTAAGCCGGTTTTTGCCAACCCGCGCAATGCCGCGGCAGGCTCGCTCAGGCAGTTGGATTCACGGATCACCGCTGCCAGGCCCCTGCGGTTCTTCGCCTATGCCTGGGGCGTCGCGGAGACGCTACCGTCGGATACGCAATCAGGCGTAATCGATGCGTTCCGCGCCTGGGGACTGCCGGTCAATCCGCGCAGCCGCGTGGTCAAGACGATCGATGACATGACGGCCTTCTATGACGAGATTGCTCAGGCCCGCGCGACGCTCGGCTATGACATCGATGGCATCGTCTACAAGGTTGACGCGATCGCGCGTCAACGGACCCTTGGCTTTGTCTCGCGCAGTCCGCGCTGGGCGATTGCGGCGAAGTTCCCTGCCGAACAGGCGATCACGATCCTGGACGGTATCGATATCCAGGTCGGCCGCACCGGCGCGCTGACGCCGGTAGCGAAGCTTCGGCCCGTCACGGTGGGTGGCGTCGTGGTGCGCAATGCCACGCTGCACAATGCCGATTACATCGCCGGCATCGGTAATGATGGCGAACCGATCCGCGAGGGGCGCGACCTGAGGGTCGGCGATACGGTGATCGTCCAGCGCGCGGGCGATGTCATTCCGCAGATCGTTGATGTCCTCTCCGACAAGCGGCCGGACACTGCCGCGCCTTACGTGTTCCCACAGCGCTGTCCGGCTTGCGGCAGCCATGCTGTCCGCGAGGAAGATGCCAAGGGCAAGCGTGATTCGGTCACCCGTTGCACGGGCGGACTGATCTGTCCGGCCCAGGCCGTCGAGCGGCTCAAGCACTTCGTGTCGCGGTTGGCCTTCGACATTGATGGGCTTGGCGACAAACAGATCGAGGCCTTCTACACCGATGGTCTGGTGGCACGGCCAAGTGATATCTTCACGCTGGAAGCGCGCGATAGGAAGTCGCTGAAGCGCCTTAAGGACCGTGAAGGCTGGGGCGAAACCTCAGTCAAGAACCTGTTTGCGGCGATCGAGGAACGCCGGAAGATTGACCTCCACCGTTTTATCTTCGGGCTCGGCATCCGCCATGTCGGCGAGACGACGGCGCGGGATCTGGCGCGTCACTTCGGTACGTTCGAGGCAGTCCGTGAGGCGGCCGCTGGTGCGACCGATCACAACAGCACCGCGTTCAAGGCTTTGATTGCCGTTGATGGTGTTGGCGCGGTGGTGGCCGACGCCATCGCCCAGTTTTTCGCCGAGACCCACAACCGTGAAGAAATCGATCGGTTGCTCTACCAGGTGACGCCAAGTCAGGTCGAGGTTGTGCGATCCGAAGAGGGGGAGGCTCTGTTCGAGGGGCAGACCGTGGTGTTTACCGGCAGTCTCGAACAGATGACCCGTGACGAGGCCAAGGAGATGGCCCGTGCGCTCGGCGCCAAGACCGCAGATTCTGTATCGAAGAAAACCGCTCTGGTCGTGGCCGGCCCTGGAGCCGGATCCAAACTCAAAAAGGCCAACGACCTCGGCATCGAGGTGATCGACGAAGCGGATTGGTTGACACGGGCGGGGCGGGGATAAAGCTGTCCTCAGCCAACTTTAGCTGAACAAGGCCTTGCGCTCGCCATCGGACAGGGCGTCGAACAGGGCGTCGATGTTCACCGCACCTGCGTGTTTGTCCGCCTCGGCTGCTGTCGCCGCAGCCACATCTGCCGTCTCGGCTGCCGGCGCAATATCAGCCGGAGGCACATCGGTGTCTTCCATCAGGTCGGTTGGCGCATCGATGACATCGTCTGGGTCAACAGCGAGACCTGGGGTGTTTTCTGGACTGTCCGGCACCGACTCTGCGGTCATGTCAACGTGCTGGTCGACCGGCGCGCTCGCATCCTCCTGGTCCGGAGATGGCATTTCGGGCATGGACGAGTCGCTCAAGTCTGTGTTGCCCGACTCGGTACCGCCGTCTTTGGGTACTGTTGCACCCGCTTCATCGAGCAATGCGTCGATGTCCGTCTGCTCCATGCCTTGGCCGGGCAGGGCGGGGCCATGCAGAGCGATATCGCCATCATTGCGAGGAGCGCCATGCGTCTGGTTGCCTTCCAACGCGTCCACCCGGTCGCTGCCCCAGATGGCGCGCATCGCACCGATCCGTGCCTCAAGAAAGCGCAGGGTGTTGACCACTTTCTGGGTCCGTTGGCCGGTGAGGTCCTGGAAAGCGCAGCAGGTGTAAATCTCGACGGCATAAGCGTCGAGCTGGTCGCAATGGCTGTCGTCGATGCCGGCCTCGCGCATGACCCAGGCCAGTTCCTGGATCTGCTCGGCAGACGTCAGAATGGCCGAGGTGGCTTCCTCTGTCGAAGCGACGATCGCGTCCAGTTCTAGGCTCGCGCTGTCGAATGGGTCGTCGCTGCCATCGCTTCGGATCGATGCGATTTCGCGTTTGGCGCGGTCGATCTCTTCCGACATGGCGTCGAGATTGTCGCGCAGCGCAGGTAGGTTGGCCGGCATCGGCGCTGCACTGTCCAGTGCATCGGCGGCGTGTCCGCTCTCGGCCTGTTCTGCGATCATCTTTTCGAGCCGCTCGGCGGCCTCGAGAACAAGCGTTGTCTCACGCAGCCGATTGTGATCGAGATGAGCTGCGAGAAACTGACGGCCCTGCTCTGTTTCACTGACCGCTGCCAGCAGGGCGTGATACTCATCATCCGTCATGGTCGCCCCCTCGCATATTCCATGGGACCTGCCTCTCGGGCGTGCGCGCCGCACATTTGCATGGAATCACCCGAGTTAGGTTTCGACAACGTTAGCATGACCGCAAAAAAGGTCAGTGGGTTGCATGAGCACACCTTTTGGGACGCGATTCGCGATTTCCATATCGCTGTTTTTTGCGGCCTTTTTCCTCGTCATCGGGGTGATGCTGCCGTTTCTGCCGTTGTGGTTGGCGGGCCGCGGCTTGAGCGAGACCGAAATTGCTATGGTTGTCGCGCTGCCCATGCTGATACGGGTTGTCGCGACACCGGGGCTGTCGCTTCTCATTGACCGCAGCCTTGCGCCGAAGCGAGTCCTGATCGGCCTTGCGTTGATCGGCACGACGGCCTTCGCTGCCCTAGAGGCCAGCCAAAGCTATATCATGATCCTGCTCGTCAGCCTGATCGGTGCGTGTGTCTGGCACCCGCTGATGGCCTCACTCGAAGCCATCGCCCAGTCTGGCGCGCAACGCTTCAGGCAGGACTATGGCAGGCTACGCCTGTCTGGATCGGCAAGTTTCATTCTGGCCAACCTCGCTGGCGGGGCGGTCATCGCCTGGCTTGGGACCGGTAGTGTCATTTGGATGATGACGCTTGCGGCACTCATGACGGCCGTGAGCCTTCTGCTCTTGCCGGATATCCGCGTGCAGGACCAGGACAGAACGCCGCCGTCGGCTGTGATGCTGTGGCATTGGCTGTGCCGGCCGGCGATCTTGTTTTTTGTTATCGGCATCGGCCTCATTCAGGCGTCGCATGCAGTCTACTACGCCTTCGGTACGGTGCATTGGGAAAGTCTGGGCCATTCCTCGACCCTGATCGGCGGCCTCTGGGCGATTGGTGTCGTGGCAGAGATCGTGCTTTTCGCGGTGTCGGGCCGTGTTCTCGGGGCGATCGGGATCGTGGGGCTGTTGCTGGCGGCAGGTCTTGGAAGCGCCGTTCGATGGACCGTGACGGCCTTTGATCCTGGCTTGGCAATGCTTGCGATCATCCAGCTCGGTCATGCGTTGACCTTTGGGGCCACACACCTCGCGGGCGTGACGCTGATCTCGCGTATCGCGCCGGAAGGGGCGGGCAGCAGCGCGCAGGCGATCCAGTTCACCATGTCGGGTGTCATCATGGGGTGCGCGGTGTTGAGCGCAGGCCCTGCCTATGCCGCGTTCGGCGGGCATGCCTATCTAATCATGGCCGTTTTGGGCGTTCTTGGAGCGGCGCTGGCCCTCGTCGGCGCGCGCAGGCTTACCGGCTATCCCCACAAGGCCGGATCGGGTGGTGACACAGTGGCACCATCATAGATGAGGCCGGGCAAGCGATCCTTTGCGAGCAGCAATGGCCCGTCGAGATCGACGAAATCGGCGTCTTGGGCCAGAAGCACGGCTGGTGCCATGGCGAGCGAGGTCGCGAGCATGCAGCCGACCATGATCTTGAAGTCGCGCGCCCGCGCAGCTTCACGCATGATCAGTGCCTCGGTCAGCCCACCCGTTTTGTCGAGCTTGATGTTGACCGCGTCATAGCATCCGACAAGGTCGTCCAACTCGGTTGACGTGTGAGCGCTTTCATCGGCGCAGAACAGAACCGGCGAGGACAAGCCCCTGAGAAGGTCGTCCTGGCCCGCCGGAACAGGTTGCTCGACGAGGGCGACTCTGGCGGTTTCGCAGGCTGCGATATTCTCGGCGAGGACTGCACTGCTCCAGCCTTCATTGGCATCGACGATCAGTGTTGTCTCAGGCGCTGCGGCCCGAATCGCGGCGATGCGCTCTGGATCACCCTCGGCACCGAGCTTGACCTTGAGAAGCGGGCGGTGGGCGACCTTGCGCGTCTGCTCCGCCATGACATCGGGTGCTGCGAGACTGATAGTATAGGCCGTCTCCACTGAACGCGGTGCCGGGTAGCCAGCGCTGGTTGCGGCGCGTTCACCGGATCGCTTTGCCTCGAGATCCCACAGCGCGCAATCAAGTGCATTGCGGGCGGCACCGGCCGGCATCGCGGATTGCAGTGCTGCTCGATCCAGTCCCTCCGCGATCGGTTGCGCCTGCGCGCCGATCAGCTCCGCCACTCCGTCGACCGTCTCCTCGTAGCGGGCATAGGGCACACATTCGCCACGGCCGATCGCATCGCCGTCAGTAATGGTGGCAGTGACGACGACCGCTTCCGTGCGCGCGCCGCGGGCGATCGAAAATGATCCCGCGATCGGCCAAGTCTCCACCGCGACCTCAAGTCGGCGCGTCACTTGGGGAACTCGGCGATCAGCTTGTCGACAATCGGATCGCAACCGAAACGGACCGGATCGGTGGCTGGCAGGCGGTACTTCGCGCCCGTCTCCATCAGGTAATCAAGCGCGTCCTGTTCGCTGAGCGCATGCGTGTTGACCGCCAGGCCAACGCAGCGGACTGACGGATTGGTCAGCCGGCCGCAGATCAGCGTCAGGTCGATGGCTTGCGCGATGTCGGGAATGGGCATCTCGACATTGCGCATGGTCTTGCGTGTCGGCTCATGGCACAGCACGAACGCATCGGGCTGGGCGCCATGCAACAGGCCGAGCGAGACGCCTGCAAAGGATGGATGGAACAGCGAGCCCTGGCCTTCCACGACGTCCCAATGATCAGGATCGTTGTCTGGTGTCAGCCATTCTGCGGCGCCTGAGATGAAATCCGCGACCACGGCATCAATCGAGACGCCGCGTCCCGAGATGAAGATCCCGGTCTGGCCCGTCGCACGAAAGTCCGCATTCAACCCCCTCTCGCGCATGGCTTTTTCCATGGCGAGAGCTGTGTATTTCTTGCCGACCGAACAGTCGGTTCCGACGGTCAAAAGCCGCTTGCCGGGGCGGGGCGTGCCCTTGCCTGTGGCGAAGCGCTCGGACGTATGGCGCACATCGTATAGCGTGCGCCCATGACGGGCCGCCGTTTCGGCGATGATCTCGATGTCGCCGAGTCTCTGGTGCAGGCCTGTGGCGATATCGAGGCCGGATTCAAGTGCTGTGACGATGGTTTCGATCCAGTGCTCCGGCAAGACACCGCCGGCATTGACCACGCCGACGACCATGGTCTTGGCGCCGGCCTTGACCGCGTCCCCGATCGACAGTTCGGGCAGACCGGCATCCGCGCCACAGCCTTGAAGACGCAATTGACCGAGGCACCAGTCACGGCGCCAGTCGACAATGCCCAGCGCGGTTTTGGCGGCCAGCGCGTCCGGCACGTCACCGAGAAACAGGAGATAAGGATGAGGGATCTGCATACGGCACCCGGAAACGCAGTCTGCCCCTAACCAACGATCGGGCTTCGGGATCAGAAACTCCAAAAACGGACCCGGCTTGCGGCCGGGGCGTGAGATAAGGCACTCTCCCGCAAAATCGTCTTAGAAAGCGGCGCGCTTCGGCGCAAGCAATAGCTTTACAGACGAGCCATTCAAGCGAGCCATTCAAACCGCCATGGCCGACACTGACCCAACACTCGCCGCGACACGTGACGGCGCGGTCTTACGGATCGCGGCGGCTGGGACCTGGACGGTGCTGACCGCCGACCAGGTCGATCGGGTTCTTGCTGGTACCGAACCACCAGACGGCGTCCGCTCAGCGCAGATCTCGCTATCTGATATTTCACGGCTCGACACGGCCGGGGCGTGGCTGATCGTGCGATTTATAGAGCGCTGGCGCGGGCACGGGCTCAACGTCGAACTGAGCGGGCTCGATGAGCACGAACGAACGCTGATTGATGCGGTGTCCTCCACGGCGCGCGATCCTGTCGTAGCGCCGCCCGAACGGCCGGTTCTCATCCGCGCGGTCGAAGGGATCGGGCAGGGGGTGATCGAATCGGCAAGTGATCTCACCACCGTCATCGATCTCCTCGGCGAAGTGGTGATCGGTATTGGACGATGGATCGCCAATCCGAGCCGGGCACGCATGACGTCGGTGATCTACCAGCTTGAATTCATCTGCATTCGGGCTGTGCCGATCGTTGTTCTGATCTCGCTCGCCATCGGCGCTGTGATCGCGCAGCAGGCGATCTTCCAGCTTGGTGCGCTTGGTGCCGAACAGCTCGCTGTCGTGTTCATCGGTATCGTCGTGTTGCGCGAACTTGGCGTGCTTTTGACCGCGATCATGATTGCCGGCCGGTCGGGCAGTTCGATTACCGCCGAGATTGGCGCGATGCGTATGCGCGAGGAGGTCGACGCCATGCGCACGCTGGCGATCAACCCGATCGAGGTTCTGGTCATTCCCCGCGTCATCGCGCTTCTGATCGCGTTGCCGGCGCTGACGGTGATCTCGAACCTGGCGGCCTTGTTCGCGTCGGCGCTAATCGCCTGGAGCTATATGGACATGCCGCCGTCGATCTTCTTCGACAATCTACGCGAGCGCGTCGACATCATCAATTTCTGGCGCGGCATCGTAAAGGCGCCGTTCATGGCGCTGTTCATCGGTCTGATCGCCTGCATCGAAGGGTTCAGGGTGCGCGAGAGTACCGAATCCCTGGGCCGCCACACCACGGCGGCGGTCGTGAAATCCATCTTCACCGTCATCGCCATGGCCGCACTGTTTGCGATCCTGTATTATTTTCTCGATAGCTAAGCGCGATCCGATCGCTGCACGAAACAAGGAAATCCATGTCCGTTGCTACCGTCATCGATCTCCCAGACACGCTGATCCGGGCGCGCGGTGTCACCGTCGGTTTCGGCGATACGGTGATCCTGGAGGATCTTGATCTCGATGTCCGGCGTGGCGAGGTGCTCGGCATTGTCGGTGGCTCCGGAACGGGTAAGTCGGTGTTGTTGCGTGCGCTGATCGGGCTGGTGCCAAGGCGGGCCGGCACCGTCGAGATGTTCGGCACCGATATCGATCGCCTGACCTATGCCGAACGTGACCGGATCGGTCGGCGCTGGGGTGTTCTGTTTCAGCAAGGCGCGCTGTTTTCCTCGCTGACCGTGCGTGAAAACGTTCAGGTGCCGATGCGCGAGCATCTCGATCTCGACCAGAAGCTGATGGATGAGTTGGCCGAGCTGAAACTCGCGCTGGTCGGCCTGCCGGCGGATGCGGCGGGCAAGCTGCCGGCGCAGCTCTCGGGCGGCATGATCAAACGCGCAGCACTGGCACGGGCTCTGGCGCTCGATCCGGAGATCGTGTTTCTCGACGAGCCGACCTCAGGCCTTGACCCGATCGGGGCGGCCGAATTCGACGATCTCATCTCGACATTGAGCCGGACTCTTGATCTCGCCGTATTTATGGTAACACACGATCTCGACAGCCTGCATTCGGTGTGCGACCGGATCGCGGTTCTGTCCCGCAAAAAGGTTCTGGTAGCGGGACGACTAGACCAGATTCTGGCCCATGACGACGCTTGGATACGGGAATATTTTCACGGACCGCGGGCCAGGGCGGTTCTGACACCGGCAGCCCCTCGTTGATGTTCTGGGGTCTGCAAGCTTCGGAGATGGTGGACTGACTTTATGGAGTTGCGGTCTAACCCCTTTCTGGTTGGTCTCTTCACACTCGCGGTGATTGCCGCGGGCGTCGTCTTCGTATTTTGGATGGACCGTTATGGCGCAGCAGACGGTTATGTCGGCTACCGCATCGTGTTCAGCGACGATGTGACTGGCCTTGGCCAGGGCGCGCCGGTGATGTTCAACGGCATTCGGGTCGGTGAGGTCGTCGAGATCGATTTCGCCGAGGACGATCCGACCCAGGTCGTCGCCGTCATCCGGGTCAGCGAGGAAACGCCGATCAAGGTCGATACCACGGCTCAGCTTCAGGCCCAGGGCATTACCGGCGGCAACTTCATTCAGCTACGTAGCGGCCGGCCCGATGCCCAAGATCTGGTTGAAGCATGGGGCGAAGATTCAGACCCGATCATCTATGCCGACCGTTCGGCTTTCGCCAATGTGGTCGAGGGTGTTCAGCAGGCCGTGGCCGATGTCGAGGAGGCAGCCGAAACGCTGAGCCGTATTCTGGTCGATAATGATCTGGCGATCCGTAATACCGTTCAGAACATCGAGCAGTTCTCCGAAGCGCTGGCCCAGAACACCGAAGGCGTTGACGAATTTCTGGCAAGCGCATCGGCCGCGGCCAGACGCTTCGATACCTTGGGTGTGGAAGTCGAGAGCCTCACGGTCTCGCTTCAGGAGCGTATCGAGGGCATTGATCCGGGTGCGTTGGGCCGCACCGTCGATAATGTCGATCGGTTTACGGCCGAACTCGCCGACAATGCCGATCGGATCACGGCCTTCATTGAGGATGCGACGTCCGCGGCGCGTCAGATCACCGTGGTCGCGGACCGGCTCGAAGACGTTGTCGACAACGCCGCCGAAATTTCCGATGCGATCGATCCCGACAGCATTTCGCGCACGGTGGCCAATGTCGAAGAATTCACCGGCGGGCTCGCCGGCCGCACCGAGACCGTCGAACGGTTGATCGATGATGCAGCCGTTGTCGCCGCAAATCTGCGCGACACGTCGGAGCGGGTCGACGCGTTCGTTGCGCGCCTCGACGGCATGGTGGGTGAGGACTCCGCCGGCTTTCTCGAAGATATCGCTGCAGCTGCCCGGTCGTTCCGCGACCTCTCCGACAATCTGGACACCCAGGTTGCTGGCCTGCGCGGTGATGTCACGCGGGCCGTCGATCGAAGTGCGGAAGATTTTGGAGCATTTGTTGCAGATGGGCGACGGACTCTCGATCAGATCGACCGTATTCTCCGTGATCTACAGAGCAATCCTGCGCGTTTCGTGACAGGCCGGGGTGGGTCGATCCCGGAACACACACCGCGCCGGTAAAGGCCGTTCCAAATCCGGGGCGGTTCAGGAAAAGAAGTCATGCGTCGGTCCCATGCCATTTTCGCGGTTGTGATCGCGTCCCTGGCACTGTCGGGATGCGCACTTAATCCGTTCTCAGATCCGCCCAACACAACCTTCGATCTGACGGCACCGCAATCCTATCCCGACACGTTGGGATCGAGCCGCGCGCAGCTTCTGGTTCCGCCGCCTGATGCGGTCGGCATCGTTGCCGGTAACCGGATTGCCGTGCGTCAGACCGGCGGGGTCGTGACCGTGTTGTCGGGCGCGCAGTGGCAGACCGATCTGCCGGTCCTCGTCCAATCGCGCCTCGTCGAGGCGTTCCAGCGCTCCGGCCGCATTCGCGGTGTCGGTCGGCCTGGCGACGATATCCTGTCAAACTATCAGCTCCTCATCGACCTGCGTGCTTTCGAGGTCGATGCCGAAACCGATACCGCTCGGGTGGATGTGTTCTGCAGGCTGATGAACGATCGTACTGGCGCGATTGTCGCCAGTACGGCTTTGCTCTCCACTGAACCGGTGATCTCTGCTGATCCTGAAGGCTACGCGGCGGCGCTGGACGCAGCCTTCGACCGTGTCACGCTCGACATCCTCGCTTTCACGCTCGGGCGAATTTAGCTCTCTTGCTTCACGTCAAACGAAAACGGCCGCCTGGAGGCGGCCGGTAACGTGTAGATGCCGGTTTGACCGGGCCCGTAGTCAGCCAGCGCGACCAACCGCATCGGCAAGCATGGAATAGACCTTGCTGGGATCCGAGGTCAGATACATGTCGCGCAAGCCGCCGTCCGGGTCGGTATCGGTGATCTCGGCCAGAAGATCCTCGAAGCCACCGAGAAAGCGATCGACCGCCTCGCGTGTTTCTCGATCACGACGGTAGCGGCGGCGGATCTCGTCGGCCACACCGCTGTCGCGCAAGGCCAGAAGCCGGCGTACGAAGATCGTCGTTTCGCCGCGTCGATAGCGCTCGAACATGTCGCTGAAAGCGTCGTCATTGACGGAACGGACGATGTCGACGGCGGTGGCGTTCAGCGATTCGAGGATATGGTTCGGGTTACGCGCTTCGCGGCGGTCGGGACGGGGAGACCAGTCATCCGCATCGCTGCGCGCTGAGCGGTCGGCGCGAGTCAGAAGATCGCTGACCCCCAAGCGTTCCGATGGCTCCCTGCGGCTGGATCGACCAGGCTCGCGGTGGCCGCGTTCTGGCTCCTGCTCGACCGACCGTGACAGTCGACGCGGGGGAGTGTCGATGGGATTGCTCGCGCGTGGGGCATCGAAGCTCGATAGGCGCGGCGCCGTGGTCGGTACCGAGGTGTCGAGGCTGCCGCTGTGGCGACTGACGATCTCGGACAGTTCGTTCAGCGCCTTGATCTGGTCGGCCACGGCACGGCGCATCGCAGCAGCACTTTCCTGCGCCTCCTGAGGCAGTTCAAACACGCCGCGGCGGACTTCCTCACGGGTTTCTTCCAGCTCTGTAATGAGCTGGCGGGCTACCGAGCGCATGTCCTGGCTCGTCTCGGTCAGGCGTGATGACGCAGCGCCGACCATTTCGGCGATCTCGTCGGTGGCCTGTTCGTAGGCCGCACGAACGGCGGCTGCCGTGCGCGCGCCTTCGCGGTCGGCGCCTTCGCGCATCCGTTCGAGGCTTTCCGTGATCGCCTGGCCCGACAGGGTCGCGGTTTCGGCAAGAGCCGAGCGGACATCGTCGACCGAGCCGCGCATGCGTTCGAGCTGGGTAACGACCTGATCGGTCGAGGCGGTGGCGCGTTCGGAAATCGTCTGAGCCACTTCCTCGGTCGAACGGCGCAGCACTTCGAGTTCTTGATAGACTGTTCCGGCCGACGTGTTGGCCTTGTCGGTGATGTCGGTGGTGAGCTGTTCGACGGCGGCCTGGACGCGACCGAATTCATCACGCAATTGCTGGGTCGAGGCAGCTGATCCAAGCGCGATCTTCTCGACGATACGGTCGGCGGCGGCGCGAACATCGTCGAGATTGGCGATCAGCGCGGAGATCGCCGAGGAGGCCGATTGATCGATCCGCGAGGCGATCTCGTCGGCGCTGCCGCGCACCGTTTCGAGGCGCTCGGTTATCTTGCCGATGGATTGCTCGGCGGCGCCCTCGATCTGGTGGTTCACGCTGTCTGCCGCCTGCTGCATCGTCGCAAGGCGTGCGGCGACGCTTTCGACCGAACGGTCGGCGGAGGTGGCGATGTCGGCTGAGATGTCCTGGCCCGCAATACGTGCCCGCTCAAAGGCTGCAACGGTGGCGCCCTCGACACGGTCGATTTCGGCGACGATACGGCCGGCGCCGGTTTCGGCGCTGGTGCCAAGCGTCTCGCCGACCTGGGCAGCGCGCAGTTCGGCAGCCGACAGTGAATCCTCGATCATGCCGGAATAGGCCTGCATCATCCGGTCGAGTTCCTCGGCTTTGCCGATCAAGTGTGCGGCCAGGCCTTCCAGGCTCTGGCGACGGCGGTCGAGCGTCTGGTCGATTTCGGCATCCGTCGTCGACAGGGCCGTAATCGCTTCCTGCAGGCTCAGGCGTTGGGCCTCGAAGTCCTTGGCGATGGTGCCGAAATCGGTCGACAGACGCTGTGAGGTCTCCTCAAGCAGCGCCACCTGGCCGGCGAGCCGTGAATTCGAATTCTGACCTTCGGCGACGGCGCCGTCGACAGCCTGGCGGAACTGTGAGACGCGCTCGGACAGGGTTGTCTCAATGGCATAGAGATTGTCATTGGCGCTGTTGAGGAGGTCACGCAGCAGATTGTTGGAGTCGGACAGACGGCCCATGATCGATTCGACATTTTGCGACAGATCGGTGCTGGTCTGCTGAACCTCCTCGACCATGCGGCGGGTCGACGTTTCCACGGTTTGGGCGGCGGCATTGCCGGTCTCGACGAGCGCCTGGGTGACCTCGATGCCCTGTTGCGCAATGGCGCGGGTGATCTCGGTGCCCTTGCCGGTAACGGCCCGCGTGACGGTATCACCGGCCTTTTCCATGACCGTGTCGAGCCGGGCTGCGGTTTCATCGATCTCGGCGACAAGGCGCTCGCCGCGCGTGCCGACGGTTTCTTCAATCGACAACATCCGCGCGGAAAGCCGGTCATCGAGCCTGAGCGTGAGATCCGACACGGCCGTCTCAATGGCGCCAGTGCGGTGGGTCAGGGCTTCGTCAAGGCGGGCCACGGTGGCTTCCGTTCTCGTCGCGAGGTCGGTTGTCGCTGCATCTCCGGAGGCTGCCAGCCTACGGCCGACATCGTCGGTGGTTTCAATCATCCGTGTCAGATGCTCGCCGAGCAGGGCGTCAGCCGCCCTTGTGCCGCTTTCCAGTGTGTCACGAACATCGGCCATGCGCGCCTGGATGGTCTCGTCGGCGCGTGCCGCGGTCCCAACCAGAGTCTCTTCCATGGTAGCCGCACGTTCGGCGAGGACCGTATCGACCTGCGTCGCGGCTCCAACGAGCCGATCTTCGATCGTCTGGCTGCGATCAGACAGCGTTGCATCAATCTGAACGGCGCGTTCTGACAGCCGCTCCTCAATGTCGCTTGCACGAGCCGCCAGGGTATCGTCGATCGTATGCAACGTCGCGTCGAAGCGCTCGCCGACCTCGGAAAGCCGACCTGTCAGACTGTCGTCCATCATGGTGATGCCGGCGGTCACCGAATCTGCGATCTCGGCAGTGCGGGCCGTTATGGTCTGATCGACCACAGTTGCCGCTGTCGACAGAACGTCAGTCAAGGCGCCGGTGCGCGTATCGATGGCATGTCCAAGCGCATCGGCCTGATGCGCCAATGTCGTATCGAAGGCAACGACACGGTCGGCAAGGTCTTTGTGTAACGCGCCGCCACGGACATCGATAACCTGTTCCATCGCGCCGAGACGCTCGCCGAGCACGGCGTCGATCTCGGTCGCTTTGCCAGTGACGATGTCGAGGAAGGTTTGCGCGCGCCCTGCAAGCGCTTCATCGACCAAGGCCGATTGTTCTTGAACAGCAGCGCGGATTTCGGCGACCCGATCGGTAAGCTTCTGATCGAAAGCAGCGTCGTGCTCGCCGAGTGCCGTGGTCAGGTCGATCGTGCGTTGTGAAAGGCGCTCGTCTAGCGCAGCTGTTGTGGTCTCGATCGCGTTGGCGAGCTGTTCTGTGCCGTAGCCGAGGCGTTGATCAAGCGCCGTCGTTGTCATGTCCATGGTTGTGACAAGTTGCTCGGCGCGCAGGCTGAGGCGCTCGTCAAGGGAGTCAGCGGTCGTATCCAGCGCTACGGTCAGGTCGCTGGCGCGCTGAGAAATACGCTCGTCGAGTGCTGCGCTCGAATGGTCGAAGGCCGCCGCCAAGTCTCCGGCGCGCTGACTGAGTGCATCGACAAGCTGGGCTCCACCGGTATTAATGGTCTGGTCGAGGCCTGCGACCGCGTTCTCAAGGACATGGGTCGCATCGCTTGTCCGCTGATCCATCGCATCAACCAAAGCGCGTCCGGTTTCGACCAGCGTTTCGTTCAGCGTGTCACCCCGGCCGTCTACGGTTTCTGCGAGCTGCGTCGCAGCTATCGTCAGATCACTTGTGTAGCGCTCGGCGCGGGAAGTGAGATCGCCGGTCAACTGCTCGCCGATTGAGCTCATCTCGCTGGCCATCGCCCCGCCGCGTTCAACCACGGTCTGGTGCAGTGCATCCTGCGCGGCGGTGAGACTGGCAATGAGGTCACCGCTGGAGGTCTGAATCGTTGCGCCCATTTCGGCGCCGAGTTCGGTGATGGTCTGTCCTGCCTCGCGGGTCTGTCTCGACAGCTCATCGACGACACCCTGTCCTGTCGCGGACAAGGAGCCGGTTATGGCGATCCCTTGGGTTGCCATCTCCTCGACCACGGAGCGTCCTGTCGATGAGACCTGTTCGTTAAGCTCACTGCCACGCTGGACCATCTGCTGGACCACCGAAGCGCCAACGCGCTCAAAGGCATCCCCCACTTCCGCGCCGCGCGCTTCCATCAGCGAGGTCAGATCGGCGGTGGTCGAATTCAGCCGATCCGACAGCCTGTCGCCGGCGCTCTCGAACGTGTTGATCGCGGTGTCACTGCTCAGCGACAGCCGGCCGATGATCGCTTCACCAGCCGCATCGACCGCATCGGTCATTTCCTGCGCCCGCACGGCAAGGCCTTCGCCGACACGCGTGCCGGTCGAGGTCACAAGGTCCGCCATCCGGTCGCCGGCGTTGCGCATTTCTTCCGAGAAGTCGCCCTGGGAACTGGTGATCGCGGCCCGCAGGCGTTCAGCGTTGTCGATGATTGCTTCGCGTTCGCTGGTCAACTGATCGAGCAGCGCGCGCAGACGAACCTCGTTTTCATGATAGGCGCGTTCAAGCTGGGAGACCTCGCTGTGGACCAGGCCCTCGAGTTCGCCAGCGCGGGCCAAGGCGCGTTCAACGCCATCTCCCATTGCCTGAACTTCGCGGCGAACGGCTTGTCCAACGGTCGAGACCTGTTCGATGGCGATACCTTCCGGTTCGCTCAACCGGATCGCCATTTCCGCGAGCGATCGGCCGGCAAACTTTAGGTCGCGCGCGCGCCATACCAAAGCGGCCATGGCGAAGATCAGGAAAATCGGGATGGCGATGCCGGCATAGAGCGCTACGAGTGTCGGCTCTTCGCGCACCACACTGGGGCTCGATACCTCGAAGAAGTCCTGCCCAAACAACCACAACCCGAACACCACGCCAAGGAAGCCCCAGACGACCGACACCAGAAGCGCGATCCAGAACGGGGCGGCGGATGGCCGTCGTTGCAGTCCATAGACAATGTTTGACAGCGCCGGGCGGTCGTCATTGGCGGTCGCGCGCTTCACGTCGCTGTAGTCAAGGTCAAGAAGGTCGCTATCACCCTCGGCCAGCGAGGCGGGCGGACGGCTCAGTACTGGCTCGTGGGAAGCTGCCGGGGCGGAATGGGCGTTGGCTTTGGGGCCAATGATGTCGTCAAAGTCGGCGTTGGCGGTAATGTCAACATCGGGTCGTTGCTTTGTATCCAGGGCTGGCGGCGCATCGCGATCCGCTAGCGTATCGGCGAGCGCATCCTCAATTGCCGACAGTGCCGCCTCTGCCGCCTCCTGGGACGTTGGGGACTTCTTTGCCATAACTCGCGCCTCACAACCGCTTATTCCAGCACGTTTGTCACGTGCCTCGGCCTGGCGGGCGTCCAAGCCGATATACAGCCCGTGTTCATCGCGTAGCGGCTCCGGCCTCTTTAGAAGCGCACCACGCGGATAGCGAACGGCAGGCCATGCCCTCCGTCCGCCGGCCGACATTTCTCGGCAATTGCTGGACTTTAGTTGGATTTGACGCGCGCGAGAAGCGTCGATGCGGATTTGATTAATATAAGGTTAACGCCGGCATGCGATTTCTGCCGACTGACATCGTCTCGATGCCATCCCTTTATGCGACCGTTATAATTCGTGTGCATACTTAGACGACTTGGCGGGTGATTCTCGTCCAACTGGCGTCTAACAGCGCAGCCAACCGTAAAGAGCGCAACATGCGTCGCAGGCTTCGGGAAGGTGAAACGCACATGGCGAGTGGTCCGCTGCGCCAGGACGGATCTTACACGCGTCCGGTCGATCTCGTGCACCTGTCGCGCCACACGATGGGCGATACGGCGCTTGAGCGTGACGTTTTGCAGATGTTCGTCGTCCAGAGCCAGGTTCATCTGATCCGGCTCAAGGATGCGCGCGACACTGTGTCATGGAAGGCGGCAGCCCATACGATCAAGGGCGCGGCCCGAGGTATTGGCGCTTGGCCCGTGGCGGATGCGGCCGAAGCCGCCGAGCTTGTTGCCGGGCGCGATCCCGAGGCGATGGCTCAAGCTTTGCGGCGGCTCAACGAGCTGATCCATTCGACCAATCAGTTCATCCGCGACTTATTGGCAGAAACACCAGCCTGACGCTACCGCCGTCGCCAACCGCGCTTGTTCGGCTATTTAAATTCCAGTATAGCCCGCGCCCGGACCCCTTCCTGCGCGGCGAAGAGCCACTGCGCGGCCTTATGGATGCTTCATGCCAAAAATCACCTATATCGAGCACAACGGGACGGAGCACACGGTCGATGCCGAAGTCGGTACAACCGTGATGGAAACCGCGATCCGCAATATGGTTCCGGGCATCGAGGCCGAATGTGGCGGCGCGCTCGCCTGCGCCACCTGTCATGTCTATGTCGACGATACCTGGACCGAAAAAACCGGCGCGCCGTCGACCATGGAAGAGGACATGCTCGACTTTGCCTATGATGTACAGCCGACATCGCGTTTGTCATGTCAGTTAAAGGTATCCGACGACTTGGACGGTCTTGTGGTGAAGGTCCCTGAGCGCCAGGGCTGAGGACCGCGATCGGGTCTGTTTCCGGTTGGGGGCGTCGGGTATAACTACGGTCCAGGATAAGCCGTTGGGAGCCCCGGCCATGTCGGATGGTGAGACAGATCACGCTGCGGCCCTTGCCCGTCTGCCCGCCGGCGAGATGACAAGGCTCACTGTTGCGTCCGATGCACGCGGGCTGGCGCAACTCGTCACCCATCTCGGCCTGTTGGCCTTAACGGGTGCGATCGTTGCTTACGCAGATGGTTGGTGGGCGCTTCCGGCGATGCTGCTGCACGGCATCATCCTTGTGTTTCTGTTCGCCGCTGTTCACGAGAGCATTCACCAAACGGCATTCCGCTCCGCCTGGCTCAATCGCACGGTTGCCAATCTGGCCGGGTTTCTCATTTTCCTGCCACCGATCGCGTTCAGCTTTTTTCATTTCGCTCATCACCGCCATACCCATGACCCCGAGCGCGATCCGGAACTGGCTGATGGTGGTGTTGCGAACATGCGAGTCTATCTCGTTCGCCTGACCGGCTGGCACTATTGGACGGGGCAGGGACGCGCCATTCTGGCCACAGCATTTGGGTCTGATTTGCCGGGCTATGTTCCCAAGCGTGCGACGGATCGGGTCCGGCGCGAAGCGCGGCTGTATCTTGCAGGCTACGTGCTCATACTTGCCGTATCGATCGCAGCCCAGTCGGCCCTGCTGCTGTGGCTGTGGGTTGTGCCGTTGCTACTCGGCCAGCCAGCGCTCCGGGCCTATCTGATGGCTGAGCATACGGCCT
The DNA here is from genome assembly GCA_039819185.1 of Pseudomonadota bacterium. GTDB lineage: Bacteria > Pseudomonadota > Alphaproteobacteria > Rhizobiales > Tepidamorphaceae > JBCBSK01. The sequence goes on along the minus strand of JBCBSK010000066.1, from coordinate 952 downwards.
GTCCGCTGGTGCCGGATATGCTGCGCAATACCCGCACGACCTTCACCAACCGGCTGATCCGCTGGCTCGCCTGGGAGATGCCCAATCACACCGCCCATCATGCGGCTCCTCGTGTGCCGTTCCACAAGCTGCCGGTCCTGACCGCGCATCTTCGGGCCGATCTGCGTGCAACGGCGAACGGCTATCCAGACGCACATGGCCAGATCCTCACCGATCTCACCTTGCGCTCCTCATCTTCGCCGGCCGCGGCGGAATAAGGCGCATCCTTGGGCCTCTATCGCGACCATATCGGCCCCTGGTTGATCGACCGGGCTTGCTCATCGCGTCAGCTCAATGCCGAGCGCCACAGAGCGCTTTCCGCCGTCGAGGGGACAGTTGTCGAACTCGGTGCGGGTTCGGGCGCCAATCTCATCCATTACGACGCAGATCACATCACCGACCTGATCGCGATCGAACCGAATCCCGCTTTGGTGGAGCGGCTTCGGCCAAAACTGGCTGACGTTCAGTTCCCAGCCCGTATCGAAGTGGCCCGTGCCGAGGAACTGCCGGTCGAGACTGCGTCGATCGATACGGTTGCGGTCACTTTCACCCTGTGTTCGATCGCGGACATCGCGACCGCCCTATCCGAAGCGCGCCGTGTCCTGAAACCGTCGGGACGGCTCGTCTTTCTCGAACACGGCAAGGCCGAGAGCCGAAGCGCCCAACGCGTGCAGAGCTTTCTTGCGCCGATTTGGAAGCCGATTGCGCTTGGGTGTCATCTCGCACGCGATCCGGTTTTCGAGTTGGAAGCTGCGGGCTTTGCGATCGACAAGGTTGATACCTACCGGCTCTCCGGCGCCCCCGCCTTCGCCGCGACACCCAAGCGCAATCGGCTTCCAAATCGGCGCAAGAAAGCTCTGCACGCGTTGGGCGCTTCGGCTCTCGGCCTTGCCGTGTTCGAGAAAGACGAGCC
>JBCBSK010000065.1:0-18876 GCA_039819185.1 Pseudomonadota bacterium | reverse complement strand
TTCAGGACGTCTGTTGTGTTGCGCAGCGCTGATGCGGACGCCTTGACTGTCGCCGAGGCGTTGGTCCGTGACGCGTTAGCCGCGCGTGGGATCGATATCGCCTCATGACAGTGAGCCAACCTCCGCCGGAGAAGGCATTCCCCGTCGCCTGGGAGCAGTTTCATCGTGATGCGCGGGCGCTCGCCTGGCGGCTCGCCGACCGGCCGTCCTTTACCGCGCTGATCGCAATTTCACGCGGCGGGCTCGTGCCGGGCGCGATCATTGCCCGTGAACTCGGCATCCGCGTCGTCGATACGATTGCGATTGCCTCCTATCATGACGAAACCCGCCAGGGCGAGGTCAATGTCCTGAAGCCGCCGGCGGACCTGTTCGGAACCGGCGCTGGCGTTCTCGTCATTGATGATCTCGCCGATACCGGCAAGACGCTCAAGGCCGTCCGTGCGATGCTGCCCGAGGCCCATGTCGCAACGGTCTATGTCAAGCCGAAGGGGCGGCGGCTGGTCGATACCTTCGTCACCGAGGTCAGTCAGGACACCTGGATTTACTTCCCCTGGGATCTCGACCTTGCCTTCACGCCGCCAATTGCGGGGGGCAATAGCTGACTGACGGAACCGACGGCTTGACCTGCTCACGCGAAGCGGAGACGGTCGCGTCGCATGCGTCGCCACTTTAAGATTGGCGCCAACATACCCGGCGGGCGTGGTGGAATCGGTAGACACAAGGGACTTAAAATCCCTCGCTCCTAGAGCATGCGGGTTCAAGTCCCGCCGCCCGCACCAGCTTTTCTCTCACGGCAGATTCGCTTCGGCCATTGCCTGCGAGGGCGCGCCGCCCTCCCGCGCGGACGTCCGGTCCGACGCATTGGTGCGCTGTGTTTGAGGCTTTTCCTCTCACGCGCAAGCACATGTCAGCTTAATTGAGCCCCAAGAGCTTCTTCATGATGACCAGATGATGAGCCTTCACCGTGGCGATATCGTATCTGCTCTCGATGAGATCGGAGCCCGCAAACATTGAGCGACACAAGGTGAGGTTGACGGGGACGCCGAACAAGGCGTGATCCAGGGTCATCGGGTCCAATTGATCAAAGACGCCCGATTTCATGCCATCCTCTATATAGGCGCGGAAGAGGTCCTGCATCTCAGCCATGAATTCGTCGTTGAAGCGCCGAGACATGTCGGGAAACCGGGTTGTCGTCTCAGCAACGATCGTGGCCATGCGTCCAGCATTGGACTCCACAATCGCTCCGTAGACGGCGTCGAGCATCGGCTCCAGCCGCTCCGCGTGAGACAACCTCACGTCCAGGGTCGCCGCCCGCATACGATCGACATGGTCTGAGTAGCCGCTTTGGAGACACGCGAAGACCACCGCTTCTTTGCTGTCGAAGTGATGATAAAGGCTGGCTTTTCGGATGCCGGCCGCCTGAGCGAGCATACTCATGGATGTGCCGGCGTAGCCGGTTTCAAGAAACAGTGCTGTCGCAGTCTCAACGATCCTGTCACGCGTTGGCGGAGCATCGTCGTCAGCATTGAGCGTGGGTCTTGCCACGTATTTTTCCTTAGCTATAAATCTACCGGTCGGTCGGTAGCGTAACGCATCGACACGTCACGGAGAACAAAAGCCATGCTTGCGAAGCCGATTTCAAGTCCCGCTCGAGCAGGCGCTGCCGCAATCGCAGTTAGCCTGCTTGCTCCGCCCGCGATGGCTCAAGAGCCTAACCAAGCCGTCACAACGGGTGAGCCTGCCCCCGGCATGATGGCCGACGAACCGTCGGACGGATTTGGAGTGCTTTTCAGAGACATTTTGGGCTTTCTCGGCATTGCCCCTGCGGGAGGTCCGGTTGATGCGACAGATCATGGTCCGCACAGCGCGCCAGAACCGGCTAGGGATGCAGCAGACATCGTCCGCGCCGTGGCGCTCATCCGCCCCAGCGCCGAGCAAACCGTTCTTCAGCGCAATTTTTTTGGCCGCGTGGTGGCCCGCGAAACGGCAGACCTCGCCTTCCCGCTGGACGGCACGCTTAGGCGTTTCCCTGCCGAAGAAGGCTCTATCGTCGGTGCGGGCAGCGTCTTGGCCGAGCTCGATTTGTCGCCATTTGAGCGTGCCGTTGAGCGCGCGGAAATTCAACTCGAGCAAGCCGAGCGCGTGTTTCAGCGCGCAGCCCAACTGGCCGCTCGTGGGGTCGGTGCAACAACCTCCGCGGAGGATGCCGAGAGTGCTCGCGACTTGGCAGATGTTGCGCTCCGGGAAGCGCGTGATGCCCTGGCGGACGCAACCATTACGGCTCCATATCGGGCGCTTATCGCTGAGCGCCTAACGGCCAATCACGTCATCGTCGAGCCTGGTTTGCCGATTGTCCGGGTTCACGACATCTCGGAAATGCGGGTCGAGATCGACATTCCCGAGCGACTGGTACAGCGCGTTCCTGTCGCGTCGGACGTGATATTTTCTGCGTTGCTTCCAGGACAAACGACCCCGTCAATTCTCCAAGTCGTTGAGTTCGAGGCCGAAACCGAAGCTCTTGGCCAGAGTTATACATTTGCGCTTGCGCTGCCGAATGCATCACCTGCGGCTCTTCTCCCCGGCAGTTCGCTTACTGTTACAGCAGTGGTCCCAAAGTCCGTCTCATCTCTGGTTTTGCCGACGACGGCGATTGCGGCGGACGCACAACGCCAGCCTTACGTCATGGTGTTCGAACCGACTGGTGCCGATCTCGGCGTTGTCCGGGCCCGAGCGGTGGAGGTTTCCAGCATTGATGGCACCAGTTTCGCCGTGACCGGGCTGTTAGCCGATGTCGAGGTCGTTGAGACCGGGGCCCACTTGCTTCGTGATGGCCAAAACGTGCGTCGGTTCACGCGCCTTCGTGTCGAGGAATAGGTCATGCAGATCGCACGCTTGTCCATCGAGAAGCCGCTCTACACGTGGCTGCTCATCCTGGTTTGCCTGTTCGGCGGTATTGCTGGCTACATCGGCGTCGGCAAGCTTGAGGATCCGACCTTCACCCTCAAATCGGCGCTTGTCATCACGCCTTATCCTGGAGCCTCCGCGTCTGAGGTCGCAAATGAGGTCTCCGAGGTTCTGGAGGCCGAAATCCAACAGATGGGCGAGGTCGATACGATCCTGTCCCGTAACGTGCCCGGTGTTTCGGTCATCGAAGTTGAGATGAAAGACACATTCGACGGGAGCGAACTGCCGCAGATTTGGGACGACCTTCGAGACAGAGTCGATAACGCCCGCAGATCACTACCGCCTGGAGCGCTACCGCCGTCCATCAACGACACTTTTGGCGATGTCTTCGGGGTGTTCTATGCGGTGAAGGCGCCGGGCTTTTCGGACAGCCAGATCTGGGAGGTTGCAACCTTCCTGCGCCGTGAGGTCCTGACAATCACGGGTGTTGCGAACGTCGAGGTGTTCGGACTTCCCGAAGAAGCGATCTATATCGAGCCGTTTCAGGCATCTCTCGCCAATCTCGGCGTCGATCCTGGCGTGGTTGTCGAAGCGGTCTCGCAGGCGAATGCGCTCAACGTCACCGGTGAGACATCCTCGGACGGCCGGCGGATCGAGATCGACTCGCCGGAACCTGACGACAGCGTGTCCGCCATCTCCAACCTGACCTTCGGGGTTCGAGGTGAGGTTCTGAACCTCACGGATTTCTCCAACGTCTATCGGTCGCGGATCGACCAGCCATCACAGATCATCCGCCACAATGGTGAAGAGGGGTTCACGCTCGCGATCGCAGGCCTCACCAGTGCAAACATCGTCACCGTTGGTTCCGCGATTGAAGAACGGCTTTCATCGCTTGAAACCGTTCTGCCAGTTGGCGTTGAGCTTTCTCCGATCTACGCGCAACATCACGTGGTCGCCGCAGCAAATGCGGAATCGCTTCAATCCGTTCTCGTCTCGGTTGGCATAGTCATTGCGGTATTGGCGATGTTCATGGGGTGGCGCGCGGCGCTCGTGGTGGGGATTTCGCTCCTCCTTACCGTCAGCTTCACCTTCTTCTTCATGAATCTGTTCGACATCAAGGTTGAGCGGATCAGCCTTGGGGCCCTCATCATTGCCATGGGCATGCTCGTCGACAACGCGATTGTTGTTGCCGAAGGCATGCAGGTCGAAATGCGAAAAGGGCGCACGGCAAAGGACGCCGCCGCCGAAGTCGCCCGTAAGACGCAGTTCCCACTTCTCGGAGCAACTGTTATCGGCATCCTGGCATTTGCCGGGATCGGCATGAGCCCGGACAGTTCAGGTGAGTTCCTGTTCTCGCTGTTTGCCGTCATTGGCATCTCGTTGATGCTCAGTTGGCTCCTCGCGGTAACGGCAACGCCCCTTTTCGCAAGCTACGTTTTCAAGGTCGGCGGCCTGGAAGACGGAAAGGACCCCTACGATACGGCCTTCTTCCGTTTGTATGGCGGTCTCGTTCGCGGCGCGTTGGCGGTCCGTTGGCTGGTCATCCTGGCGCTCATCGGCGTTACCGTCACCTGTATGTGGGCTATGGGGCTGGTCACGCAGCAATTCTTCCCTCCCGCGAACACGCCGCTGTTTTATCTCAATTACCAAGCGGCTCAGGGCACTTCTATCCATGAGACGTCGGACGATTTGGCGACCATTGAAGCGTGGCTGTCAGAGCGTGCCGACGTGGTGGCTTACACCACATCTGTCGGGGGACCGTTCTCGCGCTACACGCTGACCTATACGCCCGCTGACCCCGATCCTGCCTACGGTCAGACCATCATCCGCGCGGAGAGCTTTGACGCAATCGGCCGACTAAGGTCAGATTTGGACGCTTTCGTTCTTGAAGCCCTTCCATGGGCGGAAGCGCGAACGCAGCAGATCATTTACGGGCCGCCCGTTGGTGCCGATGTCGAGGTCCGCCTGTCAGGGCCTGATCCCAACGTCTTACGCAAGCTGGCAGACGAAGCTCAACTGATCTTTGAAACCGGGTCTGACAGTCTTCTGACGGAGCGTATCGATTGGCGCGAACGAGAACTGGCGGTGCAGCCGATCTTCGCAACCGATCGGGCCCAGGCACTTGGCGTGACACGGCAAGATGTGTCGCAAGCGATTGCCATCGCGACCGACGGCCTGCGGGCTGGGGTGCTGCGTGAGCAGGACCGGTTGATCCCGCTCGTTGTTCGCACGCCACGGGACGAACAAACTGCCGATGGCTTGGTGCTCGATCAAAAGGTCTTTTCGCGTGCAACACAGGATTTCGTGCCATTGGAGCAAGTCATTGACGGCTTTGAGGTCGAGGTGCGGGACACGCTGATCGAACGACGCAACCGTGTACCCACTATTTCGGTGCAGTCATTCACACCGCCCGGTGTTATGCCGCCGACGGCATTTGGTGACGTGCGCGAGCTTGTTGAAGCAATTGAGATTCCGCCGGGTTATACGATGGAGTGGGGCGGCGAGCATGAGAGCGCGACCGAGGCCCAAATCAGCCTTGCGAGTCAGATGCCGCTCGCCTTTGGAAGCATGCTGCTTCTGACCATCCTGGTCTTCGGCAAGCTACGCCAGACCTGGGTGATCTGGACGGTGGTCCCCATGGCGGTGAATGGCGTTGCACTTGGTCTTTTGGCCACCGGTCTGCCCTTCAGCTTCACCGCACTGCTCGGCCTGCTGTCGCTCAAGGGCATGCTCATCAAGAATGGCATTGTTCTCATTGAGGAGATCGACGCTCAGAAAGATGAGCATGGCAAGCTGCAAAGCGACGCGATCGTCTATGCCTCCAAGACGCGTTTGCGGCCGGTCGTCCTCGCAGCCGGGACGACCATTCTAGGCCTTGTTCCGCTGGTCACCGATCCGTTCTTCGCCTCAATGGCGGTGAGCATCATGGCAGGTCTTGGCTTTGCGACCGTTCTCACGCTGATCGGCGTCCCGGTTCTATACCACACCTATCTTCGCAAAGAGCGCCGGGAAGAAAAGGCGATCAAGGAGGTTGCGAGAGATGAGGTGAAAGGCAAGAGGCACAGCAGCACCGAGATCGACAATGATCAAAGGGATGAGGCTGCGACGCGTCCTTTCCTACAGCCTGTCGCAGCGGAGTGAGGCAATTGACGACTGCTCATGGGGTCTCAGGACAGAGCACCAAGTTCCTCAAGAAGTGAGTGAGCAGCGATGAGCCGGATTGGGTCAACGCAAACGGGCGAACCGGCCAAGACCAAGTGGAGGCAGGGTGATCAGGTCTGCCCCAACCGAGGACAGCGGCCAGTTATCTCGAGCGTCTCCGCTGGGGCGAGATATCCATCGAAACCGGCTATGCCGCGATGATCTCTCGCTCCCAAGCGGGGGTTTGCCGAAAGCGCTCCACGAGGAAGTCGACCAGGACGCGCGTCTTGAGCGGCATCTGACGCCGATGCGGAAACAACGCACAGATCGAGCCATAGGTCAGTGGGTGCTGCGGCAGGATCACTTCAAGATCTGACCTAGCGATCGCCTCGGCGGCAACATAGGTATGAAGAATGGCGACGCCGCCCCCAGCGATCGCAGCCTCGCGTAGCGCATAGGTGCTGCTGAGCGTGATTGCGCAATCGAGCCGATCAGGCCGTGCGTCTTCGTCCAGTGACGCCAGCCACCGCGTCCAGTAACCCCACAAGTCATCCTTGCGTAGACACACATGGTCCATCAAGTCGATCGGCCGCGAGGGGCGCCCGCGCTTTTCGAGATAATCAGGTGAGGCAACCAGAACCAGACGATTGGGCGCCAGGATTCGCCGAACGAGCTGCGTTTCCGACAGGATCGTGACACGGATTGCCAGATCGTATCTGCCGTTGACGATGTCGACCATCCGCTCATCGCATTCGAGTTCGACCGTGATGTCGGGGTATCGGTGGCGAAAATCGACCAGAGCCGGAGCGATGAACTGGGCGCCGAAGAAGGGTGGTGAGGCAATCCGGATTTTGCCTTTCGGAACGCGATGATAGTCCGAGACCTCGCGTTCAAGATCGCGCCACTCATTCAAAAGATGTCTGCCGCGTTCGATGTAAAGCTGACCGGCTTCCGTCAATACAATGCTGCGCGTCGAGCGGTTCAGAAGGCGCACGCCCAAAGACTCTTCGAGCTTCCTCACCTCGTGGCTGATGACCGATTTGGACAGGCCAAGAACTTCGCCAGCGGCCCGCATACTGCCGCTCTCGGCAATCTGGACGATGATTTTGAGTGCCCGGAACGGGTCCAATTGTGTCGTCCTTACCCCGGCGCCGGCCGGCCAACAAAAGCAGATATCGAAAAATCTAGCGTTCACGCCACGGTTTCGCAAACGCGTCGGCTCAACGTCACGAGGAAGCGAACAGGCTCCTGTTGTTTTCCCAATCGCCAGTTTTGTACTGTCGCAAGGTGCTATGTCTCAAGCGCTTGGGTGATCGCGTCTTCCAGCATCGCACCGGCGACATGCGTCCGATACACCGCATTGGCATGAAGGTCCGAGTTGAGATCCTCGGCCTTCAGAATGAGACCTTCGACGGACGATACAGACAGTTCCACGGCCAGTCGGGCCTCGGCATCCCGCCAGCGAAACGCGCAGGATGTTGCCCCGGTAACGCCAACCCGGCAGCCATCGTCGAAGCGTGCGAAAAAGATGCCGACGATCGCGTAGCGGCTCGCGGGATTGGGCAGTTTCGCATAACCAGACACGGACGGGATCTGAAACTCGATCGCCGTCACGATCTCGTTGTCATCGAGGTTGGTTGAAAACAGCGGTTGTATGAAATCGGCCGCGGCGATCCTACGGCGGTCGGTGACGATGCAGGCATCAAGCGCCAGCAAGGCGGCGGGATAGTCCGCTGCGGGATCATTGTTCGCAACCGACCCACCGATGGTTCCGCGGTTGCGCACCTGGCTGTCGCCGATCTTGCCAGCCAAACTGGCCAGCGCCGGTATCGCCTCGTGGACCGCCTTGGACCGCGCCACAGCGTGGTGTGTCGTGAGCGCGCCAATCCGCAAAACACCGTCCTTCACGGAGATTTCAGCCATTCCCGTGACACCCGAAAGATCGATGAGGCTCGTCACGCGCATGAGGCGTTGCTTAAGCGATGGGATGAGGGTCATGCCGCCGGCAAGCAGCTTGGCGTCCGGGTCGGCGGTCAGCAGGTCAACGGCCTCGGAGATGGTCTCGGGGCGCTTGTAGGAGAGAGCGTACATCGGATCAGGCCGCGTCCGAAGTCGCAGGCTGCTGACGCAGCTCTGCCGCACAGGCGAGGATGGCCGCGACGATGTTCTGATAGCCGGTGCAGCGGCAGATATTGCCCTTCAGCCAGTCACGGACCTCGGCTTCGGTGGGATCGACGTTCACGCGCAACAGGTCGATCGCGCTCATGATCATGCCCGGTGTGCAGAACCCGCACTGCAAACCGTGATGCTCCCGGAAGGCAGCCTGCATGGGATGTAGCGCACCGTCCTCGACCAACCCCTCGATGGTCTTGATCACGCTGCCATCGGCCTGGGCCGCGAGCATGGTGCAGCTCTTGACCGCGATCCCGTTCCACTGAACCGTGCACGCACCACATTGGGACGTATCGCACCCGACATGCGCGCCCGTCAGACCGAGATCGTCTCGCAGGAAATCGACGAGCAAGGTTTCGCCGAAGATCTCCGCGTCGACACGCTCTCCGTTCACGACGAGTGAAATGGCAGTTTTCATACGACTGGTCCTTGAGGCCCCTTGGAACACTTGGCGACGTGCCGCCGTCGCAGAAGGTGCAATCATAAGCAAGGGTAGAGCGATCAGTGTCCGGAAATTCCGGACAGTCCGTTCGAGCCCTCTCCCTCGACATCATTTCAAGCCAGTGTTTTGCTTTTCGAAAATTTGAGGGAAAACACTCCGCATGAAGACTGCATTGACGCTGGATACTGTTGCGCCACCCGTGGGTCCTTATTCGCACTCGTATTCTATTGATATTGGAAATGTGAAATTGATCTTTCTTGCCGGGCAATACGGGACTGATGTCCATGGGGAGGTTGTTGGCAAGGGAGATATGTTTGCCCAAACTCACCAAATGCTCCTCAATATTCAAGAAGTACTCCATGCGAACGGCGCAGATTTTGCAGATGTCGTTAAGGCCACGACATATCTGACCGACATGTCGCGGCGCGCCGAAGTTACACGCGCGCGCGCCAGTTTCCTGCCCACGCCGCCGCCGCCCAGCACATTGATCGAAGTACCAAAGCTCTGTGACCCCGACTTTCTGGTCGAGATGGAGGTCATCGCGGTGGTGCCACACGCGCAATGACGGTGGCTGCGACCCGCGAAGCGGGTACAGGGGGAGGCCAAGGTGAGTGACGGGATAGGTGCATCGACACGGCGTCGTGAGGATCTGCGGTTCACGACAGGTGCCGGCAACTACACCGCCGATGGCGTGCACCGGCGTCAACTCACAGCCTATTTTGTGCGCAGTCAGCATGCTCATGCGCGGCTGCAGGCGGTGAACACACAAGCTGCGGAGCGCATGCCTGGCGTCGTTGCCGTGCTGACCGGTGAAGACTGGCTTGCGGATGGTCTCGGCACTCTACCGAGTGATTGGGTGGTCACGTCAAGCGACGGAACTCCGATGAAGGCCGCCAAGCGCCCGCCTCTCACGGCAGACAAAATGCGTTTTGTCGGTGACGCCGTCGCCGTCGTGCTTGCCGATACGCTACGCAATGCCAAGGATGCCGCTGAAGCTGTCGAGATCGACTGCGAGCCGCTGCCCTGTGCGCCCAACGTCACGGGCGCCTCGCAACCCGATGCCGCAACCATACACGACGTCGCGCCGGGCAATCTGTGCTTTTCATGGCAGCTCGGCGATGCCGCCGCGGTCGATATGGCGTTCGCGGATGCCGCTCACGTCGCCAGCATTGACCTCATCAATACGCGTCTTGTCCCCAATCCCATGGAGCCAAGGGCAGCGCTTGCCCACTACGATGTCGGCACCGGTCAGGCGACGCTGACCACGACCAGCCAGAATCCGCATATCGCGCGGCAGATCCTGGCGGGCATGGACATCGTGCCGGAGCACAAGCTACGGGTCATCTCGCCGGACGTCGGTGGTGGGTTCGGGGCCAAGATCTTCGTCTATCCCGAGGAATCGGTGTGTCTGTGGGCAGCGCGTAAGCTCGGCCGGCCTGTGCGCTGGGTGTGCGAGCGCACCGAAGCATTCATGGCCGACACCCATGGCCGCGACCACGTCACGCAAGCCGAGCTGGCACTGAGCGAGGACGGCACGTTTCTCGGCATGCGGGTGCGCACGAAAGCTGCGCTGGGCGCTTACATGTCGACATTCGCTGGCGTCATCCCGACCTGGATGTACGCAACACTGCTCTCGGGGCAGTATCAGATCCCAGCCATCCATGCCTCGGTCGATGCGTTCTACACCAATGCATCGCCGGTTGACGCCTATCGCGGCGCTGGCCGTCCCGAGGCGATCTATGTCGTCGAGCGACTGGTTGATCATGCAGCGCGCGAGATCGGCATGGATCCCGCCGAACTGCGCCGCCGGAACTTCGTTCCGCCTGATGCCTTCCCGTATCAGACGCCGGTGGCTGCCGTTTATGACAGCGGGAACTACAAAGAGAACTTCGAACGCGCGCTCGACCTCATCGACTATGCGGGCTTTCCAAAGCGCAAGGCCGCGGCCGAGAAAAAGGGGTTGCGACGCGGGATTGGCATCTCCTGCTACATCGAATGCTGTGGTCTAGCGCCGTCCAATCTCGTCGGGATGCTCGGCTCTGGCATCGGCTATTTTGAAACAGCGACCGTGCGAATGACGCCGACCGGCCGCTGTGTGGTCCTGACGGGCACGCACGCGCATGGCCAAGGACATGAAACTGCCTTCGCACAGATCGTCCATGACCGGCTGGGCGTCAGCGTGGACGACGTCGAGGTCGTGCATGGTGATACGGCGGCGGTTCCCTACGGTCTTGGGACCTATGGCAGCCGATCTGCCGCCGTCGGCGGATCGGCGATCGCAATCGCGTGCGACAAGATCATCGCCAAGGCGACGCGGATCGCTGGGTTCATGCTCGATGTGGACCCGAACGGCATAACCTTCGCCGACGGTGTGTTTCGCCATCCTGACACGAATCAGATGGTGACTGTTCCGGAGGTCGCGATTGCCGCCTTCAAGGGGCATGTCGTGCCGCGCGATCAGCTCGAGGCGGGCCTTGAGGAGAGCGCAACCTACGATCCGCCGAACTTCACGTTCCCGGCTGGTTCCTACATTTGCGAAGTCGAGATTACGCCTCGTACCGGCATCGTTCGGGTTGTCGACCTCGTCGCGGTGGATGACTTCGGACATGTCATCAACCCGATGATTGTCGAGGGACAGGTTCAAGGCGGCATTGCACAAGGGATCGGTCAAGCACTGTTCGAAAAGTGCGTCTATGACGAAATCACCGGCCAGCTCCTGACCGCGAGCTTCCTCGACTACTGCATGCCGCGCGCGGACGATCTACCGAACTTCCGCGTGGAACTGGCCGAAACCCCCTGTCCGCACAATCCGCTCGGCGTCAAAGGCTGTGGCGAGGCTGGCACCGTCGCCGCACCGCCAGCGGTCATGAATGCCGTCATCGACGCCATTGGGACAAATCTCGACATGCCCGCATCCCCGCAGAGGGTCTGGGCGGCACTACAACAACAAGAGGGTTAGGAGCGCATCATGACAGTCTTCATCGCAGAGCTCGTGGGGTCCATGTTCCTCCTGGTCTTTGGATTTGGCGGGATTGCCTCGGCACAACTCAACAAATCCTATGGGCGCGATGGCGGCTGGCTGATGTCGGGCCTATGCTGGGGCATCGGCCTTGGGCTCGGGATTTTGGCGGCCGCCACGATCGGCTCCCAAGGCCATGTGAACCCCGCGATCACGGTAGCGTTCATCGTCGGCGGCCTTCTGCCGCTCGGGGAGGCGCTCCCCTATTTTGCCGGGCAGATCGTCGGTGGCATCTTATCGGGGCTGTTCGTCTGGCTCTTATATCTGCCGCATTGGCAGGCGACCGAAGACAAGGATGTCAAGCTCACCTGCTTTGCGATGGTGCCGGCCATCCGGAACACGCCGCAAAACTTTGTCAGCGAGTTCCTGTCGTTCTTCATCTTTGTCGTCGGTGTCTTCGCCATTGGCGCGGCGATCTTTCCGATCTCGCCGGTCGCGAGCGCGCTTGCCACGGGCCTGTGGCTGACGGCTTGTATCTGCGCAACCGGTGGCCAGACAGCGTGTGGTTACGGCATCGATCTCGGAACGCGGATTGCTCACCAGATCCTGCCGATCGCCGACAAGCGCGATTCCGATTGGGGCTATGCTTGGGTGCCGGTTGCAGCACCGGTCGTGGCGGCGTTCGTCGCAGCAGTACTATCGCGGAGCCTAGGGTTCGTTTGATGCTGTGACCCTGGCATCAAAGGTGCCAGCGTCATCGCCCTTCCATCTATCAGGCGCAACGGAGCATCGAATGCCGCGTAAGACATTGCAGCCGCCACAACTCTTCAACAGCCGCCCCTGGGGCTTTTCACAGGTCGTCATGTCCCCGCCGGGCACGATCGTTCACATCGCTGGCCAGGTGCCATGGGACGCCAATGAGAGCTGCAGTGCCGAGGGCCGCGAAGCCCAGTTTCGCGCAACCCTCGACAACGTCTTCGTCGCCTTGGAAGCAGCGGGCGGGACGCCCGACGATATCCAGGTCCTGCGGTTCTGGATTGTCGACTTTCAGTCAGGGGCCGAAGCGGATCTGATCGCGAAGGTTCTTGTTGATGTCTTCGGAACGGAGAACCCGCCGGCATCCTCCTGGGTTGGCGTGCAAGCCCTTGCCCAACCCGAATATCTCATCGAAGTCGAAGCGATGGCGATCATCCCCACTTAGCGTATTGTTCGCTGAAAATCCGGTCGATTACAGTGCTATAAGCCATTGATTTAATGGTTTTTACTCCGAAAATCGTGGGTGTTTTTCGAAAGCATGCTCTAGCGCAGCATTCGTAGCATTGGACCTGTCGGTTGATGCCGTGATGGAGGCTCGGTCGTGTACACTCTCCTCAAAGACGTCCGTGTGCTCGATTTAACGAGCGTCGTTCTAGGCCCGATTGCGACGCAATATCTAGGAGATTTTGGCGCCGACGTGATCAAGGTCGAACCTCCGTCGGGCGATATCTTTCGCCATGCCAAGCCGGCCAGGTCATCCGGGATGGGGGCAGGGTTTCTCAACCTCAACCGCAACAAGCGGTCGGTCTCGCTGGACCTCAAGGATGCTGCCGATCTCGAGCGGTTTCAGGCGCTGTTGGATACAGCCGATGTCCTTGTGCACAACATGCGCCCCGCTGCCGCAGAGCGGCTGGGTCTCGATCCTGCAAGTCTTCGGCAATCACATCCGGGCCTTGTCTACTGCACGGCCCCGGGCTTCGGCAGCCGGGGACGGAATGCCGGCAAGCCCGCCTATGACGACATTATTCAGGCGGCGTCGGGCATCGCCGACCTCAATCAGACGCAGGACGGCGCGCCACGGTTCGTTCCAAGCTTGATATGCGACAAGGTTGGCGGGCTACATCTCGCGCTGGCTGTCCTGGCGGGCCTTGTTCATCGGCTGAACAGCGGGCAGGGCAGCGTTATTGAAGTGCCGATGTTCGAAGGCCTAGCTTCTTTCGCCATGGCCGAGCAATTGGCGGGGGAGACCTTTGTTCCGGCCGAGGGGGGCATTGGCTATGATCGGTTGATGTCGCCCAACCGCAAGCCGTTCGCCACCAAGGACAGCTATATTGCACTACTTCCCTACAACAATAGGCACTGGGTCGACTTTCTGACCTTCATCGGGCGTCAAGACCTCGCTGGTGCCGATTGGGTGTTAGATGCCTCGGCGCGCAGCGAAAGAGTTGACGAGCTTTACGCTGTTATCGCCGAGATCATGCCAAGCCGTAGTACGGCGGAGTGGCTAAAGGCACTTGAGGCACTCGACATCCCTTGCACGCCGGTTAATGCGTTGAGCGATCTTCTCAATGACGACCACCTGACCGACGTTGCGCTGTTCCAAGAGATCGATCATCCCACTGAAGGTGCCTTGCGGTGTATCCGATCGCCATTTTGGGTTGAGGATATGGACTACTGCCCCGACGCGCCAGCTCCGCGACTGCAAGACCAACCGGCTCCCATCGCTTGGCGCAGCAACCGCAATCGTCTTTGATCCATTGCACCAAGGATTATTGAATCTGTCGAACGCTTTCGAGTGCATGTTCGCCCTGTGAGACGTCCTGATCTGCTGCCGGTCTTTGGGCCACCTGGCTCAAGATTTTCCGGCAGCAGGTCAGCACACGGCAGTTTCGCGACGGTCAGTGTCTCCATAAGAGGCGATCACATATCGCGGGCGACCCGGAACCCGTAGAAGCCATGGTGAAAATCGGTCGGAAGTTTGCCGCGCAGGCTGGAGCGCACATCGCGCGGTGGGATGTCCCAGCCACCACCACGTACCACGCGCCGATCGCAATCGCCTTCGAGCCAAGCGCTGCCATCGATCGGTGCCGAATTGTAGGTTTCGTTCCAGCAGTCCGCGGTCCACTCCCACGCATTGCCGATCATGTCGTAAAGGCCGAACGCATTCGGCGCCAGGCTTCCGACGGGCGCAATGCCTGCATGGCCGTCGTTACAAGGTGCCGTCTGCCAGCCGGGATGGTCGGCGCCTGCGCTTTCATCCGCGGTGTTATAATGCGTGCAGATGTCTTCGAGATCGTCGCCAAACGAGAACCGGGTTTCTGATCCGGCGCGGGCAGCATACTCCCACTCGGCCTCGCTTAGCAGCCGATAGGGTAGGCCGGTTTGTTCGGCGAGCCATTCGGCGTAGTGCTGAGCATCCTGCCAGCTCACGCAGGTTGCGGGGTCGGTGTCGCGCGCCGGAGTGCCCGGGTTCTCGTAAGAATATCCAGCGCGTGATCCGAGCTGCCCCTCCACAAACACATTACATGTGTCCGGCGGCGGCAGGCTCGACGTCGCTGCCAGGGCGCGGTATTCGGCGACCGTGATCTCGGCGATTGATACGGCGAACGGTCGCGGGATGACGACACCATGTTGCGGTGTCTGGTCGCCTGCGGCGCCGTCGCGAATGTCTTCGAGCGAGGCACCGACAACACCTTGACCAGCCGGCACCACGACCATTTGCGGACAGACATCGCAATCGCGAAATACGGTCCCGGGTGCAAGGGTTGCGGTTTCCGTTAGAACGGCCGCGGGCGGTGTATCGGAGAGCGATGGCCCTGCGGACCGCGTATCATGCCATCCGCCAAGATACAGCCAACCACCGGCGCCAAGGCCAGTGCCGACAAGGGCGAGGCTGGCGGCTGCGATGGGCCACACGCGCCGCTTTGGCGGTGTCGTCATGGCCACATCATCGGGTTGATAGTCCAGTCCCGTTAGCTCTTCGATGCGCCGAAGGATCGGTTCAAGCGTTGCTGGGTCTGCGAGTTTGCCTGGACGATCGATCGCGAAGGCCTGGATCTGCCGATAGCCGAGGGGCGGTATTGTGCCGGCAAGCGCGATCGGCACGAGATTGCCTTTGTCGACGCCCACCGATGCCTCGTCTTTCACCCAACGCGAGCGCACCGATGTGTCCGACCATAAGACGACGACTGCCTTCGCAGCGTTCAATGTCTCGTCGATCCGCTCATCCCAGCGCTCGCCGGCGACGAGATGGCCATCCCAGAACACGTTGAGCCCTTGCGCTTCAAGCGTCGCAGCAAGCGCTTCCGCCGAGTTTTGGTCTTGGCGTGAATAGCTGATGAAAACGTCGGTCACGGCAGGGGTCCCAAAGAGCAGCGACTGTCGTGAGGGCAGCGTGTTGGAGCCAGCGCCTATCCTTGCACTGCCCGGTGGCGATAAATCCAGTCATAGCGTTTAACCAGGCTGTTGCCGCCCATAAGGATCAGGCCAGCATCACGTACCGCGGCCGTATAGCCACCCATGTGGTAGATTCGGCCATTGCGGCGGGAGTGGCGCTGGATGCGATGGGCGCGGGCAATGCGTGCCTGTGCATAGGCCGCAAAGGCTGCCTCGACATCGACAGAGCTTGCAAGATGACCGGCGAGACAGGCCGCGTCCTCGATCGCCATGGCACCTCCTTGCGCAAGAAAGGGCAGGGTTGCATGTGCGGCGTCCCCCAGAAGCGCCACCGGACCTTTCGACCACTCCTGCAGCGGATCAATGTCACCTAGCGGCCAGAGTGTGAACTCGCTGACGGCCGCCAGCAGGTCCTGCACGGCCGGGCACCAGTCTGCAAAGCGCAACGCACCGTCGCGCCGGCTGATCGGTCCATCGTCGGGATTGTCGTCGCGGCGGCGCGGCGCGATGGCGACGATATTGAGCGCGCGGCCGCCGCGAATGGGGTAGTGGACCAGGTGACGCTTGGCACCCAGCCACAGGCCGATATCGCGGATCACCGGGCTGCTGCCGAGCGCGTGGGTCTCTACGACCGTCCTCAGCGCGATCTGCCCCGAGGGGCGCATGCGCGTCCCTGGCACGAGCTTCTGGCGGATTGCTGATTGAATGCCATCGGCTGCGACGAGCCCTCGGGCGCGGATGTCATCATACCGTTCCTGACGCCCGTTGGACGGTGTCGTCATCACCGTTACGCCCTTGCCATGCACCGCGAAATCGGTGACCCGCCGCCCGGTCAGAAGCGTGATCTCCGGCGCGGCCTTGACGGCCTCAACCAGAACGGACTGGAGATCGGCGCGGTGTACCACCCAGAACGGAGCGCCATAGCGCTGCCGTAGTCCGGGCCTCAGGGCCGCCGAACTCAACAGATTGCCGCTGCGGCCCTGGCGCACCGACAGAAGGTCCGGTTCCACGATTTTGTCGGCCAGTGCGCCGGCGAGGCCGAGATCGATCAGAATGCGGCTTGCGTTTGGCGACAGCTGAATGCCTGCGCCGACTTCGGAGAATGTCGGTGTGCGCTCGACCAGGATCGGGCGCAGGCCCTTCTGCGCCAACGCCAATGCGAGCGTTAGCCCGCCAATACCAGCGCCGGCAATGGCGATGATCTGGCCGTCGCTCTTGGTGGGGTCAGATTCCGATATAGCCATGCCGGACACGGCCCGAGTCGATCGCGGACATCGGTGAGGCGGACACGCTGCCGGTCACGCGGCCGCGCAGTCCTCGGGGCTGGCCTGATGAAATGTCAGGGTCGCGTTGTAGCGGTAAAGCGTCGAGCAATAGGGACAGATGATTTCGTTCTCGTCGCCCATGTCGAGGAAGACATGTGGATGGTCGAAGGGCGGTAGCGCTCCCATGCACTTGAATTTCTTGGCGCCGATCTCGACCACCTCATGACCGCCGGAATTGTGAAAATGGGGCGTGCCCAGACTTGCCATTGCTCCGTCTCCGCCCTCGATTTGCGGTCGCGACGTGTGGACCATACACGCCGCCGCGATCGGGTCAATGTGGCCTATGGTCTGTGCGTGACTCGTGGAGAGAACGCCTATGTGCCATGCCGGCAAGCCGTTGACTGGGACCCGTGCTGACCATAGACCGACCGTTATGCAGCACCATCAATTCGACAGTGCGGGCGTCCGCATCGCTTATGTCGACACCGGCGACATATCTGATGAGACCACACGTCTCGATCTCCCACCCGTTTTGCTGATTCACGGCTTTGCCTCAAATCACAGTGTCAACTGGATCTATCCAGGCTGGTTTGACGCGCTGACCAAGTCTGGTCGGCGCGTGATCGCGATCGACAATCGAGGCCATGGCGCGAGCGAAAAGCTTTATGATCCGGCACATTATGGCGCCGATATCATGGCCGAGGACGCCGCCAGACTGCTCGATCACCTCGACGTCGCCCGTGCCCATGTCATGGGCTATTCGATGGGCGCACGGATCACGGCCTTTCTGACCATGACGCATGCTGACCGCATGGCGAGCGCGGTGTTCGGTGGCCTCGGTGGGGCGATGATCCACGGTTTCGATGGTAGCGATAATGTGGCTCATGCGCTTGAAGCGCCAAGCGTCGACGTGATTGCAGACCAGACCGGCCGGATGTTTCGCCTGTTCGCCGAACAGACAGGTGGGGATCTGCGGGCGCTCGCGGCGTGTATGCGGTCTGGCCGGCCGCCGATTGCGCCGGAGAAGGTCGCGACATCCGGCGTGCCGATCCTGATCGCGGTCGGCACCAAGGACGAGGTGTCCGGGCCGGCGCGTGTGTTGCAAGAGGCACTGCCCGGCTCGCTGGTGCTCGATATTCCCAATCGCGACCACAACCGTGCGGTGGGCGACAAGGTCTACAAGCAGGGTGTCTTGGGATTTTACGACGAGGTCGAGGCCGCGGCATGAGTGAACGGCGGAGGAAGCGCTATTCCGGTGCGGATGGCGACGGGCTTGTGGCGGACCATCACGGTCCCGAAACGGGTGCGCCCATCATTCTCTTGCATGGCGGCGGTCAAACGCGCCGCGCCTGGGACCGTACCGCAGCAGCTTTAGCGCAGGCAGACTGCCTGGCGATCACCGTCGACCAGCGCGGCCATGGTGACAGCGACTGGCCGGAAGAGGGCGCCTATCGCTTCTTCGACTTCGCTCGTGATGCTGCGGAGCTTGCAACTCAGGTGCACGACAACACTGGCCAGGCGCCATCGCTGGTTGGGGCGTCGCTCGGTGGGATCGCTGGGCTGATTGCTCAACTCGACACGAACCAGCACGCGTTTTCCCGGCTAATTCTGGTTGACATCACGCCGCGCATGGATCCGCGCGGTGTGTCGAAGATCACCGGTTTCATGCGCGAAAATCTCGAAGAAGGGTTCGCAACGCTGGACGAGGCGGCGGATGCGATCCGCAGCTATCTGCCACACAGGAAGCGGTTGCGAACCCTTCTTCGAGATTTTCGCGCATGAAACCGGTGATCTTCGACACACCGCGCGGATCCATGCGCGGCGTGATGTCAACCAGAATT
>JBCBSK010000064.1:0-19067 GCA_039819185.1 Pseudomonadota bacterium | reverse complement strand
TCGCAGGAGCCGAAGCGCGTGACGTCCTGTCTTGCGTGCTGCACGGCGCAGGGGCCCGCGCTGGCTTGCGGCGACAGTTACGAGACTGCCGAGATCGGCGCCGAGCAGGCGGTCGAAATCGTCTTGCAGCCCGGCGATATCGGGGTCTGAACGTGTCATGATGCGGCGCCTTCCTTAAGCCAGTCCATCAGCGCAGTTGCGCCACGGCCGACATCATCTGGTCGGCGCCTGAGATGACCCGCGCATTCATTTCATAGGCGCGCTGGGCGGCGATCAGGTCGGACAGTTCTGTGACCGGGTTCACGTTCGACTGTTCGAGATACATGTGCTGCAGATCCCCAAAGCCGACATCGCCGGGGTTGGAGGTCTGCGGGGCGCCGGAGGCATCGGTCTCGAGAAAGAGATTGTCGCCAATCGCTTCCAGACCGGCTTTGTTGACAAAGCGGGCCAGCTCAAGCTGGCCGACATCTTGCGGCTCGGTCTGGTCGGCAAGCTGTACCTGGACCTGGCCGGTGTTTGACACCGCGACCGAGATCGCGTCTTCCGGGATCTGCATACCGGGCTGGACGAGATAGCCGTCGATGGTGACGAGATTCCCCTCATCGTCACGCGCGAAGCTGCCGTCACGCGTGTAGCCAGTGCGGCCATCAGGGAGCTCGATCTGAAAGAAGCCCTCGCCGCGGATCGCGATGTCGAGCTCTTTTTCGGTCTGGAGGATATTGCCCTGGCTCATGATCCGAGTCGTTGCGACGGTCTTGACGCCCGAGCCAACCTGAACGCCAACCGGCACCAGCGTTCCGGCATCCGACGTCACCGTGCCGGCACGTCGCAGGTTCTGATAGAGCAGGTCCTGGAAGTCGGCGCGCTGACGCTTGAAGCCCGTCGTGCGCATATTGGCGATGTTGTTGGAAATGACTTCGACATTCAGCTCTTGGGCCATCATGCCGGTCGAGGCGATGTAAAGCGCTTGCATGGCGTTGCTCCCCTCAGTCCTTAGTTCGGCATCCGGCCGAGTGTGTTGATGGCATCGCGCCTCAGATCGTCGAGGCGGCGTTGATTGGACACCGAGGACTCATAGGCCCGGGTTACCTCGATGAGATGGCTGAGCTCGATGATCGGCTGGACGTTCGAGCGTTCCAGCATGCCCTGCTGAACCCGGGCATTGGCCGCGGGCAGGGGATCGGCATCGGTTTCAAACATCGTGTCGCCGGCTGGGACCAGGTCCATATTGGTCTCGAACCGGACCACGCGAAGCTGGCCGATCTCGCCCTGGTTGGAGGCAATCGTGCCGTCGCGGCCGATCAGAATGTCACTGTCATCGGGGCCAAAGCGTGTCGGACCATTGGCGCCCATCACCGGATACCCGCCTGGTGTGATCAGGTCGCCTTCGGTTGACATCGTGAAGTTGCCGCTGCGCGTGTAGCGCTCCCCGTCGGGTGTCTGGACGACGAACCAGCCATCGCCTTCGATTGCAACGTCAAAGGGATTGTCGGTCGGCTGCATCCGCCCGGGCTCGAAGCTCCGGACGGTGGCGAGATCGTGCACGAAGGACATCGGTCGATCGCGACGGCGCGGCATATCCATCTCCGCCACCGGCATTAGGTATTCTTCGAACATCATCTGCTCGGCTTTGAAGCCGGATGTGTTCAGATTGGCGAGATTGTTGGCGACGACATCAAGTTGCCGTCTGAGTGCAACCTGGCTCGACAGGTTGATGAGGCTGGCGTTTTCCATTTTGTCCGTTAACCGTTGAAGTGCTCCCATGAACGGCGCACACGGTTTGGACGCGCTGTTCGCGATTAACCAAGCAGATGCCGTGCCAAGAGAGAAAGTCGTTTCTTGGCAGATATTTGAGTATCTTTCTTGGTTACCATGTAGCGTTTCCGACCGGCAGATTTGCGGCCTGTCCCCGGCAAGACCTGCCGGTCTTCGTTAACACCGAAACCATTTGTTAACGCTTGGCCGTCTAAGACTGTTGACACAACACAATGATGCCGCGCGTGGCTGATTGCACGCAAGGCGTGTGGTGTCGGGCCGCAACGGCGATGGGGCACGGTGATGGCTGAAGAAGACCAGCCGGATTTCGACAATATCGAAGAGATGGCCGATGCCGAGAAGGCGGCGGCCAACAAGTCCAAGCTGCGCAGAATGGTGATGTTCGGTGGTGGTGGTCTGGCTTTGCTTGCGGCCGTGGGAAGCGGCGCGATGCTCTTTGTCGGTGGCACGGAACCTCAAGTCGGTCCTGACGGAGAGCAGCGACGGCCGGCGATCTTTTATGATCTCCCGGAGATGACGATCAATCTGAGCTCGGCCGATCAACGGGCGCAATATCTGCGCATCAATGTGTCGCTCGAATTGCGTGACCGCTCCGACACCAATCTCATCGAACCGGTCATGCCGCGCGTGCTTGACGCGTTCCAGGTCTATCTGCGGGAATTGCGTTCCACCGACCTTGAAGGGTCGGCTGGTGTGCACCGGCTGAAAGAAGAACTGACCCGGCGCGTCAACATCGCGATCTATCCGGCCGAGATCAACGGCGTCCTGTTCCGCGAAATCCTGGTTCAGTAGGAGCGCACGGATGTCGGACGAGGATACCGATCAGGACGATCTCGCCGCCGCCTGGGGCGCTGCCATCGGTGACGAGGAGATGGCGGCCGAGGGCGGTGAGAACGGCGATGCCATGGCGGCCGAATGGGCCGCGATGCTTGATGGTCCGGGGGAAGAGTCCGAGGAAGACCAACGCGGCGCCGAGCGTGTCCTCAATCAGGACGAGATCGACAATCTGCTCGGCTTCAACGCCGATGATCTCGATGGCGACGACCGCAAAGGCATTCGCGCGATTATCAATTCGACGATGGTCTCTTACGAGCGTCTGCCGATGCTTGAGATCATCTTCGACCGGCTTGTCCGGTTGATGACCACGAGCTTGCGGAACTTCACCTCCGACAACGTCGATGTTTCGCTTGAAACCCTGCGCTCGGTCCGGTTCGGCGACTATCTGAATTCGATTCCTTTGCCGGCGATCCTGGCGGTGTTCAAAGCCGAGCAGTGGGAGAATTATGGCCTGGTCACGGTCGAATCCAACCTGATCTATTCGATGGTTGATGTGCTGCTCGGTGGGCGACGGGCGCCGATGCGCATGCGTGTCGAGGGCCGGCCCTATACGACGATCGAGACCAATCTCATTCATCAGATGGTCGACGTGGTGCTCGAAGATGCGCAGCAGGCCTTCGCGCCATTGTCTCCGGTCGATTTTGTGACAGAGCGGCTTGAGACCAATCCGCGCTTTGCGGCCATCGCCCGACCGGCCAATGCTGCGATTGTCGTTCGTCTGCGGATCGACATGGAAGACCGTGGCGGCAGTCTCGAAATCCTGTTGCCTTATGCGACGATCGAGCCGATCCGCGATCTTCTCCTGCAGATGTTCATGGGTGAAAAGTTCGGTCGTGACCCGATCTGGGAAGGCCATTTGGCGACCGAGTTCCATGCGACTCAGGTCGATCTCAATGCGGTTCTGGCGGAACTGGATTTGCCGCTGCGCCAGACGCTGGACCTGCATGTCGGGCAGACCATTCCACTCGATGTCGGGACGGATGCGCCGATCCTGTTGAAATGCGGCGATGTCGAAATCGCCGACGCGGTCGCGGGTCGCCATGGCGACCGGATCGCGGTGCGCGTCGCAAGCCGTCTGAGGCGGCCAAAGATGACTTTGGCGCAGTTCGAAAACGCCGACATGGTCAATGGAGAGAGGAGCTAGCCCATGCTTGGACTGATCATCGAGAGTCTCGTCATTGCGCTGCTCCTGCTCACGCTGGCCTATTGCGTCCTGCTCAACCGCAGCCTGGCGCGGCTCAGAAATGGTGAGCAGGCGATGCGCCACACGATCAGCGAATTGTTGGCCGCGACCGATCAGGCGCAGCGTGCCATCATCGAGCTCAAGCAGGTCTCGTCCGAAACGGACAAGCGGTTGGGCCTCAAGCTGAAACAGGGCGATACGCTGGCCCGCAGGCTGGCGGACCAGATCGGGGCGGGCGAAACGGTGATCGACCGCGTCACGCGGATCGTGTCGGCAGCTCGAAGCGACGCGGGCGTTGCCGATGATCTGATGGATCATCGCAGCACCGGCGAAGCGCATGATGTGTCGCCATCGTCTTATCGGCGCACCAGCTCGTCGACGCTGGATCTGGCGCGTGATCTCAAGGCGCTTGCGGGGGACATTAGGTGATCCGAGACGTTCGGTTCCTGCCTCTTGTTGCCTGTGCTGTGGCGGCCCTTGCTGGTCTCAAGTTGATTGGTCTGGTGAGCGGCGATCCGTCCGCGTTGAGCGGGGCGCGATTGGCGATCGCGCAAGACCAGCAGACCCAAGAAGAGGCCGTCCAGCCCCCGGACGCCGAGACAACAGCCTCTGAGGACGATACCGCTGCTGAGACGGCGGCGATGGACAATCCCGAGATCATTTTTGAGGATGGTACGGCACCGGACGAGCAGGCCGAACGGCTATTGCTCGAACGACTTGGCGAACGTCGTCAACTGCTTGAAGAGCGCGAGCGTGAACTCGATCTGCGTGAAAATCTGCTGCAGGCGGCAGAGGAGCGCATTGAGGAGCGGCTCACCGAACTCCGCGCTATCGAGGAGCGGCTTAACGCGGCTGAAGATACCCAGCGTGCCAAGGTCGACGAGCGCCTTGCCAATCTCATCACCATTTATGAGGCGATGAAGCCGAAAGACGCGGCGGAGGTCTTCAACCGGCTGGATCTTCCGGTCCTGGTGGAGGTCGCGAGCCGGATCAACGCTCGCACCATGGCGGAAATTCTTGCTGCGATGACGCCGGAACGTGCTGAGCAGCTCACGGTCGCGTTGGCAAGCTTCGCCCAGCAGGTGCCGACGCTTGAACAGGCACTTCCCGAGATCATCGGGACTGAGCCGAATTCGTGATCTGAAACAGAATCAAATAATCAGTATCCGCTGGTAATGTCGCTGCGCTTAAGGCGCCATTTACGGGCTGTTTCCTATGATCGCGACGTGGACTGGTGCGCTCGGTCGAGCGCCCGTGTGGAAGAGTGTTGCGTATAGGACGGCCCTCTCGTGGCAAGACGTCGATCAGACGAGGCCGGACATTGGCGCTGGCGACAGATCGCACGCGTGCTTGGCGTGGCGCCAATGGCGCTGGCCCTCTTGCTGTTGGTCGTCGCGGGCATCGGTCAGGCGTGGGCACTTGAAGGTGTCGAAGCGCGTAGCGAGAATGGCTACGGTCGAATTGTCCTGACCTTCACGGACTTGCCCGAGTATGAGGTCAAGACGTCGACCGGCGTTGTCGTTTTGAGCTTCGGCGAGCCGGTTGATATCTCGAATGATATTGCGGTGGCGCTCGTTCCCGACGACATACCCGGCTATATCAGTGCCGCCCGGGCCGATCCCGATGGCCGGGGCTTGCGGTTCGCGCTGAGCCAGACCGTCACCATCAACACGATGGAAGCTGGCAACCGGTTGTTTGTCGATTTTCTACCGATGTCGTGGAGCGGCCCGCCACCGGGCCTTCCGCAAGACGTTATCGATGAACTGCAGCGTATGGCTGAGCTTGAAGCAGAGGCGCGCCGTGACCGCGAGCGTGACGCCGCGATCCGGCGCGCCCCGCAAATCAGTCTCAGGCTTCTGGAGCAGCCGACCTTCACCAGGCTCGCCTTCGTCTGGGATGACGTGATCGAAGGAGCGATCAGTCGTAACGGTGATCGGGTTCAGATCGCGTTCTCGCGATGGGGGCAGGTGCCAATCGGCCGGATCCGCCCACAATTCCCAGTCTATCTTCTCGATATGTCGACGGAACAAGGTGAGGACGGTACCGTCGTCGAACTCGTTATCGACCCGACCGCCGACGTTCGTGGCTTTGCCGAAGGCGACAGCTACATCGTCGATATTGTCGACCGTACCACTGTCAATGCGGCCCAGGCCGGCGAAGAGGTGTTCCGCCCTGACTTGCCACGTCCGCCCGATCCCGAGGGCGGGGGGCAGTTGATCGCGATCGGCGACGATCAAGAAGAGCCGGTTGCGGACACGCAGCCTGCGGTAGCCGCCCCCGGCGCTGTTGCAGTGGCGGAAACGCCGATCGGTTCGGTGAGCGAGGACATGCCCGTTGCACCCCCGGTGACGCCCGTGCCTCCTGATCCATCTGCGTCATCGCCCGATCCGACACCGGAACCGGGTGCTGGCCCGGACATGCCGACGGAAGAAGAGCTTGCCGCCAACGATGATGACCTCGCGGTCGATGCTGCGGCTGAACCGGCAGCAGCGCCCGATGCGCTACCGTCGGCGAGTGTGCAACCGCATGCAGGCGGCTCGACGCGTGCCGAGGCCCGGCGTTTCGGCGGGAGCGTACGGCTCGAATTCCCCTTCTCCCACCAGACACCGGCCGCTGTGTTCGAGCGTCACGGAGATCTCTGGCTGGTCTTTGACACGCCGGACGAGCTCGATGTTCGCGCCCTCCGGACCGACCTGGCCGGAATCGTCGGCGATGTTTCCGTCGAGACCCAGGGTACGCTGAAGATTGTCAAGCTGCGTCTGTTACGGCGATTTCTCACCAACGCGGCGATGGATGGGACATCTTGGATGGTCACCATTGGTGACTTGATCCTGGAGCCGGCGCGTCCATTGGTTGTCGAGCGCAGCGTTACGCCGGAACATGGCGCGCTGATGCGGGTTGAGCTCGAAGGCGTCGCGGGGCGGTACGAGATCACCGACACACTGTCGGGCGGTGCACTGATCGTGCTCGTTGCGAACGGTCCGCCGCAGAGCCTGTTCAAGTCCCATAGCCTGGTCGAACTGGATCTCTTGAAGACAGCCCACGGCCTGGCAATTCGGCCCAAGGCAGACGACATCTCGGTGTTCGTTGAGCAGAATGTCGTCGAGATCGTCCGCGATCCGGGGCTGTCGCTGTCGGCCGATTCCTGGCGGCCGTCACTACAAGGGGCGACCAGTCTTCAGTCTGTCGGACGGGTTGGCTTCATCGCGCTGCGTGATGATGAGATTCCGAACGACCCGAACGACTATCGCCGCCGTCGCGACTTCCTGATTGCAAAGATTGCGACGTCCGAACCCGATGATCGTAGCCGGGCGCGTATCGATCTTGCCAAAGTCTATCTCAGCAACGACCTGGCCGCCGAAGCGCTCGGGCTGATGCGGCTTGCCATGGCCGAGGACGAGCTCATCGGGACCGACCCGACGTTTCATGCGCTGGCCGGTGTGGCTCGTGCGCTTCTCGGCCGCCATGACGACGCGTTGCGCGACCTTAGCAACCGCCTCCTGACCGACAGCCCCGATGCTGCCCTGTGGCGTGGCCTGGTTATGAGTTCACTCGGCCGCAATGCCGAGGCACTTGCACAGTTCGCCATTGGCGAGCAGGTGATCGCGAGCTATCCCAGCCGCCGCCAGCGTCAGTTCCGCCTGGCGTCGGCACGCGCTGCACTCGAACTCAACGATCTCGAAACGGCCTATGATGCCCTGACCCGAGCGCAAGATCTTGCGACCAATGAAATGGTTGATGAGCTTCTCCTGCTGCGTGGCCGGTTGGCCGAAAGGCTGGAAAACCCAGAGGACGCGCTCGTTGCCTACAATCGGGTCATCCGAGATGGCGATCGCCAGGTCGGGATCGAGGCGAAACTCCGCCGGGCACGCCTTCTGATTGACCGCGACGGCATCGATCCGGTCGATGCGGTCCGGGAGCTTGAAAGTCTGTCGGTCGCCTGGCGCGGTGATCATATAGAGCTCGAAACGCTCCGCACGCTGGCGCAGCTTTATGCCCGTGACGCTGACTACCAGCGTGCCTTCGAAGTCATGAAGGCGGCGACGATCGCCGCTTCGGAATCACCGATCACGCGAGCCATCCAGGACGATATGACCGAGGTGTTCACCTCGCTCTACACCGGTGAGCGGCGCGAGGAACTCGGCGCGATCGACGCGCTGTCATTGTTTTACGATTTCCGCGAACTGACGCCCATCGGCCGGCGCGGTGATGAGGTGATCCGCGCTCTGTCTGACAGGTTGATCGAAGTCGATCTCCTGGAACAGGCAGCGCATCTGTTACGCCATCAGGTCGACAACCGGTTGCGTGGCGCGGCCAAGGCCCAGGTCGCGTCAAGGCTCGCGATGGTGCTCCTGATGGACCGCAAACCGGAACAGGCATTGAGCGTGCTTGCCAGGAGCCGTCAGGCTGTCCTGCCCGAGGACATCGTTGTCCAGCGTGTTCTGCTTGAAGCGCGTGCCTTATCGGAAACTGGTCGTGGCAATCTGGCGATCGAGCTATTGGAAACGATCGATAGCGCGGAAGCCCGGCGTATGAGGGCCGATATCCTGTGGTCCTCGGACCGCTGGCAGGAAGCCGGCGAGGCGTTTGAAGCGCTTGCTGGCGACGCTTGGCGCAGCGCGGACATGCTTGATGATGCGACGCGCGATGTCGTGCTGCGGTCGGCCATTGCTTACGCACTCGCTGGCGAACCGTTGAGCCTGCAGCGACTCAGATCGCGCTTCATCGACGTTATGTCACAAAGCCCTGACGCCCAGGCCTTCGACATCGTCACGTTCCAGCCGGAGGTTGACGGTCGCGCCTTCCAGGACGTGGTGCGCGCGCTTGCCGGAACCAATGGTGTCGAGCAGTTCTTGGAAGCGTACCGCGAGCGCTACGATCGAGCTCCAGCGGCGGAGTCTTGAGCAAGGTCTAGAGCATCTTCATCCGATCTGATCGTATCGACGCGAGTCAATCAGATCGGATTTCGCTCTAAGGCCGTTTCGAGTTCAAATTGCCGACCGGCTCCAAGAGCTTGCTCAAACTCGGTCTCGAATGCAGAATCGGGTGCGAGATCTCGTGAGGTGACCCTAGCTATCCATAGCTCTGGATCAGGCTGCCGGCGACGAGATGCCAGCCATCAACGAGCACGAAGAAGATCAGCTTGAACGGCAGTGAGATGATTACCGGCGGCAGCATCATCATGCCCATCGACATCAGGATCGAGGCGATCACCAGATCGATGACGATGAACGGCACGAACAACAGAAAGCCGATTTCGAAGGCGCGCCGCAACTCGCTGATCATGAAGGCCGGCACGAGAACGCGCAGCGACACTTCTTCCGGCGTCTCAGGCGTCGGAGTTTCGGAAAGTTCGAGAAACAGCTCCAGATCCTTCTCGCGGACATGGCTCAGCATGAAAGTGCGGAACGGCCCCGTGGTAAGCTCGAATGATTCCTCGATCTCGATTTCCTGATCGATCAGCGGCTGGATGCCGTCGTCATAGGCCTGCTGGAAGACCGGCGCCATGATGAAGGCGGTCAGGAACAGCGCCAGCGAGATCAGAACCCCGTTCGGTGGTGCCGTTTGTAAGCCAATCGCGGTGCGCAACAGCGACAGCACTACAACGATGCGGGTAAAGCACGTCACCATGACCAGGATTGATGGCGCCAGGCTCAACACCGTGATCAAGGCGATAAGTTGCAACACGCGTTCGGTGATGCCGGTTCCCTCGGCGAAATCGATGGTGATTTCCTGAGCAAGTGCAGCGCCGGTCAGTGCCAGAAGGACAATCCCCGCACATGCCGCTATGGTCGCACGCGTTCCCTTCCGGGAGCGCGGCTGGCCTGCCGCTCCGGTGACCTCTCTGTCCGCGTTCGGGGGGCTGTCGACCTTAACGAGGCCGTCGCTCTGGCAGGACGTGGAAAGGCTGATACCTGTCTTCCGTCCCATCCGGCTCTGACGCTCCCAGTGGCGATGATGATCTCAGCTTGATGGTTTCGAGATCATCTGATTCACCGACCGGTGTCACGTCTTCTTGGAGCCAAGCTGGCTGAGAAAGCCTTTAGAGGGATCGGATGACGCGTCATTCGATGTCTTGGACTCTGGTCCGGGAGTCTCCGGCTGCGGTGGTTGAGCACCGAGAAAATCCAGTTCGGGTATGAAGGCGGACTCCGCCGCGCTGGCTGAGGTGTCCGGGGCGGTATCGGCCGCATGACCCTGCATATTGGGTGTCAATGTGTTGGTCTGTGCCGTGCCTGGGCCGATTGATCCATTTTGCGGCTGGGCTTGTGGTGAGGACGTATCGCCGCTTGCGGGCTGCGTTGGTGAGGACGGCTCTTGCGGCTGGCCGGCCACAGCCGTTGCACCGACGGTTGCCGTTGCGCCGGTGCGCAGATTCTGGAACCGTCCAAAGGGGCCGCCCGATTGCGACCGATCTGTGCTGCCCCATTGTGGCGTTCGGGCCGACAGCCTTTGGCCCGATCCAAAGGCTGAACGTTGCTCCGATGGTGCAGCTCCCTGCTGCGATGGGGACGGTGTCTGCGGCGGCGACATGCCCGCGGGCTGTTGCGGCGCTGGGCGTTGTGCTGGCGGCGCTGCAGGGGGACGCTGGGCTTGATCCTGTCGTGCACTTGCCTGGAAGGACTGCGGCTGTGGCGTCGGCGCTTGCCCATTGCCTGATGGTTGTGGGGCCGATCGCGGCCAGCCGGGTGGCGATTGCGGCGGCTCCGGCATCTGTGGTGCGGGTGGTGGCGTTTGAGGCGGACCCGATTGTGGCTGTGCCTGCGTTGGTTCGAGATCACCCACAGCGGCATCGTCGCGACCTGCAGGTGGCGACAGGAGCGTTGTTTCGCTGCGGTTTGCGGCTGCCACCGAACCAGGGCGCGCGATGTTCTGTTCGATGACTGTGTCGGTCTGACCGCCGATCAGCACGAGGTGCTCGACATGGTCACGCCGCACCAGGATAAGCCGCCGGCGGTTGTCGACCATAGCATAGTCGACGACGGCAAGGCGCTGCTGGCGGCCGCGTGCGCCGGTGCCGATTCCGCTGCCGGCAATGCGGCGCATGATCCAAATGATGCTGACAATCAGCAGCAAGACGATGACGAAGGCGGTTGCGACACGAAACGCCATACCAAGCTCGCGCCCCAGCAACTGCTCAAGAAGCTCCACGGCACTCAGCTCCCATATTCGACTCTGGTCTGGTTAACGCAATCATCAGGTATGCCAAACCGTTAACGCCCACACAGCCGGTATTCGGCAGAATCTGCCGGCACCATAGACCAGCGTGGTTCAACAGCACAGCGCCGTCGGGCGCAAGTCTGCTGTTTTCCTCAAGCGGGCCTCTATAGAAAACCTAGCGTGATTAACGTCCCATTAACCATAACCCGGCAGGTTTTTCCCAAGCGTTAACGAAAGGCCGGGCGCCATGTTGTCAGATCTGCCGATCTTCGCGGCACTGAAGACCAAGATGCGCTGGCATGAAGCGCGCCAGACGGTCCTGGCGCAGAACATCGCCAATGCCGATACGCCCGGCTATGGCGCCCAGGATCTCAGGCCCGTGAGTTTTCGCAACCTGTTGCCGGAGGACAGCGGCGTGCGTCGGGTCACGCTGGCTGCGACGTCAACAGGGCATATGACCTCGCTCGGCCCTGTCGACCCGTTGCGTGCCCGTGAGATCGACAGTTTCGAGATCACGCCCGAAGGCAATGCCGTCGTGCTCGAGGAAGAGATGATGAAAACGGCGGAAAACCAGATGGACCACCAGATGGCGACAACGCTCTATCAGCGTGGTCTCGGGCTCCTCCGCAACGCACTTGGGAGATAACTCATGGATATTCTCAAGAGCATCATGGTCGCGGCATCGGGTCTCAGGGCGCAGTCATCGCGCATGCGCATCATCGCCGAGAACATTGCCAATGCCGATTCTGTCGCCAGTCAGCCCGGCGGCGATCCGTACCGCCGAAAGGTACCGACTTTCCGCGCAACCTTCGATCGCGAACTTGGCGCTCAGGTTGTGCGTACCGGCCCTGTTCTGCGTGATCAGTCTGATTTCGGTCAGCGCTATGAGCCGGGTCACCCGGCGGCCAACGAGCAAGGGTACATCCAGACGCCGAACGTCAATTCCATGGTCGAATCGATGGATATGCGCGAAGCGCAGCGCACCTATCAGGCCAATCTCAATGTCATCAACACAACGCGCCAGATGGTGCTCAGGACGCTCGACATCCTGCGCTCCTGAAGCCCGTCCCCCCCAACTCTGAGGACGTCATATCATGATCACGACACCCTCCGCTGCGGCCAATGCCTACACCGCGACCCAGCAGGTCGCAGGTCAGGGGGTCGGCGGTGCTGCAACCGCGGCATTCCCGGAAGCAGGCGCGGGCGAAGGCTTCGCCCAAGCGCTGCAGGAGGTTGTCGGCGACATGACGTCAACGGCGGGCCAAATGGATGGCGCCGCGGCCGCCATGCTCGAAGGCAATGGCGATATGGTCGGCCTGGTGACGGCGGTCGCCGAGAGCGAGGTCGCGATCCAGACACTGGTGAGCGTCCGCGATCGTGTCATCAACGCCTATGAAGAAATCATGCGGATGCCGATCTGACACAATGTATGGCCTGCGCAGGCCGGGCGACTGAGGAGACACAAAGTGGATGCAGCCGATGTGCTCGATGTCGCGCGCGATGGCGTTATGACGCTTCTGATCGTGGCGAGCCCGTTAATGATTGTCGGGCTCGTGGTCGGGGTGTCGATCGCGCTGTTGCAGGCGTTGACCCAGATCCAGGAGATGACCTTGGTCTTTGTCCCCAAGATCATCGCCATGTTTCTCGCCTCGCTTCTAACCTTGCCGTTCATGGGGCATGCCATGGGCGGCTATATGGCGCGCATCAGCGAGCGAATCATCGGACAATGACGCGTCTGATCATAGGATGCGCGAGGGCGGCACGTGACCGTCTCCTTTCTGCCCGAACTGGCGCTCAGCTTCATGCTGGTCTTCGCCCGGCTCGGTACCATGGTGATGCTGATCCCGGCCATCGGCGACCAGTCGGTTCCGGTGAGGATGCGGCTTGTTTTCGCGCTCGGGCTGGCCATCCTGTTCTTCCCGCTGGCCAGCGCTTATCTCACCGATCTGCCGACGACCGCGTCAGGCATCGTGTTTCTGTTCGGCCTCGAAATGGTCGTTGGGTTTTTTATCGGTCTGACCTCGCGGATCATCCTCGCAAGCCTGCAGATTGCCGGCTCCACCATCGCCTTTCAGATGGGGCTCGGTTTTGCGACCAGCGTCGATCCGACCCAGGGCACACAAGGCGCGCTGATCGGCACGTTCCTGTCGATCACCGGTCTAACGCTGATCATGGTCGCTGATCTGCACTATCTGTTCATTGCCGCGATCCGCGACAGCTATGTTCTGTTTCAACCGGGCCAGGTGTTGCCGGTCGAGGATGCCAGCGAACTCGGCGTCAGAATTCTGGCCGGTGCATTTGCGATCGGTGTGCAGATCGCAGCACCCTTTATCGTGTTCGGCCTATTGTTCAATCTCGGGCTTGGCATCCTGTCGCGGCTGATGCCTCAGGTTCAGATCTTCTTTCTCGGCATTCCCGCGGCCATTCTTCTCGGCTTCGTCATTCTGTTCGCCGTCGCCGGTACGGTTTTCGGCCTGTTCCTGATGGGGGTTGAGGATGCGATCCGGCCCTTCATCGGCATCTCCGGAGGGTGACCGGTAGATGGCTGAGGAACAAGACGACGCCGAAAAAACAGAAGAACCGTCCCAACGAAAGCTCGAAAAGGCGCGCGAAAAGGGCGACGTCGCCAAGAGTCAGGAGGTCAATACCTGGTTCATGATGATCGCTGCGACGCTGGTCGTCTTCGCTTTCGCCGGATGGATTTCGACCGAGCTCGCCGAACAGTTCGCACTGCTGATGGTCAACAGCCATCAGATCGGCGTGTCGGATGGCGGCAGCGTGCATCTCCTTGCGAGCCTGATGCTGCGTGATCTCGCATTCTATTTCGCCGGTCCGCTGTTCTGCCTCGTCATTGCGGGCATTGCCGGCAATGTCGTCCAGCACGGCTTTCTGCTGTCGGCGGAGCCGCTGACGCCGAAGCTCTCCAAGGTGTCGCCGATCAGCGGGCTGAAGCGGCTGTTTTCCGGTCAGAGCCTGATGAATTTCGCCAAGGGGATCGCCAAGCTTGGCATTGTCGGTGCCATCATGGCGCTGATTATCTGGCCCGAACGCGACCGGTTGGACGGCTTTGTCACCACCGACATTCTGAGCCTGGCTGTTGCCATCAAATGGTTGGCATTGAAGCTGCTCGCGGGCGTCATGGCCGTTCTGACGGTCGTCGCGGTCATGGACTTTCTCTACCAGAAGCAGACCTGGACCAAGAAGCAGCGCATGAGCATGCGCGAGCTCAAGGACGAGTTCAAACAGGCCGAGGGTGATCCGCACGTCAAGGCAAAGCTCCGGCAGATCCGCCTTGAACGTGGCCGCAGGCGTATGATGCAGCGGGTGCCGGAAGCCTCCGTCGTGATCACCAACCCGACCCACTTCGCCGTCGCCCTGCAATACGAGCAGGGCATGGATGCGCCGATCTGCCTCGCCAAAGGTACAGATGCGCTGGCGCTGAAGATCCGCGAAACGGCGAAGGAGCACGAGATCCCCGTGGTCGAGAATCCGCCGCTAGCACGTGCGTTGCATGCAAGCGTTGATATCGACGAGACAATCCACCCGGATCATTACAAGGCGGTTGCCGAAGTTATCGGCTTTGTGATGCGCCAGAAGCGTGAACGGGCCGCTTGGCGGCGCGCTTGAATCACTGGCCGTGGCCCCATCGTTGCCAGCCATGCCTAAGATCCGCATTCTCAAGCTGGTAACGCGAATCGTGCAAAGTCGAAGCGGAGTTGACGGTTGAGCGAATTGGGCATCGACATGAACGACCGGTCTTTGGGCGCCGAACGGCGCGGCGGGCAGGTCACGCCAGTGATCGGGCTGGCGCTCGCCCTGATTGCGACCTCTGCGGCATTAGCCTTGTTAGGTCAGGAGCAGGCGCGTCCGCTGATCCTCGCACTGTTGGCGCTTCTCTCGGTCGTCGGCGTGTTTAGCCTGTTTGCGCTGTCGATCGGACTGATGCGCTTCGGCGAAGGCGCCAGGGACGATCTGACGCCAAACGTGCTTGATGCGATCGATACTGGTGCACTCGTCACCGACAAGGCCGGCCGGATCCTGCTGGCCAATGACGCTTATCTCTCGCTCACCGGTGCGAACGGTCATGATGTGCCGAGCGTTGAGCGTGTCTTCTCGGGAACCGGCCAGAGCGCGGAGCAGGTCCATCGGCTGGCCCAGGCGGCGGCCACCGGTGAGCCGCATCATGAGGACATCGCACTCGATCGTGATGGCGTCGGTCGGCTGTTCTTCCGAGTTGATGTTGCCCCGCTTCAGGCCAAGGGTAAAAAGCGCGGTAACAGCCTGTGGCAGATCCGCGATGTGACTCATGATCGCCGCCGCCAGGAACGCACCTTCGTCGAGCTGCAGAGCGCGATCGACGATCTCGACCACGCGCCCGTCGGCTTTGTATCGATTGACCGCGAAGGTGGAGTGCGGTCGATGAACGCGACGCTTGCCCAATGGCTTGGCCGCGATCTCAGCGAGACACTCGGAGGCGATGTGTCGGCCAACGCGCTGGTCGCCGGCGGGGTAACGCATTTGTTGAAGGCGCCGGATGCAAATGCGGAAAGCCGTACTACGACCCAGATGCTCGACGTCGATCTCATTCGCGCCGACGGTCGGGTCATGCCGGTGCGCCTGTTACACAAAGTCACCGTATCGACGGCGGGAGAGGTGCTGCCATCGCGGACGGTGGTGATGGATCGGGGGCGCGGCTCCGGTGACACCGAGCCCTTGCGGGCGGCCGAGGTGCGGTTTGCGCGGTTCTTCAACAATACGCCGCTCGGTATCGCGACCCTCGACAAGTCCGGCACAATCGGACGGACGAACGCGACCTTTATGCGCATTCTGCCGGAAATCTCGTCCGCTAACAGCCGCACGACGATCCCCGATCTTGTGTCAGACACAAGCGAGGAAGAGCTCGATGCCGTGATCGCGCGTTGCCTTGAAGGCCATGCGGATATCTCACCGGTCGATGTCCACCCGACCGAGGATACGGATCGCACCATCCGGCTGTTCCTGTCGCCGGTTCAGGACCGTGATGACGAAGCAGCCATCGTCTATGCGCTTGATGTGACCGAGCAAAAGGCGCTTGAACAGCAGATTGTCCAGGGCTCGAAGCTTCAGGCCGTCGGACAGTTGGCGGCTGGAATCGCGCATGATTTCAACAACATCCTGACCGGCATCATCGGCTTTTCCGACATTCTGGTCAGCCAGCACCAGCCGACAGATCCGTCCTATTCGAGTATCGTCCAGATCAAGCAAAACGCCCATCGTGCGGCCAGCCTGGTGCGCCAGCTGATGGCGTTTTCGCGTCAGCAGACGCTCAGGCCGAAGACGCTCTATCTCAACGACATGCTGGGCGATCTGGCGGTGCTGTTGCGCCGTCTCCTTGAGGCCGGCATCGAGATCCGCGCCGAGCGCGGCCGCGATCTCTGGGCCGTCAAGGCAGACCTCACCCAGCTCGAACAGGTGATCATCAATCTTGCCGTCAATGCCCGCGACGCGATGCCCGACGGTGGCCGATTGACGATCTCAACTGCCAATGTTGCCGAGCAGGAAGCGCGCTCGCTCGACAATGCCCTTCTGCCGCCAGCCGACTACGTTCGGATCCAGGTCGCCGATACCGGCACCGGGATTCCTGAAGAGATCCGCGAGAAAATCTTCGATCCGTTCTTCTCGACCAAGGATGTCGGCAAGGGGACCGGGCTCGGCCTGTCGACGGTCTATGGCATCATCAAGCAAACCGGCGGTTATGTCTTCGTCGACAGCGAGACGGGCCAGGGTACAACGTTTTCGATCTATCTGCCGCGCCATATCGAGGCGGAGATCACAACGCCTGCGACGGATGCGACCGCGCCCGCTCAGCCTGCAAAGGACCTGACCGGCGATGGCACGGTTCTTCTGGTCGAGGATGAGTTCTCGATCCGCACCTTCGCCACACAAGCCCTGAAGGCGCGCGGCTATACCGTGCTCGCCGCCGAGACCGGCGCCGAAGCGCTTGAGCTGATCGATGCCCATGACGGCGAAGTCGATGTGGTGGTCTCCGATGTCGTGATGCCGGAAATGGACGGCCCGACGCTTCTCAAGGAACTGCGCAAGCGCACGCCCGACATCAAGATCCTGTTCATGTCGGGCTACGCCGAGGACGCGTTCAAGAAAAACCTTGATCCAGACGCCACCTTCGACTTCCTGCCCAAGCCGTTCAACCTGCCCGAGCTTGCTGAAGCCGTGAAACGGCTGATGGACGGCGAGGGGGGCTAGGCCTGCGGTCAATCAAGTGGCTGACGGCCTCGCTTGACCTGAAGACGGGCCTGCATTACCGCGCGATCCAACAGTTTCTGATAGACCTGAGCTGGCCGACATTCGGTGTTGTCGCGCTCAAACAGGTCCATACGGGTGAGAGTTCCAGCACCGAAATGCGGTGGCTCACGCTCGTATGCGACGCGCGGAGACGATGCGCTGCGCCATTGAAAGATTTGCCACGGGTCACGGCAAGCACGAACGTCAGATCATCCCAGTTCATGTTGGCTCTATTGGAACACGGCCCTTTTGCAAAATTGCACTATGGCCGTGATGACTCGTTTATTGACTTAAGAAAAGACGTGTTGGTTATGTAGGTCCTAGGGCCAGCTGGCTTGGGCCTTGATTTGAATGGGAGTTGCAGGTGGCAGACGTTTTTTCTACGCCGGTTCAAGTCAATACAGCCGACGCGACGAACCAAAACGATCCCCAGATCATCACGTTGTCGAGCGGAAAGATTGCCGTCGTCTGGGCCGACGCTTCTGACGGATCAGTGAAGGGCCGCGTCTACGACGCAGATGGTAGCAATCCGGGCGCGATACTCGACCTGACGAATGGCGCAACTGGAACGCAAAGCGAGCCGGCGATTGCTGCCACCGATGACGGCGGCTTCGTCGTCAGCTTCACGGATCTGAATCCGACGGAGCCGGTTGTCGAGGTGCGCAAATTCTCTGTCGATGCCTCCAACGCGCTATCAAGCGCCTGGGCTTCGGCTAGCGCACAGACCGTCGATGGAGACAGTGGTTCGAACTTCGACGGCGTCGGGCAATCCGACATCATTGTTCTCGATGACGGCAACATTCTCGTCGCCGTTGCGGAGAGCAGCACCGTCGCAGGTGCTGGACAAATTGCCTTCCAGATCCTCTCGGCAGACGGGCAAACCCTGCGCCAACAGGGCACGCTCATGCAGCAGGGCGGTGATGAGCTGTCACCCAGCGTTATACAGCTGACGACGGGAGAAATCGTCACCTTCGCTCACACCGAGACATCGGCAACAATTCAAAATGTCTTCGGTGCGACGGCGTTGTACAATGACACCACGGCAACGATCACCGACATCTCGGGTCGGCAGCAGTTCATCTTCGGCGTCAACAAGGAGTCATTGGCGGATCTGACTCCCCTCGCTGGTGGCCAGTTCGTCGGTGTCTGGCAGGAGGTCAAGAGCGACGGCAGCGAGCCGCAGATCTCCATTATCGTTCATGGAACCAATGATGGGGACTCGAATCCGGCAACCGCGTCGCTGATCACAAATGTAACCGATTTGGCAAATCCCAGCGCTGGGCGGCGCTGGGGAACAGGAGATCCGAACGATAATACGGCGCCGGTTGTCCTCGCCCTGAACGATGGTGGCTTCGCGGTCTTCTGGACCGATGAAACGGATGGATCGATTGAAGCGATCTTCTTCGATTCAAGTTTTGTTCCGCGATCGCAGTCCTTCCTGATCCCCGGCTCCGTGTTCGGGACGTCAACACCGAGCCGTCCGGCAATCAGCCAACTCAATGACGGCCGGATCGCAATCGCCTATGTCGATGATGACGCCGGCGACGAGGATATCGGACTCATCATCTTTGACGCGTTCGGCAGTGGAACCATCACCGGCACCAGTGCTGGCGAGACACTGATTGCTGTACTTGGCGACTCGATCCTTGCCGCCCTTGGCGGTGACGACACCCTCATCGGCCTGGGTGGCAATGACCTTCTCGACGGCGGTGCGGGCGACGACGACATGGAAGGCAGTACGGGTGACGACACCTATATTGTCGATAGTGCGCTGGACACGGTCACCGAACAGGTTGGTGAGGGAACCGACTCTGTCCGGATCTTTTTC